>CBINBC010000006.1:0-142347 GCA_966248825.1 uncultured Fluviicola sp.
CCGGTTCTTTTTTATGCATGCTCTTTTAGCCGGAATTGTTATTTATTCAATCATCCGGTTAATTAAAAAAAAAGCATACGGATATCTTTTTCCATTAATTATCTGCCTCTTACACTTTACCATTGTAATTACGATACGCACAAAGAAATATTTAAGAGAATCTAGCCCTATTGTTCTAAAAGCTGATTCCTTTGATGAGATCAATGGTCTGACACTTTACTTAAGACAGAATAAAACTTACAAGCTGAGCGATTATGGCTTCTTCGGCGGGACCAATCATTACGGTGACTACCAAATTATCGGTGATACAATCATGTTAAGTGAAAAGTATCCCTTAGGTCCAGATCGCTATATTATGAGCAATAAATTGATAATACAAAACGGGTACATTCTTATCAAACCGGATTCAAGGAACAATTACAACATTACTAAACTGAAAGTTGCAGAACGCAGATAAATGGAACCAACTAAAAGTACATCCTTACTATTCAGTGAACGGGCACTTACAGCCATTCCGAAGCACAAATTTAAGTTGGATTCCTGGAGCAGCCTGGACCTGTTTATGGATTTTGCGGCTGAGCTTTTTGGTTTCACTGTAAAAGAGCTTATTGCTCATGGTTATTTGAAAATTACAGAAAGTGAGAAAATACCTATCAAATTCCTCGGTATCCGCATATCAACCCGAACGGAATTACTAATTCACCGTTTGCCAAAGAGCACCAAAGGATTAACTGTGGGGTGGTTAGAGGAAAATATCCTTGAGGCACTTAAATCACCCCAAACAAATCTGCTTAAAACAATTGCATATACTGTATTCAGTGACATTCTTCATGAGAAAGATACTTACACGAATCCCGGAAAGGTTTTTATTTATGAACTGCTCAAACATCAAAAATCGAAGCGATTCAGAGTTGAAGAAAAGAACATCCCGCTTTCCTTCTCCAAACAGATTATAATCACTGCGAATGATCCTAATTACGATTCACAAAAAGAACGCCACATCTATGTGAATGAATCCAATCATCAATTTATAGCTATTATTGAGATTATTAGCAGTCAATTATACCGATTCCAGGATTTCGATTAACTCAAAAAAGCCGCTGATCTCTCGACCAACGGCTCTTCTATTTTTAAAATACAGTGATTACTTCACCAACTTCATTTCGTTAATCAAATTCGTTGCGCCGTAGCACTTGTCGATCAACCAAAGCGTATAGCGAACATCCAAAGAGATCGTACGCTGAATATTTGGCTCGAAGTAGATGTCACCGGACATGGCTTCCCAGTTTCCGTCGAATGCTGTACCAATCAATTCTCCGTTTGCGTTGATCACCGGTGAACCGGAGTTACCTCCTGTGATATCGTTGTTGGAAAGGAAGTTTACAGGCAGTTTCCCGTTCACTCCGTACTGACCGTAGTCTTTTTTCTGCCACAATTCCTTAATGCGCGGATCAACCACGAATTCCGGGTTTGTCGGGTCTTCTTTCTGCATTACTCCGTCCAATGTGGTGAAGTAGTCGTAATGAACTGCATCACGTGGATCGTAAGCCAATACGTTTCCGTAAGTCAAACGCATCGTTGAATTTGCATTCGGGTAGAATTTCTTGTTCGGCTGCATTTCACGCACTCCTTTTACAAACGCACGGTTAGCAACCGTCAGTTTTGTGTTTGCAGATTTAACTGCATCCTGACCCATTGCAGCCTGGTAAGCATTATCCAGATCTTTGATCAGAATGAACATCGGATCCTGGCTCATTTTCTCCATATCGAAGTTCTTCATGAACTCTTCAAAACGCTCTTTTGAAGCAAAAATGGAATTTGTCTTCACACGGCTCATGAAAGCAGCCACTCCATCCATACCTATGGAACGTGTAATTCCCATTTGCTGTTCCATCGGAACGTCAAGGATGTACATTTTCAATACTTCTTCCAGGGTCTCCAATTCGATGTCCATGGAACGTTCAGCATAAATCTCATTCGCCATTTCTTTCGCTGCGTCCAGGATCATATTATAACGTTCTTCATTTCCTGATTTTTTCGCATCTGCAGCCAATTTGTAGTAATAAACTACTGAATTGATATCTACCTGGCGCACAAATTCGCTTTGGTACACCTTGATGTAAATAATATCGTCCGTCGCTTTAAAAGCAGATTCGATATCTGAAAGAACATTGTTGTATTCTGCTTTACCGGCAGCATACTTTGTAAACTCATCTTCTATTTTTCTTTTCTTATCAGCAACATGGTTCCCTTTCAACTGTTTTGTCTGACCGATGAAGTATTTCCAGTAGTTTGCAACCTGCGCATATTTGGACGAATAATGCAAACGAACTTCCACATCTTTGTCCATGTACTTTTTCATGATCTCCAACTTTTTCGCACGGATATCAACAATTTTAGGCTGCTCCAAAGAAATTGCCTGTTCCACACCGTAAGAAGTCAGGTAACGGTTTGTTCTTCCGGGGAATCCCATGATCATTGCATAATCACCTTGTTTCACACCTTTTAAAGAGATTGGTAATGAATGTTTCGGTTTTAAAGGAACGTTTGCATCACTGAAATCAGCCGGTTTGTTATCTGCTCCTGCATACACTCTGAACATGGAGAAATCTGCCGTATGACGCGGCCATTCCCAGTTATCAGTATCTCCACCGAATTTACCTGCAGACTGCGGAGGTGTACCCACCAAACGAACATCTTTAAATGTTTCTTTCACGAATAAATAAAACTCATTTCCATCGTAAAAATCACGAACGAACGCCTCGTAGTGTGTCCCTGTTGTTGCATCTTTTACCAAAATATCAGTTACTTCCTTAATCTTTTTAGCACGTTCTTCAGGAGTCATTTTAGCATTTAATTCCTTCATTACTTCTGCCGTAACATCTTTCATACTGATCATGAACGTTGCCGTCAATCCGGGAACTGCGATCTCCTCTTTGAAATTCTTCGCCCAAAAACCGTTATCCAGGTAATTGTGTTCTTTCGTTGAGTTTGACGCAATTGCATCATAACCACAGTGGTGGTTTGTTAAAATCAAACCTTGGTTTGAAATAATCTCGCCGGTACAAAAACCTCCGAATGAGATTACTGCATCTTTCAAAGACGATTTATTGATGGAGTAAATTTGCTCCTGGGTCAGTTTCAGACCATGTTTTTTCATGTCCTCGTAGTTTCTTCCGATCAGGAAAGGAAGCCACATCCCTTCGTCTGCACGGGCGATGTTACCCAACGAGTAGGTCAATAAGACCAATGCCAATACTATTTTTTTCATTCTTTAAGTTTAGTTTAAAAGAGCGCTAAAGTTAACAACTTTTAAGAGGAATAATTGACCGTTTGTGTATTTTAAGTTGATATTGGAATTTTAAGACTACAGGATATTAGGACAAAATTCATTTCTCCGTCCTAAAATCTTAAAATCTTGAAGTCTTAAAATCCAAAAATTATTTCACCGTGATTTCATCCAGGAACAACCAGGTTTGGTTTCCTTTGCCTAAGTGCCAATCGGGGCATGGACCGTAATTCTCCACACTGAAACGGATAAATTTACAAGTTGTCGGAGCGACTTCAAAGCCTATCTCGCCTACTTTCAGTCTATCTCCTTCCTTCACCTGAACACCGGGAACTTTCCCGAGCTTTTTATAATTTACTCCGTCCGCAGAAACTTCAATGCTTACACTTTTCGGAGGGAAAATCCAGGATTTTTGGTCTTGCAGGTAGGAAAATCCGATCATGGAAATCTCCCTGGTCTCATTCAACTCAATAATTCCCTGTACATTTTTCCCGAAAGTACCCTGCCATTCGGTTCCGCGGTATTCATCCGTTCCTCGCTGGCCATCTACCAATGCCTGATCGCCGCCGCCGGAATACTGATTGGCGTATTCGGTAATCAGTGCAATCTTCTTATCTCGCACATATTTCGTAAACACGGTTTTGATCACTTTACTTTCAGCACCATCTTCCCGAACCACTTTTGCATATACGGTTGTTGTTTCGTTCAGACGGATGTTCTTTCCACCCTGCTTGTAGAACGGTTCGTATTTCTCCCCGTCAAAGCTGTAGTAAACCCTCCCTTTTTCAAAGAACAGCACATCGATTCCCAATTCCATGGTTGTTTCAAACATGGTTTGAGATGTGGTGAAAAACGGTACCGGAACGAATGCCGGACTGATTTCGTGTCTCAGATCCAATTCGTAATTCGCAATTTGCCTGTTAGGTTTTGCTCCCATGGTAATTTCAAGCAATCCGCCTTCTTGGATCATTTGATGCGTAATGAATAGCTTTTCATACGCTTTCCCGTTCCAGGAAATGGATTGCACATACTTATTTTCAGCTGAATTATTCAAAGTCTTAATCTCAAAAGCGATTTTCTCACCTGGTATGGATACATAATCCATCATCGGGCGGCCAATTGCATAAGTCGGACTTCCCGGCGAAACCGGGTAAAAGCCCATTGCGCTCAGGACGTACCATGCCGACATCTGTCCGCAATCTTCGTTTCCGGAGAGTCCATCCGGCTGGTCGGTATAGAACGTTTTCAGGATCGTATCGACCAAAGCCTGTGTTTTCTCAGGAGCACCACAATAATTGTAAGTATAAGCCATGTGGTGAGAAGGCTCGTTTCCGTGCGCATATTGCCCGATCAATCCGGTAATATCTGCCTGCTCACGTCCCGACATGGTTGAAGATCCGAAAAACATCGTATCCAGGAAATTTACCATTCCTTCGTTTCCGCCATGCATATCGATCAAAGGCTGGATATGCTGCGGAGCCGCCAGGGAATACTGCCATCCGTTTGCTTCCGTAAAATGATGATTGACTTCATTCGGTCTGAAGAACGGAAGAAAAATTCCGTCTTTTCTTGGTTGGAAGAAGCGTGTTTCGGGATGCAAAAGGTTCATCCAGTTTGCAGAACGTAGCTGGTATTTCTTTGCAATGTCTGTTTTCCCCAATTTTTCTGCAAATTTCGAGATACACCAGTCATCATAGGCATATTCCAATGTTCTTGACACGGATTCTGCAAGAGTATTTGCTGATATAAAACCAATTTCTTCGTATTGTTTTTTGCCGAATTGATCTTCCGTACTGGATGCGATCATCGCTTCCAGCAATCCCTCCGGGTCTTCCAAAGGAATTCCTTTCAAATAAGCATCTGCGATCACCGAAACCGAATGGTAGCCGATCATACAGTTCGTCTCATTATTCGACAAGGTCCAAACAGGAAGCAGCCCTGTATTTTTATACTGCTGGTAAAATGAGCTCACGAAATCAGAAACTTTTTTCGGCTGGACAATAGTATACAAAGGATTTGCTCCACGATAGGTATCCCACAAAGAAAACACCGAATAAAGTGACTTGTCGGATGTCTGGATCTGGTCGTTGTAATCACGATACCTTCCGTCTGCATCTGTCCAAAGTGACGGGTGAATAAACGTATGGTAAAGTGCTGTGTAAAAATGTTTTAAAACATCTTCCTGAGCGGAGTTCACCTGGATTTTTCCAAGCTCCTGTTCCCATGCTCCCGATGCTCTTGAACGGATGATATCAAAATCGTGATTACCGCTCAATAATTCAGATTTCAGGTTAGCAGCTGCACCGGCCTCATCAGTTCCTGAAATCCCCACCCAAACGGAGATTTCTTTCGTGCCTTGAGGGAATTCCATCACAAATAAATAGTTTCCTTCTTCTTTATCTTCAATCCACTTTGTTTTGGTAAAAGGAATGGAAGTTTCCAAACTGAAAGCCAGGTGCTGATGCGGTGCCCATGCTTCGGATACGCGCCTTCCTTCAACCGTTTTCGACGATGTCTTTTTAGCAAAGACTTCCAATACGCGGTCGCGGTAACCTAAATCTATGATGATATAGCGTTTTCCTTTCGGGTTTGAGAATTGATAACGATGTACTCCGCAGCGCAAAGTTGCCGTCAGGTCTGCCGTTATTCCGTTCTCCAATTCTACATGGTAATAACCCGGAAGTGCTTTCTCTTTTGAATGCTTGAATACAGAACCGAATCCGCCGGCTTTTTTGTAACCCGGAATTGTATTTAATTTCCCCTGCTGAGGCACCAAAAGTACATCCGAATAATCCGGAATTCCCGTTCCGCTCAAATGCGTATGGCTGAATCCGTAAATCACCGAATCCGAATAATGGTAACCTCCACAGCCATCCCAGCCTTCATAACGTGTATCCGGACCTACCTGCACCATTCCGAATGGAAGTACAGCCCCGGGGAAAGTATGTCCGTGTCCGCCCGTTCCTACAAACGGATTTACGTATTGGTTCGGTTTTACAAGTGGTTTAGCGATTGTTTTATGTTGAACCCGCTCTCTTGCCGCATCCGAATTATTCTTTAATTCCTGGATCTGGGCAGAAACCGCAGCAGAACAGAACAACGCAATTGCCAGTATGCTATTTTTCATGCCATTACTTTTTAATCGCTTTCCAGAACATGGAAGCCGCCGTACCCAATACAGCCGCATTCATGTCGTGAAGAGCAGAGTTTCGAATTTCAATATGTCCCTGGTAAATTTGAAGCAGGTTTTCTTCCATGTGTTTTTTAACCTTTTCGGAAAAATATGCACCACTTTGTGCCAAACCACCGAAAAGAATGTAAGCTCTCGGGTTGGAGAAAGCCGCAAAATCAGCCAAGGCACCCCCCAGCATTTCAGCGGTATAGTCTACTATCTCGCACGCGAATTCATCTCCTTTAGCAGCAGCCTGGAAGACGTCTTTGGCGGAGATATTTGAAAGTCCGTTCAAACTTGAACTTGCTTTATGAACACTTTCAAGCTCCTTAACACTTCTTACAACACCTGTACTTGACACATAGGTTTCCAAACAACCTTTCCTTCCGCATCCGCATAAGCGTCCGTTATGTACCACACGAATATGTCCGTACTCACCTGCAAATCCTTGTGAGCCGACAACTAGTTCTCCATTAATAAAAATTCCGGAACCAAGTCCGGTTCCAAGAGTAATCAAAACAAAATCGTTCAGATCTTTTGCATTCCCGAATAAATGCTCACCAATTGCAGCAGCATTTGCATCATTGGCTAATAAAGTAGGTCTGTGAAAGCGCTGTTCAAATAATTCAGCGATTGGAATGACTCCTTTCCATTTAAGGTTCGGAGCAAATTCGATGTTACCGGTAAAAGCATTTCCATTCGGAGCACCGACACCTAATCCCAATAAATTATCTAAAAATCCATTGTTCTCAATATCACTATATATCTTTTCAACTAAATCTTCCGGATTTAAATAATCAGTCGTAGTAACGGATTCTTCGAATAATACCTCCCCATTTCGATTCACCAAACCGTAAGCGGTATTGGTTCCACCGATATCTATGCCTAATGCAACATGTTCAATCATGCGGTAAAAATGGGATTTTTTTTCGAGAATTAACTTTTAGTAAACTGATTTAGTAGCGGGCTTCATTTTAATTTAACATTCCATTCTTTGAGAAAATCAGCTACAAAGCCGGCCATGATCTGATGTCTTTCGGAGCCAATTTGCTGAGCAGTTTTGGTTCTCAACCGGTCTTTAATGAGCAATAGTTTTTCATAAAAATGATTCAGGGTATGTGATTTATCCGAAGCATAGGAATCAAAATCAGCATGCAAGGACGGCCCCAAGTCAGGTTCGTAAAAAGGGCGGTTATTTTTTCCACCGTAATGAAATGCTCTTGCGATGCCAATAGCTCCAATTGCATCCAACCTGTCGGCATCCCGAACGATATCCAACTCCAGGCTTCCGGGCTCATCCTCCACTCCAGCACCTTTGAAAGAAACTTTATCTACGATGTCACAAACACGACTGATTAATTCTTCATCCGCATGCAATTTTGTCAATAGTTCGCGGGACACTCTGCCAGAGTCATTTTTGATACCGCCATTCAATTTGTGATCAGAAATATCATGAAGTAATGCAGCCAACTGCACAACAAGCAGATCTCCACCTTCCTGGTTTTGAATGTATTCTGCAAGCTTCAGTACCCGTTCGATGTGATACCAGTCATGATCGGCGCTTTCATTTCTAAATTTCTGTTCCACAACTGATTTAACTTCTTCGAACAAATTCATATTATATTTCATGGTATTATGCTTGCCTAATTAATTAAATATTCTAAATTGCAAAAAAATCTAAAATCTCTCTTATGAAAAAATTAATTCTACCTGTATTGGCAGTAATGGCTATGGGGACTGTATCCGCACAATTTAACCTTGGCGTTTCTGCAGGTTACGGTTTAGGGTCTCCGGGGCATGTAATGGGAACAAGCACCACGATCAGCGGAACCTCTTACAGCGAAAAAAATGTATATGGAACATTAGGAATGGGGGTTCAAGCAAATATAACTCCGGGATACATGTTCGGAGAACATTTTGGAATTGAACTAGGCTTAAACGGATTCTTCGGTTCCAAAATCACAATTGATCAGGCTAGTTTGCCATCCGGTGATTATAAACACATGCAATCCTCCAACCAATTCCGAATCACTCCGGCATTCTATGTGAGATCGGGCGGGGAAAAAGTGTCTGTTTATGCACGTACAGGTTTGCTTATGCCACTTATGGGTTCTGTAAAATCTGAGATCAATGATAACACCAATCCTGGAGCGCAGACAGTTATGCAGCTGAAAACTACAGGGAAAGTAACTTTGGGGTACACAGGAGCTGTCGGACTAAACGTCCATTTTGGTAAAAAATTCGGGTTCTTTGCAGAAGTTGGTGCTAACAGCCTTCGTGTAAAGTCGAAAGAAACCAACCTTAAAATGTACACCATTAACGGAACCGACATGCTGCCGAATATTCCGACTTACAGTAAAGAAACTAAGTACACTGATGAATTGACAAACTCATCAAACAATTTAGGTACAAATCCAACAGGAACAGATCCAAACAGTGCTAAAGAAGATTTAAGACAAATCGCAAACTTCAGTAGTTTCTTCTTACAGGTAGGTATCAAGATTACATTCGGAGAAGACTAAATTCTGAAAATATTCAAGTAATTATTGGTTAAGGGGTGCGGTAGAAATATCGTCCCCTTTTTTATTTGCAGATTGGGAAGCTTTTACTATCTTTGCACCCTGTTTATTCGCTAAACAGAAGTTAATATTCATTTTAATCGAGGTTTCGTACCTCAAACAATTAACATTATGGCAACACGTATTCGTTTGCAAAGACACGGTAAAAAAGGAAAAGCAATTTTCCACGTAGTAGTAGCTGATTCCCGCGCTAAGCGTGATGGTAAGTTCATCGAGAAATTGGGAGTTTACAATCCGAACACAAACCCTGCTACAATCGATATCAATTTCGAATCAACTTTGAAATGGGTTGGTACAGGAGCTGAGATGTCTGACACTGCTCGTGCAATTCTTTCTTACAAAGGAGTATTGTACAAAAACCACCTTTTGAAAGGTGTAACAAAAGGAGCTTTAACTGCTGAGCAGGTAGAAACTAAGTTTGCTGCTTGGGAAGCTGAAAAAGCTGCTAAGATCCAGGGTAAAATTGAGGGTCTTGGAAAAGATGCTGTAGCTGATAAAGCTGCACGTTTGAAAGCTGAAGCTGAAGCAAATGAGGCTAAAGCAAAAGCTATTGAAGCTAAAAACACGCCAGCTGTTGAAGAAGTTGAAGCTCCTGCAGAGGAAGCTGAAGCATCAACAGAAGCTGCTGCTGAAGAAACAACTGAGGCTCCTGCAGAGGATGCTCCGGCTGCTGAAGAAGGAGAAGCTGAGGCTTAATTCATTAAAGTTGATCCATGCAACATTCTGATTGCTTTCAACTTGGTTATATTGCGAAACTTCACGGATACAAAGGTGAAGTTTCGCTTTTTTTGGACGTAACCAATCCGGAAGATTACAAAACACTCGACGCATTTTTCATCGACATTAACGGCCAGTTAACTCCTTTCTTTGTTCAGTCTTTTCAATTAAAGAACAAAGGATTTGCTTCCGTTAAACTGGAAGGTGTTGATTCTGAAAATGACGCAAAGATCATTCTCCGAAAAAGCTGTTACCTTCCTTTGTCAGTTCTCCCCGAACTAGACGACAAACACTTTTACGATCACGAGATCATTGGCTTCAAATTAATTGATACGCGTTACGGAGAAACCGGAATCATCGAGCAGGTTGTCGACAACAGTGTAAATCCGTTGATTGTGGTGATGAACGGCGAAAAAGAAATTCTGATCCCTTTTATAGACGGTCTTGTTCAAAAGGTGGATCGTCAATCCAAAACATTACACGTTACTTCACCCGAAGGGCTGATTGAAATGTATATGGGTGAGTAATGCCTGTTTTTCAATTCAAACACTTCCAGGTACAGCAAGAACATGCTGCTTTAAAGGTCGGGACCGATTCCATGGTTCTTGGTTCGCTTTGTCACTGGGAAAATCCGAAACGTTTACTGGATATCGGAACCGGAACAGGTGTTTTAGCACTGATGTGTGCCCAGCGTTTTGATTTCAGGGAAATTATCGGACTGGAAATTTCAAAACAGGCAATTCTGGACGCCCAACTGAATGCACGGAACAATCCTTTCTCTCCTCACATTTCTATCGTCAATCAAGCTATCCAGGAGTACTTCCCCGAAGAACAATTCGATGCGATAATCAGCAATCCGCCGTTCTTTGAGAACAGTCAGAAAAACCCGGATGAGCACAAATCATTAGCCCGTCATACCGCAAGTCTTTCTTTTCCAGAACTGATTCAATCCATTGCACGATTGTTAAGTCCGGAAGGAAAAGCATGGCTTATTGTTCCGTTTGAAAGCAAGGACAATCTCACTGCACTTGCCGGGAAAAACGGTCTGTATATATCCGATTTGGTGGAAATCTCCGGAAAACCGGGAAAACTAACACGGGCGGTTCTTGCATTCGAAAAACAACCGGTAACAACTAAATTGTATTCCTTGTGTATCCGCACTGAAACCGGTTCCTACTCGGAGGCTTATAAAGTCCTTACCAAAGAATTTCACGACAGGGAACTTTAGCTCGTTTGTAAATCAAACAGTATCACTTATATTTGCATCAAATGAAATCTTTGAACAGCATATTGCGTCTTCCGTTTTTCAGCACGTATTATTACCGAGTAATACCTGCTCGGAAAGACTATGCATATACTTCAAGTGAATCGAATAAGTAATTAACAGTATCTCATAATCAGCAAGCCCGGGCAAATTGCCCGGGCTTTTTTATTTTCAAAAAATGGAAACAACAACAATTCATGTGTTAAAAGAAAAAGCGGAGATCATTCTCCCTGAAAACGGTTTGGAGGAAAAAATTTTTCAAGCCCAGAAAGAAAATCGGAACCTTGTCATCAAGCTTGGTTTCGACCCAACAGCACCGGATTTGCATCTTGGACACGCCGTCGTACTCAAAAAACTAAGGCAATTCCAGGATGCCGGACACCAAATCACCATTGTCGTAGGAAGTTTCACAGCCCGTATCGGTGATCCGACAGGCAAGAATAAAAGCAGGCTGCCTTTGAGTACGGAAGCTGTGCAACACAATGCGGAAACATACCTGAACCAGTTGTCTAAGCTCATTAACGTATCAAAAGCAACCATCGTTTTCAATTCAGACTGGCTGGACGGGCTCTCTGCTTCTGAGATTATTCAGCTCTTATCGCGCGTCACTATCGCCCAGCTGATGCACCGAAATGATTTTAATCAACGCTTCAACAGCAATACTCCTATTGCCATGCATGAACTGGTTTACCCAATTCTTCAAGGGTTTGATTCGGTGAAGATCCGTGCAGATATTGAAATGGGCGGAACCGATCAATTGTTCAACTGTACGATGGGAAGGCAATTACAGGAAAGTTTCGGAATAGACCCACAGGTTGTTTTGTGTATGCCTTTATTGAAAGGGCTGGACGGCAAGGAGAAGATGAGCAAATCACTCAATAATTTCATAGGATTGACGGAAGAACCGAACGACATGTTCGGTAAAACGATGTCGATCCCGGATAGTTTGATTCCTGAATTCCTGGAGTTGGCAAGTGATTTTTCAGCCGAAGAAAAACTTCACCTGAATGAATTATTGAATAATGGTGAAAATCCGATGAACTTGAAAAAGATTCTTGCTAAAAATATTGTTAAGCAGTTTCATCATGAAGCAGCAGCGTTGAAAGCTGAAGCTTTTTTCTCGAACCAATTCCAAAACAAAACGTTCGATGAGAAAGTCTTTGAACCGGTTTCACTGAATGCTATCAATTCAGTTAACGGATCTATCTCGATTCTTGAGCTGTGTTTTCAACTGAAGAACAATTTATCGAAATCTGCCATACGGAAACTGATAGAAAGCGGTGCTGTTCTTATAAACAATAAAAAAATCGTTGACTCTCAACTGATGGTCGAGCTGAAGAAAGAGACGCGCATTAAAGTCGGGAAAAGGGATTTCTTCGAATTGAAATAAAAATACCAGCAAATAAAAAATACCTGCGAGATACAGAGTGTCTTGCAGGTATTCTCTTAATATCTATCATGTTAGATCAGGCCAATAATTTCTTCCTGTATCTCCACTCCGTGGTGCTCGTTATACCAATTTTGCAAACGGATCTTCACTTCCTCAAACGGAGCTTTACTGTCGTGCATTTCTTTGTAAAGTAATTGACATTCCACCGGACGAGGTCCCCAGTTTGCAAGATCTTCCCCTTTATCGTTCTTAATAATCAACTTCGGAATAGCCTTTCCACCGTTTGTCAGATAATCATTAATCCGGAAAGGTTCTGAATCACGCAGCTCGTAATCTACATGGATCAAGGGATTTAACTCTGCCATCATATGAATAAACGGAACAATGTGGGAAGCATCACCACACCAGGGTTCAGTAATGACAATCCACTCCTGTTTTTCAGTAATTGATTGGATTTTTTCTTTTACGTGCGGCAGGATCTCTCCCTTTTTCAACCAGCGGTTCATACGTGACCAGTTGAGCTTTGTGTAATTGAAATAATCTTCGTTATTGTAAGGTGCCTGACGATCTGAGGCATTTAAGATTTGTTCGAATTGTTGGATGTAAGCTTGAAAGTTCATGTCAGTAAATTTGATGCTTCAAAGTTAGTGGCAATTCGGTTGAAGCTGATACAAAAAATGATAAATTAATGAGCCCCTTTAACAAATAGCGTTTCAAGCTATACACCACACAGATGTGCTATTGCGAAATTACGTAGCACACAATTTTGTTGAGGGGAGACTGATTTTATTCCAACGCGAATCCTGTTTTAGAACTTCAAGAATACAACACCACTGTTCACAATTTAGCGAACAAGCGAATTTTAGAATTCTGAAAAATTAACTCCCTAAATCCGGCTTTACATCGTAGATGAGTTCTGAAATATGCTCCTCTTTGAAATATGTCTGCGCTATTTCATGCAATTCCACGCTCGTCAACTTATCAATACTTGAATAAATCTCTCCAATCGTATCTATTTGATTGAACAACAGCATCGATTTTCCCAATCCCTGCATTAATCCCAAATTAGAATCCAAAGACAAGGCAATATGCCCTTTCAACTGCTCTTTAGCCTGCTGCAATTGCTTAGCTGTCAAAGGAACATCCCGGAGTTTTTTTAATTCGGTATAAATGATCTTCATCGTTTTTGCCAAATACTTCTGGTCGGTTCCGAAGTAAATCGACCAATAACCCAAATCAGGGAAAGGTGAATACTGCGCTTCAATATTGTAAGTATAGCCGTATTTCTCACGAACAGAAAGGATCAGGCGGGAATTCATGGCCGGACCACCAAGAACATTCGTCAGCAAAGTCATTCCTCTTCGATGCTCACTATTATACCCCGGAGCAATTCCGCCGATAATGGCATGTGCCTGGTAATTCCCTTCTTCGACCCGCTTCTTAACGGGAATATAATTTTCAAAAGTCCGCGGAATTGCTTTCGTTTTACCCGAAGGCATGGAATGAAAGTGTTTTTCCAGGCATTTCACCAGTGTATTCAATGGAATATCGCCCACAAAAGAAATCACTGCGTTTTCCGTAAAAAAGAACTTATCTACGTATTGCCTGAGCGACTCTCTTCCGAACGACTGCACGGATTCAGGGGTGCCCAGGATATTATTTCCCAACGGATGGTTTGGAAAGATCAATGCTTCGTAATCATCGAAAATCTTGTCGCTCGGATTATCCAGATAGGAATTCAATTCATCCAAAACGATTTCCTTCTCCTTTTGAATTTCCTTCTCCGGAAAATTGCTGTTAATAGCAATATCTGACAATAATTCTGCTGCACGGTTCAGATGCGTTTTAACAAAAGACGCATACAGGCAGATCTCTTCCTTGGTTGTATAAGCATTCAATTCACCTCCAACCGAATCCAATCGGGAGAGGATATGAAAAGCCTTTCGTTTTCCGGTTCCTTTGAAAATACTGTGTTCCAGGAAATGGGCTAAACCCACTTCGTGATCTTCTTCAAACCTGGAACCTGCAAGAACCGTAACTCCCAAATGAGCAACCGGTGAACCCGCGTGCAGATAAACCAATCGAAGCCCGTTTGAAAGCGTATGAATATGGGGTAATAATTCTATCATTTGTTAAGGATTCTTGCGATATAACTCCCAAGAATTATCCGGTTTCAAATTAAAAACAATGCGATCATGCAAACGGGAAGGCCTACCCTGCCAGAACTCAACATTGACAGGTCGGATAAGATAACCGCCCCAATGTTCCGGTCTTGGTACAAAATCCGGGAATTTCTCCGCATATTCAGCGACTCTTGCCTCCAATTCATCCCTTGAACCCAGTAGTTCACTTTGGTGGGACGCCCAGGCCCCGAGCTTGCTTCCGCGCGGACGAGACTCAAAATAAGCATCGCTCATTTCTGCAGGAACTTTCTCCGCAACACCTGTAATGCTGATCTGTCTTTCCATTTCAGGCCAGTAAAGCAGCGCATGCATGTGCGGATTGGCAGCTATAGCCTTTCCTTTATCACTCGAATAATTGGTATAGAAAACAATTCCTTCTTCAAGCAGTTCTTTCCAATAAACTACACGGGATCGTGGAAATCCGTTCAATCCTATAGTTGAAACGATCATTGCATTGGGTTCTGTTGCAGGCTTCTCAACAGCTTCCCGGAGCCACCTTGCAAGAAGTGCAAAAGGTTCATCACCAAAATGATCTTCCAGTTTTCCTTTATCAAATTGATGATGGTCGTTTCGAATTACCTTGAGGAAATCATCCATTTTTTATTCTTCTTCTCCGAATTGATCGTCAATTACAGAATCTTCGTCATCTTCGAATTCATCTACATCCGAACCCGGAGCCGAAAATACAGTCTTAGTTCCCATAGCATGCTCGGCAACTTCAGCTTTTACCTGCTTTTCGAAGTCAGCAGCTACGCGGTCTTCCTGCTCGTCACCAAAAGGAAACACATCAACGATCGGCGAAACAGTAATGGATGGGATCATGTAATCGATCATCATTCCTCCCAAACTTTCTTTTAAGCGCTCGTACGCATCTTTCACAGAATGAGCTGTCACGATAAAGTTCTGAGACACCTTTTTTGCTTTAGCACCTTCTTCTCCGCCATCACCTCCGGCTTCGTAAGTAATCTTGCATTTGTACCAAACATCCGCATCCTCATAATGGAAAATATCGTGAAAATCCGTTCTGGTAATTCCAGTTACCATAAACTCACCGCGGATCAGGCTTCCAAGTTCTTCATAGATACGTGCTTCCGCATCTGTGAAAGTCATTGCAGCCACCAAATATGGTTCCGAAACACGCTTGAAAGTACCGTCTTCCAGCTGCTTTGTATATTTAACCTTTACGGTAAACCAACTATTCATTCAATCAAAATTTTAGAGAAACAAAAATACGACTAATTGAAAATTTAAAATGTAAAATTGAAAAGTAATACGTTAAAAAAGAAAAAGTGTCATTGATTGTCTCAAACATAATTGATCTATAAAGTCAAATCACATTCTTTTCAATTGTCAATTTTCCATTTTCAATTCACCTAATCCCGGTAGATTTGTCCGTTGTATAAAACGATTACTGCGCGGTTCTTCATTTGCACCATTACACCATGCCCATTGATGAGGAAATCAGTGTCATTGATTGAAGTCACTTCTTTGTAAACACCAGCTACAGAAGCTCCTACTCCTCCCATTAAAGTTCTGAATGCCACCACATCATTTTTCATCTGCCATTCTTTTACGACGAAATTCGCCAGGTTTTTCTTTTCACCTTTATAATATTGATAAGTTGTATTTGCATCTCCCCAAACCACCAGGTCGTCCTTAGCATCCCAGAATTGCGCGAAAGAACTCAGTGTTTCGTACTTTCCTTTTCCGTAATACTTCAAATTTCCCTGCAAATCTTCATAAGCGAGGAATCCTCTTCCGGCCTTCACTTTCGGAACTCTAAACTCTTCCACATCGAAAAATTCACCATCCTGGAAAACCGCGAAGGTACGTGTTTGAGGATCGTTAAAGCCCAAGATATCTGTTCCTGCAAAAAATTCAAAGTCTGTTCCGTTGTATGTACCGATATCATAAATCTGTCCACGGTAAAAGACCTTGAAAATGTCTCCATTATCTTTAAAAACCACTAAATTATCTCCTTGTACCACAGGGGCAGGAAGTTCCATCGTACTTTGCACAAGTGTGGAAATTTTCCCCTGGTAAACCACATTCAAAGCATTGTAACGAGTATCCTGGAAAGTGATCAAAGAATCTGTAACCCAGTAATCGGCACCAAAAGAAGTCAGGTTATGAGGTTTTCCGTTTTCATAATAATAAAGCAACTGGCCGATATTCCATGCTGCCATGTGGTCAGAGATTTTGAAAGTTGCCGGTTGATTAGTCATGACACGTGAAAATGTCCCGTCGTAGATCTTAAAATCGCGCTGGTTGTTGTAGTAGGCAATCACTTCATCGCCATAGGCAATATTCGTAACTGCCTGGTGATCGACCTGGTTAAAGTAGCCGTCTTTAAACGAATGAAAAAAGTTGTTGTAATCCATGTAGGCAAATACCGTCTGTTTTTGAGCAAAAAGACCGGTTGAAAGAAGCACAAAGCCGAGAGTCAATAATTTCATAGTCCCGAATATAACAAAAACCATTCCCAATTACGAATTATGAATGCCAAATCCTAATTATTCAGGACATCTTCAACGTATTCAACATCCCCTAATTCCTGATAATCTTTGGAATGGCAAACGGACGTTCCAAAAAAGTTTTCAAACAATTCGGAATTCATAATTCGGAATTCGTAATTGGGAATTCGTAATTGACTAAAGCCGTTCGTCCGCTTTTCTGTCCGAAATTCATCGAAATAGTTGTAAAGCAATTTTTGTTGTTATTTTCGTGCAAACAAGTCGAAAAATTCAACATGAAAAAAAGTCTTTTTACAGCATTGTTGCTTTCGTCTTCGATCACCGGATTCTCGCAAGAGAAGGTAAAATACATCGAATACGACCTGGCAAACGGAATGCATGTTATTTTACACGAGGAGCACGCTACTCCGATTGTAGCGGTTTCTGTTATGTACCACGTAGGTTCTAAAAACGAAAATCCGTCCAGAACCGGATTTGCTCACTTTTTTGAACACTTATTATTTGAAGGTTCTACCAATATCAAAAGAGGAGAATACTCCGAATTGGTTGAAAAGAACGGCGGGGCACTGAATGCAAATACCAGCCAGGACAGAACCTATTATTACGAAATCCTTCCTTCCAATCAATTGGAATTGGGGTTATGGTTGGAAAGCGAGCGTTTATTGCACGCAAAAGTCGACCAAACTGGTGTTGAGACGCAGCGCGAAGTTGTAAAAGAAGAAAAAAGACAGCGTGTAGACAACCAGCCTTACGCTACATTTATGGAGAATCTCTTCAAAATGGCTTACAAAAACCATCCTTACCGCTGGGTACCGATCGGAAGCATGGAAGATTTAAATGCCGCACAAGAGATTGATTATGTGAATTTTTACCATACATTCTATGTTCCTTCCAATGCAGTTCTTTCAATTGCCGGAGATATCAACATCGAGCAAACCAAAAAATGGATCGATAAGTATTTCGCATCTGTTCCTAAAGGACAGGCAATTAACTTATTCCGCGATTTTGAGAACCTGGGTGAAGGTGAATTTAAAACGAAGTACGGAGTTGAGAAAATGGCTTTCGATGCAAAAAACTTCAACAACCCGACTGATCCAAAAGCAAAAGAATTGTTGAAAAAATACACAGCAATGCCCTGTGACATCCCGAAGCCGAATCCTGCGTTTGAGCCTATCTCAGGTGTGCAAAGAGAAACTGTTTACGATAACATACAGCTTCCGGCAGTATTTATGGGATACAAATTCCCGAAAGAAACAGATAAGGATTTTGCTGCCATTGAAATGCTGAATGCAGTTTTATCTGGAAGCAACTCTTCCCGTATGAATAAAAACATCGTTGAGAAAAAACAACAGGCAGTTGCTGCATTCTCTTTCGCATTTAATATGGAAGATCCGGGATTAGGCATCGTTGCTGCAATTGCTGCCAACGGAACAAAAGTAGAAGATTTGGAAAAATCATTGGATGAAGAAATTAAATCAATCCAGGATAACCTGATCTCCGAAGAGGAATTCCAGGCAATGCGTAACCAGTTCGAGAACCAGATCGTAAGTTCTAACTCAACTGTGGCAGGTATCGCTGAGAATTTGGCTCAAAACAAAATGTATTTCGGAAACACGGAATTGATCAATAAGCAAATGGAAATTTACATGAGTATTACACGTGAAGATATTCAGCGTGTTGCTAAAAAATATTTGACTCAAGACAACCGAATCATCCTTTATTATTTACCAAAGGCAAACTAACAGAATAGTCATGAAAAAGTTAATTACACTGGTTGCTTTAACAGCATTTACAGGGGTTTACGGACAACAAATTGATCGTTCTGTAAGACCTGCTGCAGCTGCAGCACCAACTATCAATATTAAAAACTCAGAAGTTTTCAAATTGAGTAACGGTATTACCGTGATTCTTTCCGAAAACCACAAATTACCGCGTGTTTCTTTCTCGCTTACAATGGGAGCTTCTCCAATGATTGAAGGTTCTAAAGCAGGAACTAATAACCTGATGGGACAGTTACTGACTTCCGGAACGAACAAACGTTCTAAAGATGTTTTGGATAAGGAAGTTGACAATATGGGAGCTGACTTAAGTGCAGACGGACATTCCGTTTATTTCTCATGTTTGACAAAACACCTGGAAACGGGATTGGACATCATGCAGGATGTTACCATGAATGCTGCTTTCCCTCAAAGTGAATTCGAGCGTATCAAGAAACAAAACGAATCCGGGTTGTTATCTGCGAAATCAGATCCGAAGACCATGGCTTCGAACGCAGAATCAAAGATCGATTTCCCGAACCACCCGCTTGGTGAAGTAATGGATGAAGCTTCTTTGGCAGCAATCACTTTGGATGATGTAAAAAACAACTACAAACAAGTATTTACTCCGAACGGAGCATATTTGGTAATTGTAGGTGATATCACCAAAGAGAATGCTATGAAAATGGCTGAGAACTATTTCGGAGCATGGAAAGGCGGACAAGCTTACAAGGAAGATTTCGGAACCGGGTTGAAAGCAAAAGGAAACCGCGTGATCTTCGTGAGCAAACCGGGAGCTGTACAATCCGTGATCTCTATCACTTTCCCTATCGAAATGAAACCGGGAGCTTCTGATCAGATCGCTTTGAACGTTATGAACAGCATTTTGGGTGGTAGTTCATTCGGAGCGCGTATTATGCAAAATTTACGTGAAAGCAAAGCTTATACTTACGGTGCTTACTCTTCCTTTGAAGTAACCAGAAACGGAAGCTGGTTCGGAACATCCGGAAGCTTCAGAAATGAAGTAACTGATTCTGCAATCACCGAATTATTGGCTGAGATCCGGAAAATCAGCGACAGCTACGTGACTGATGACGAATTAAACCTGGCAAAGTCTGCAATGGCAGGAAGCTTTGCACGTTCGTTGGAAAGACCTCAAACAATTGCCCGTTTCGCATTGAATATCATCCGTGACAATCTTCCGGCTGATTATTACCAAACTTACTTGAAGCGCCTGGATGCAATTACCAAAGACGATGTATTGACTGTAGCTCAGAAATACTTCAAGAACGGATTCAATATTGTAGTTGTAGGTAACGAAGATATTTTGCCGAAGTTGAAAGCATTTGATACGGACGGTGTGATAGAGAAACTGGATCCGTTCGGAAATCCTGTAAAGGAAATGAAGAAAGCAGACATCACTGCTGATCAGTTGATTGAACGCTATATCAATACCGTTACTAAAACTGCAAATGCGAAAGAATTGGCTAAGAAAATGAAGAAAGTGAAGTCTGTAGTTAAGAAAATAGAGCTTTCTTCTCCTCAGATTCCGGTAGTTATCACTATGACCGATGCTTTTGTTGCTCCGAACAAGGAAGCAATGAAAATTGAAGCACAGGGAATGGTTTTCCAAAGCTCTTATTACGACGGAACAAAAGGTTCTGAAATGAATATGCAAACCGGAAAAGAAGCCATGTCTGCAGAAGAGATCGCTGCGAAAAAGAAAGGCGAAGGTTTATTCCCAGAATCTACTTACAAAACTTCGGGAATGAAATACGAAATCAAAGGCATCGAGACCATTGCAGGAAAAGACTATTATGTATTGATGACAAACGATGGTCAAAAAGAGTCTTACGACTATTTCGATTCAGCTACAAACCTGAAATTCAAAACCGTTTCCATTACAAAAGAAGGTGAAGAAACGATGGAAGCTACAACGATGTATGATGATTACAAAGAAGTGAACGGATTCCTTTTTGCTCACAAACTGAATCAGGTAATGGGAGAAATGACACTTTCAGGAACTGTGAAAACAATTGAATTCAACGGAGAAGTTGATAAAGCATTGTTTGAGTAAGCATTATTCGATTTGAATGGAGATCCCGTCTTGGCTGAGCTGAGGCGGGATTTTTTTGACCACAAAACGCCCCAGGGATAGGATTTCGCATTCGACACAGCTCTTTTTACGTCCCGCAGATCTAGCAGATTACGCAGATTATTCATTGTACTATTTATTATCTGCCCCTTCGGCACAGCTCTTTTTGTTAGAAAACCAACGAAATAAGCAGAAGTCTCGTTCAGGTTTCTATAACGCAAAACCTTGATTTATGAGAACCATTATTACTCCTCTGGCATTTTTATGTTGTTTTTCTGCTTCTTCGCAAAACATTTTTTTGAACCCCACCTTCGGTTATGAAGGCTTTACCTACGTGGAAAACACCTCAGAGGTCAACAAAATTGCCCTCAATCCGGATGGCAGTATTATCAGTGCCGGACGTAAATTTATATCCGGCGGGTCTAATATCGTTCTGACAAAGCATGATGCCATCGGAACACAGAATCTTACATTCGGAACGGGTGGAGTTGCACTTAATCCCCATTTTAATTCGGTCGATCTGCGTGATCTTCAATTACAGGCCGACGGAAAAATACTTCTTGCCGGATCAAATTACACCGGATTAGATACCGGGCCCGGCGGTTCTCCGATTATTCATGCATTCGTCATGCGCTATCTTCCGAACGGGGTTATTGACTCCAGTTTCGCCACGAACGGAGTTTTCGAAGTGACGGATTACAACCAAAGCGAATTTAATGCTGTTCTTATACAAAGCGATCAGTCTTTGCGTTTGATTGGATACTCGGATGGTATTACTTACATCACTAAATTAACTGCTGCAGGAACATTGGATAATTCATTCGGAACGAATGGCAGCAGGGCTATCAGTGACCTGAGCACTTTCTTTTTCTTTAACCGTGGAGCAATTGCCTTAAACGACGGTTCCATCTTGTCTTACGGGTTGAGCGATCCCAATTTTTCAGGTTCAAAGTTAACCTGTGTAAAAACAGATGCTTCGGGAGATCTGATCACTTCTTTCGGACAGAACGGAGTCTCTTCATTTGACCTGGACAGTGATCCAAACACTTTTGAAGAAGTTACAAAAGCACAGGAATTATCAGACGGAAAGATCGTATTGGCTGGACGCCCGGGAACCGACTATGTTCTCATTAGACTGAAAACAGACGGAACTCCCGACAGCACATTCGCCACAAACGGAATATTGGCTAACCTCCCTGCTTATACAGATATGGTTGTCCAGCCAACAGGTAAAATCCTGGTCGGAGGGAGTAAGCAGGTTACACAATTCGATTGGGGGCTTACGGTCTCAAGATACAACGCTAACGGAACTATAGACAACAGCTTTAACACAACCGGTACTTTTGAATGCGATTTTTCAGCCGGTTTTGAATCATTACAATGCATGGTACTGACAAGTCCTGATTACCTGCTTGTGGGTGGAAAAACAGCATATATAGATGAATTTTCAGATTTCTTGCTGGCAGAGATTAACATGAGCGAGTTTTTGGGGTTGGCAGCAAATAAATCCGAAGAACTGTCCATTTATCCGAATCCCTTCTCTGATCAAATAACTGTTTCTGTCGAAAATGAATCTGTTACCGAAATTCAGTTAGCAGATGCAACCGGAAGGATTATTCAGAGTTACCCGGTAAACAAAACCGCTGTTTTATCGTTAGAATATTTGGAAGCAGGTGTCTATTACTTTGTTTTTGCAAATGACCAGCAAGAACGAATAAGTCGGAAAATAATCAAACAATAATCATTTAATTTATAAAACAAAACATGTAGGTGCGCGATTAATCGCGCACCTACATGTTTAATGGTTGCATGTTTTTTTATCGGTATTGACAACCTTCCATTTTCCCGATTGTATTGAGTGAAACAAAAAATACATTATGAAATTGTTTTCTACTCTTTTCATCTCAATCGCTGGAATTTCGACATTTGCCCAAACCGTTCATTTAAATCCCATTTTTGGGAATAACGGGATTGTTATTACCCCCAATACTTCAGAAATCAACAGGATTGCCGTTGACCCGAACGGGGCTATTTTTAGTGCAGGATACAGCATTGAAAGCGGCGGAACGGGAATTTATCACCTGACTGTTGCAAAAAACGGGATTCACGGAGCACCAATTTCCAATTTCGGCACCAACGGATTGGTTACAACGACCATCGATCATTCTGAGTTTCCATTGGATATTCAACTCCAGACCGACGGAAAAATCCTGGTTGCAGGTTCGTCCTACTTAGGTCCTACCCAAAATGGCCCGGGAGATTACAATTCATTTGTGGTCCGCTATACAGCAGCAGGTGATTTAGACAATACTTTTGCGAACAACGGTATTTTTAAACTGAACCATTCGGACAGTCACATTGCAAAAATGATTGTATTATCAAACGGATCTGTTCTCCTAGCAGGAAACAGTTATGGCTCCGGTACAGTCAGCAAAATCAATTCAATCGGAGTATTGGACCCGAATTTTGGGAACAGTGGCTCCAAATTTCTTTCGGATGTCAATTTCACATTCATACTCTGGGATGCCATTCTACTAACGGATAATACTATTCTTTGCGTTGGATACGACGGCAATGATCTGAACAACATGAAAGTAGCTTACTGTAAACTGGATCTGAACGGCAATTTTGTTTCGAATTTCGGTCAAAACGGAAAAGTAGTGATGGATCTCTTTACCGGTGGCTTTCCGGAAGTGAGTGAGTTTTTACAAAAAGTAATTGAACTTCCGACCGGTCAGATCGTAATCGGCGGGCAGGCTATGGGGGCAATGCTTATGAAGATAAATATAGATGGAACACTTGTCAGTAATTTTGGAAACAACGGGATTTTGAACCATTCTTACCCCTACGCTGATTTTGAAGTCCAGGCAGATGGTAAATTCCTGATCGGCGGAAGCCATATCATCACGGATTACAATGCCGGTTTTTCAATTACGCGTTTAAATGTTGACGGAACTTTGGACAATAGTTTTAACGGAACTGGGACATTTACAGCTGATATTTCTCCGGAAAATGATTACCTGCAGCATATGAAACTGAAAAACAACGGACACATACTAGTTGGTGGCTCATCCGGTTTGTTAAGCAACGGTTCGGATTTTATGCTGGCAGACATTGACATCAATCAAAGTTTAACGCTTTCCGAAGAAAACCTGGATGGAATTACTGTTTACCCGAATCCTTTTTCAACGGATCTAAATATTTCTATCACGAATGCAGGAATCGTTGAAGTAAAGTTGGCGGATGAAGCCGGAAGAATTATTGCTTCATTCATTCCCAACATGGAAAACACCTTGCATTTGAACACACTGGCAGGCGGAGTCTATCAATTGGTAATCACGGATCAATCCGGGAAAACAGCTATCAAAAAGATTGTGAAGGAATAAGCTTTGAAGCGAACTTTGCTAACTTCGTTCCATGCAATTGAAATTATTTTTAGCACAGTTTAATCTGTTTACAGAAACCGAAATAGACGAAGCTATGCTCTTGTTCTCCAAAAAGACTTTCAAAAAAGGAAGTCATTTTGTCCGGGAAGGTGAAAAATGTTCGGAAGTCGCTTTTATTGAAAAAGGTGTCTTCCGTTCTTTCTATATGACTCCGAAAGGCGACGAAATGACCTATTGCTTTCGCTTTCCGGGCGATATGATGGCTGCCTATTCTGCGTTTATTACCGGAAAAGGAAGCGTGGAATACATACAGGCATTGTCTGATGCAGAATTGTTGGTTATTCCGAAAGACCAGATTGATTCCCTGTTAGCGAAAAGTCCGGCCTGGATCCATTTTTTGAAAATCATGGCAGAACAGCAATACCTCGAACTGGAAGAACGCGTATTCCAATTACAGCGAGACTCTGCACAGGAACGCTACCAGAACCTCATCGAAGAACAGCCCGAATACATCCGCCGGATCTCTGTTCAGCACCTGGCTTCTTACCTGGGAATTACACAACGACATCTGAGCAGAATAAGAAAAGCGGTCGTTTGATGACAAATGTCCTTTTTTAAGGAATCAGATGAAACTAGCTTTGCTCAAAAAACAATCATGGGCAAGAAAATTTTGATCATCAACGGACATCCGAATAAAGACTCGTTCAATTTCGGAATAGCGGAAGCATATAAAAAGGGAGTTTTAAGCACAGGAACTGAAGTCAAAGAAATCGTCATTGCAAACCTGGATTTCAATCCGAACCTGCAATTTGGCTACCAGAAACGCACCGAACTGGAACCCGACCTGCTGGAAGCGTGGGAGAAAATCCAGTGGGCCGATCATTTGGTTTGGATACATCCGGTTTGGTGGGGAGGTCTTCCGGCTATTACCAAAGGATTCATTGACCGATTATTCCTTCCCGGATTTGCTTTTCAGTACCGCGAGAATTCGCATTTCTGGGACAAACTCCTGAAGGGTAAAACTGCTCATATCATTACGACCCTTGATCAGCCCGGGTTCTTTTACCGCCTGGTTTTTCACCGGCCAAGTGTTAATCAATTGAGACGTTCTGTGTTGAAATTCTGCGGTATCAGTCCGGTAAAAGTCAGTTATATCGGTATCGTCCGTAATTCTATCCCTGAAATGCGGAAAAAGTGGCTGGAGAAAGTAGAAAGCTGGGGAAAGAAATTGAAATAGACTTTTCCTCCCCCTTGCATCCCCCTCCAAAGGGGGAACCCCCAGAGTCTCCTTATTTAGATCAATTGTTGCTCCGAAAATTGAATAGTTAAAGTCGAATATTATTTTTTGAAAGGGGAATTGAAAACTCCCCCTTCGGAGGGGGATTAAGGGGGAGGATATCAAAAACTACCATTCATCAATCCGCCGGTATGCAGGAAAACGATGGTCTGCGGTTTTTCAAAATTTTGTTCTCCAAGCCATTCCATCAATGCGTAGAAGGCTTTTCCTGTATAGATTTTATCCAAAGGCAAGTCATACTCTTTTTGGCACAATGCAATAAAATCCAGCAGCTCGGAAGTCCATTTCCCATAGCCGCCGAAATGAGCTTCCGGGTGCACCTCTACCCTTTTTAGGTATTCATCGATTGTTTCTTCGTCGACCAGGAAAGGAAAAAGCTGTTTGCGCATCTCAGCCATTGCATCAAATCCTTTCAAAACCGGAATAACATGTAACCTTGTTTCTTCATTTATTCCAAGCAATAAACCACAGCTGGTTGTTGTAGTTCCCTGAGCAACAAACAGATGGTCGATCTCTGCAGGAAGTTCTTTTACAATTTCCTGGCAGCCGACCATTCCGTAATAATTGGAACCACCTTCCGGAACTAATAAGAAATGAGGATATGCTTCTTTCCAACCTTCCTGACAACTTTTCTCATTCCGTTCGTCATAAGATTCCCGGGAAATAAACTTCAGTTCCATTCCGAGTTCAGAACAGCGCTTCAGATTGTGATTGCTTTCAGCGGTCAGTTCTTCACCTCTCACTACACCTACTGATTTTAATCCTGCCGCATTGCAAGCAGAAGCCACTGCCAGTAAATGGTTCGAAAAAGCTCCGCCAAAGGTCAAAATGCCGTCTTTCTTCTGGTAATCGGCCAGTTCGAGATTATACTTCAGTTTCCGCCACTTGTTCCCGGATACTTCCGGATGGATCAGGTCGTCGCGTTTTACCAGCAACCGAACATTCCTAAACTGATCAGAATCCGGTTTGATTTCCTGTAAAATGGATCGGGATGTATCGAAGAGCTCCATGAAATGCGTAATTTTGTCGTATGAATGATGATTTTCGTCCACTCCCCAAAAATAATGGTTTAGATCCGGAAGACTTTTATTATACACCGGAAGGTTACATTGTTTTTACGGAAAAATACCATTTGAAACGTGGTCATTGCTGTAAAAGCGGTTGCAGACACTGTCCGTATGGATATGATAAAAAAACAGATTCGTTCAGAAAGTAATTATCAATTATGAATTTGACAATTATCAAGGTTTGAAACTCTTGATAATTCATTCCTTGATAATTGATAATTAACCCACGTATTCCTCAAACAACCGTTCCACTTCCTTCTCCAAATCAGCTGTCTTTCCCGGGTGCGGGCGTGAAGTCTGGATAATTGAGCTTCTAACAGCTGTGAGCCAGCGAAAACGTTCCGGCAATTCTTCACAGGCAATCGGCCCGCCGGCTTTTGATCCTGCACTGATCAGTTCAAATGCATGCAGGTTTGCCTTAATCTGGTCTAAATCCATTTCACACTTAAAGAGTTTCAATCGTTCTTCAGGAAGCTTAATCTTAGTCCTGATAAATTTTTGCTTTTTCGAAAACAAAATAATTCCCACGTTGATGAATTCTTCGCGTTCAACCTGCGGGACCAGGCGGATTACCGCGTATTCATATAAGAACATTTCGGGCATTTTTAGCTTCGTTTACAAAATTCACAGAACTTTTCAGGCGGATACTTAAAAACTGTTTGTACACATTTTTAATCTCGTCAGGTGTTGCTTCCAAATCTTCCCACTCCAGCCAGGATTCAGGAAGTACATCTACCAATGCGTGCAGTTTTTCTTCGCTCAGTCTGGAATGTGCAAATGCGTCCGTCTCATCCATTTTAGAAGCCCTGGGAAGTAATACATGATCTTTCACATACATAAAATTGCTTTGGGCTGTTTTTTCCCAATTCTCCCAGGTATGGTGAAAATAAAACGATGCACCGTGATCTATCAGCCACAGTTCTTTCTTCCAGATCAACATGTTCGTGTTTCTGAAAGTGCGGTCGATATTCGTAATAAAAGCATCCAGCCAAACAATGCGCGAAGCTGTTTCCTCATCGACATTCGTTACTACCGGATCGAATGTGATTGCGCCTGTTAAAAAGTGCAACCCTAAATTCAATCCGTGACTGGCGCGAAGCAAATCCTGGATTTCTTCATCCGCTTCCGAACGCCCGAAATCCTCATCCAGGTTCACAAAAACCAATTCCGGGACTTTAAAACCGAGCATTCGCGCGATTTCTCCGCCCAGGAATTCCGAGATCAGTGCTTTTACACCGTGTCCTGCCCCCCTGAATTTCAACACGTACTTAAAATCATCATCCGCATCTACCAATGCCGGTAGAGAACCTCCTTCTCTCAAAGGAGAAATATAGCGTGTTACGTTTACCGTTCTTAAAAAATCTGACATATCAATCCTCTTTACGTATCCCATTTTCAGGAACTTTCCCGGTGTATTCCGATAATATATTTTTGATGTACCTGATATCAGCATCTACATCTCCTGTTGGAATAAACGGGGAATGAAATCCGCCAATTTTGCGCTTGTAATCAATATATGCGATATAGATCGGAACACCCGCATTTTGCGCGATGTAATAAAATCCTTTCTTCCAGTGTGGCTGATAGCCCCTTGTTCCCTCAGGAGTAAATACCAAAAAGCACTTTTCGTTGTTCTTGAAGATGTTCACCGCTTGTTCAGTGATGTTATTATTCTTCTTACGATCAACCGGAATTCCGCCCATAGCTTTTAGTATCGGGCCCAGCGGAAAGAAGAACAAATCTTTTTTGATCAGGAATTTTGCATTCACCTTATAATGCGCAAAAGCCATTTTACCTATTACGAAATCCCAATTGGAAGTGTGCGGACCAACAACTACAACTGCTTTATCAATACCAACCGGAGTATGACTATCTATTTTCCAACCGAATAACTTAAGTATCCAGAAAAAGAATTTTCCCATGAAACAAAGTTACAATTTCAATAAAAAATTACCTTTATGCCATGCAAATAAAAAAACGCTTTTATGCTGCTTTCCTTGTAGTGCTGCTTACAGCATCCAGTTTATTGATTTTTATTTGCCTGAATCTCCTTTCCACCAACCAAAATAATCCGCTTGTCCCCGTTCCCGATGACGCCAACTGGGTGTTGAGACTGGATGCGGAATCATTTGTTAAGAAAGAAGTCTACAACACCTTATTTGCAGATAAAGACGATGCTTTTATTCTAAAGGTACGCGAGTTGATCGATAAGAACTTTAACGGAGAATCCGATAAGAAATCACTTCGCATTGAGCCGCAGGAAGATATTGTACTTTACGGTATTGACCGGAACAATAAGAGTTACCTGCTGATCGCCGTACAAACAAAAGATGCAGACGCATTCACAGAGAACATTCAGGCTTATTGCAAATCCAACCAGGCCGGGAAAGCTTTGGGGCATTGCGGATTATTCATTCAGCAGATCAAAGGGAAAAAGAACCGGGCAGAACTGGAAAAAGTATTGGAAGACATTTTAAACCGGCCATTCAAAGAATTAAAAAAGGCCGCTTCCGAAAAGAATGAGTTTATTGCATTGAATGTGAATAAGCTTCCTTTAAAAAGTGGTTTCTCTTCCATGAACCTATCCATTCAGCACCAGGATAAATCCATTAACCTCGAAGGAGAAATTACGTATCCGAAAAAACTGCATCCGAGCCTGAAATTCGGATTGAAACCGGAGGGCGTTTATATTTATTCCCGGTTCATTCCCGAAGCATTACCGGATACTTTACTGAACTTCCTTCCCAAAGGGCTTCCCCACTTCAAAGACATCGAAGGATATGCCGTTGATTTCAAAGGAACTTATTTGGAAGACCCTAAAGACAGTCTTCCAAGCATCGTAGGTTTTTTACCGACTCCGGTCATGAACCTGATTATCCAGTCGAAACACGAATGCAGAGTGGAAGATCTGTGGAAAGCATTTCCGGAATCTGTTCGCGGACAAAACCTGACATTAAACTTCGGAAATACGGTGTTCCATTTGAAGCAACTTTCTGCAACCAGCTATTTCATTGGTGTTGACCCGAATGCTATAATCCCGTATTCCGGAAAGGATGTCTTTTTCATCAAAGGACATTTGGAAAAATCTACCAAGATTTATGGAAGTACTTTTGTAACTGCTTTTATTGAGAATATGGGACCTGTCAAGGCATTCAATGACTTTTTGAACAGCTCTGAATCGATCCATATCGAGATCAAACCCAAGCAGGGAGATCGCTATTCTATAAACGGAAAAATCAATTTCAAGCAAGGTAAGCATCCATTGCATGAAATGACCAAAATGGTCTTCGGAATGCCGATCTTCGAACAGTAATTTTCCACACAAGAACACGGAATATCAAAACTTATAAATTACTCTCAATTTTTTCTCCCGTTGATTAGGCAGATTTTCACAGATAGATATAATCTCCGTCCGCCTAGGGGGCAGAGCTTTTTCTTTTGATTCCCGCAGAGGTTCGCAACGCTTATGCTGAAGCTTCAGCGAAGGCACAGAACAACGCAGAGGAATTCAATTAAAGAGCAGGAAAGCCATTGATTTTCAAATAACAACCAAGTTAAACGTAGCGAATCTTGATCGAGATCGTTTTATCGTCCTTAAACTGGAATTTGAAGTTTTCGTATTTCGGTTTACTCCAGGCAGTATGATAGTAATCGGAAAAACCAAATCCTTCGTCCGGAACGAACATCGTGTAGTCCATTTCTTTATTTGCATTTTCGTCATCCAAAAGGGCTACCCCGTATTCTCCTTCTTCAATCCCGGTGAATGTGCAGGTCAATGAATTGTTCTTCACTGCTTCTTTATCAAAGCGCTTCACTTTCCAAGGGAGTTGTTTTTGATAATTTTCTGAATTCCGGTAAATCTGGATTTGAAGCTGGCCGGAATTGTTACGGATGTTCGTGACTTTGATTGTTAAGGTGTGATAACTCGTATTCGGCGTTTTAAACGAAACGGAAACCACGTAAACGAGAGCGAAGAAAATGAAGGTGAAAAATGATCTTTCCATGGTAAAATAGATATGCTTGCATAAATTTAATACTTCCTGTTTAAACTTAAGAAGCTTCGATCTGATTTAACAAATCTTCAAAATAGGCTGGTGCATCAATCAGTCTTGAGCCATACCAGGAGAAATATTCTCCGTCGACCAAAATTACTTTACTTAGGGGAAATTGCTTTTGTAATTCTTCGATGTGTTTCTCTTTAAAAGGAAATGGTTCCGAACTCAGGAAGATGAAATCAGTATTCAGTTCTTCCAATTTTACCTCCGGATAACGTTCTTCCTGCATCGCGTTTTGAAAACCCAAAGTTGAAAGCATGGCATCAATAAAGGTATTTGGTCCGGCAGCGATGTAGGGATTTTTCCAAATGAGGTACAGAACCGTTTTACCGCTGCTTTTCAAGTTCTCCAATTGAGCAAAGTTTGTTTGGATCTTCGAAATAATCTCCGAAGCTTTTTCACTGGTTCCTGTAATCGCTCCTACTTTCCGTATCATATAGAGCGAATCTTCCAGGTTGAAAATATCACTCATCCAGGTAGGAAGGGACTTCTCCAGTTCCTCAATATCCGTTTGATTGTTCTCCTCCTTGTTCCCGATCACCAGATCCGGATTCAGCGATTTCACCAGGTCAATCTTCACATTTTTCGTTCCTCCGATCAACTGTACTTCTTTTTTCAGACCTTTAGGATGTACACAAAATTTCGTGATTCCAACCAGTTTCTCACGCAAACCCAAATCAACCAAAAGTTCCGTTTGCGAAGGAACCAATGAGACAATACGCGAAACGGTGGAATTAATATCCACCGTTCGCTGCATTTGATCTGTATATCTTATTTTATCCATTGTCTCAGATCGGAAATTTGATTTATCCTCCCCCTCACACCCCCTCCAAAGGGGGAAGCCTAACATTAAGCCAATGATGCAATTACATCCTGGCGAGTCAGGATTTTCTTATCTCCGTTTGCACGCTCAACAATCACTGCCGGTGTCTGCTCGTTGATCAATTTCGCTACGTCTTCCAATTTTGCTGTTCCCGAAACAACCGGGAAAGGTTTCTGCATGATTTTCGAAATCGGGGTATCTCTCAACGCCGGATTATCGACCAACAGCTGGTAAACCTGCGAATCGTTCAAAGAGCCTACCAGTTCACCGTCTCTTAAAACAGGAATTTGGGAAATGTTGTACTTACGCATTTTCATGATGGCGTGTGAAACCAGCTCTTCGGAATACAAAGTCACCAAAGGCAAGTCTGCATGACGAGCGATCACGTCTTCAGCAGTTTTGAACTCTTCTTCCAGGAATCCGCGCTCACGCATCCAATCGTCATTGAAGATCTTACCTACGTAACGGCTTCCATGGTCGTGGAATAATACAACAACCACATCATTTTCCGTTAATTGATCCTGTAACTGTAACAACCCACCGATAGCCGCACCTGCAGAATTCCCAACGAAAATTCCTTCTTCGCGTGCCAGACGACGTGTGTAAATTGCAGCATCCTTATCCGTTACTTTCTCAAACAGGTCAATCACATCGAAATCTACGTTAGCCGGAAGAATATCCTCCCCGATTCCTTCTGTGATGTAAGGATAGATCTCGTTCTCGTCAAAAATCCCTGTTTCCTTGTATTTCTTGAAAACAGATCCGTAAGTATCGATTCCCCAGATTTTGATATTCGGGTTTTTCTCTTTTAAATATTTTCCAACTCCGGAAATAGTTCCTCCTGTTCCAACTCCAACGATAAAGTGTGTTATTTTTCCGTCAGTCTGTTCCCAGATCTCAGGTCCTGTCTGCTCGTAATGAGCTACACGGTTCGACAGGTTATCGTATTGGTTCACGTACCAGGAATTCGGAATTTCTTTCGCCAGTCTTTTGGAAACCGAATAATAAGAACGCGGGTCAGAGGGCTCTACAGCAGTCGGGCAAACAACCACTTCAGCTCCAACAGCACGCAAAATATCCATTTTCTCTTTCGACTGCTTGTCGTTCAATACACAAATCAGTTTATATCCCTTTACGATAGCTGCAAGTGCTAATCCCATTCCTGTATTCCCGGAAGTTCCTTCAATGATTGTTCCGCCTGGTTTCAATAACCCGTTTTTCTCAGCATCTTCAATCATTTTTACCGCCATACGGTCTTTTACGGAGTTCCCCGGATTCGTTGTTTCAACTTTCGCCAAAACAGTTGCTTTGCAGTTTTTGGTAAGCTTGTTTAGTCGAACTAAAGGCGTATTCCCGATAGTCTCTAATATGTTGTTATAAACTTTCATGTACTGAATTTTACACAAAGATAGTTTTAATTCAAAATTCAACAGGTAAAATGCAAAAGTGACGGAAGAAAGTGTGAAACGTACCGTTTTGGAATTCTTAAAAGTTAGTGATTGGAATACTCCGACACGGTTTTAGTTATTGCTGCTTCAACTTTAAACTTACAGGTATATACATTCAGGGAATCCATATATTTGCATCGAACTACATGTTATGAAACAAATACTTGCACTCAGCATTACCGGCTTATTGGTTTTCAGCTCCTGCCGAACTACACAGGGTATGCAAATTGAAGTACAACGGCCCGCAACTATTTCGATTGATCGGAATATCAAATCATTGGCACTGCTTAATCACTCCATTCCGGGAAAAGCAGGACTTATTGAAGGAACACTGACTTTGGAAACTCCCAAACAAGACAAGGAGCTATCCAATGAATGCATGCGGGGGATCGATCAACTCCTTCGAACGAGTCCGCGTTTCGAGATCAAACAATGTGACAGTTCCATGATGGCTTCCAAACCAACCAGCGTGGATTTTGGATCTCCGATGAGCTGGGAGCAGGTTGACAGTATTTGTAAAAAATACGGTACAGATGCTTTATTAAGCCTGGAGTTTTTCGATACCGATTTCAGTGTCATTAATCCGGCTGCAACGGCTGCAAATACGGTACAGAACATCCTCAACGGAAATGGCGCGGAAGTCGAAATAACCGGGAAAGCTACTGCAAGGGCCGGTTTCATTTTGTATGATCCGGTAAAAAGAGCTATCATCTACCAGGATACCTATAAACAAGGAAAAACCTGGGTGCAGCGCTCCACCAACCCGGTTGAAGCCTTAGGCCGACTGATCAAACGCAATGAGGCTTTAACAGAAATCAGCAATTACACCGGTCAATCCTTTGCACACGACCTGGTACCCTTGTATTTTTGGGAACAACGTATGATGTACATAGGACAAAAGGGACGTCTGAAGATAGGAAGCCGACAAGCCCTAACCAGAGATTGGGAAGGAGCGTTAAATACCTGGAAGGAAGAATACGATTCCAATCCGAAATCCAAATTTAAAGCACGGGCAGCTTACAATGTTGCTTTGGCTTATGAAGTCTTGGGGGATCTGCAGAATGCCAAAGCCTGGATCCAAAAATCCTATGTGGAAGACGGAAAAGACGAAGCGCTCCAATATTCCAATATCCTTGAGAAACGCATCCGTGATTTGGGAAGGCTGGAAAACCAGACCAATTGATTATTCAAACTTTTTTGAATTTTGAATTTGGCATGTTGAATTCTTTGAGAAAGTTTCCCTAACTTTGTGTTCATGTCGGATTTCGTTGTTTCTGCCAGAAAATACAGGCCCCAGACCTTTGATACGGTTGTTGGGCAGAAGGCAATTACCAATACGCTTAAAAACGCCATTAAGAACCAGCATTTAGCGCAGGCTTTCTTGTTCTGTGGTTCACGTGGGGTTGGTAAAACAACGACTGCTCGTATCCTGGCAAAAACCATTAACTGTTTTAACAGAACGGAATCTGTTGAGGCTTGTGATCAATGTGAAAGCTGTCTTTCTTTCAACGAAGGCGCTTCTTTGAATGTTTACGAATTAGATGCGGCATCCAACAACTCAGTTGACGATATCCGCGGACTGATCGACCAGGTGCGCATTGCTCCGCAATTGGGAACCCACAAGGTGTATATCATCGACGAGGTCCACATGCTGTCAACGGCAGCTTTCAACGCCTTTTTGAAGACTCTGGAAGAACCACCGGCACATGCGATCTTCATTTTGGCAACTACGGAAAAGCATAAGATCTTACCGACTATTTTATCGCGCTGTCAGATTTTTGATTTTCAACGCATCAAAGTAAAAGATATAGCCGATCATTTGGCACATGTTGCTACACAGGAAGCTATTTCTGCAGATCCGGATGCGCTTCACCTCATTGCCCAAAAAGCAGATGGTGCTTTGCGCGATGCTTTGTCTATTTTCGATCAGATCGTCAGTTTTTGCGGAACGACTATTACGCATAAAGCCGTACTGGAAAACCTCAATGTACTCGACCACGATTACTATTTCAAGGTAGTTGAAAATGCATTGAATGAAGATATTCCGGCTTGTTTGTTGTTGTTCAATGATGTCATGGAAAAAGGATTTGACGGACATCATTTCCTGGTTGGACTTGCCGAGCATTTCAGAAACCTTTTGATCTGCAAAGATCCGCGAACTGCGAACTTACTGGAAGTAGGTGAAACTACTGAAAAACTGTTTGTTGACCAGGCTAAAAAAATAGATGCCGCTTTTGCACTGCGCTGCCTGGGTGTTCTCAGCAAAGCAGATGTGGATTACAAATCCGCAAAAAACCAACGGCTACTGGTCGAATTGACCTTGATGCAAATTTGTTCGGTTAAATCTGAGCTTGAAAAAAAAAATCCTTAACTGATCCGGTACAGATTATTCCATTTGTAGGCCAAAGCCTCAGAAACGAATCCAAGCCTGTAAACAAACCTTCGGTAACCCCTGAAAGAGCTGCTTTCTCGGTAAAACCAGAAGCAAAAGTCCTGTCAGCACCAACCGGAAATTTAAATTCGAACAATTTATCGATCAATCACTTAATTGAGCAGCAAAAAGCCAAAGCCCACGTTCCTCAAAGTGATCTGCCTAAAAAAGAATTCCATAAAGACGACGTGATAAGGCTTTGGAAAACAATGGCGCATACGCAAAAATTAAACGGACAAGACCAGGTTTATCACGTAATGATCAAACGGGAACCTGTTCAGCTGGACGAAACAACTTTCCAGTTTGAAGTTGACAATACCATTCAGTTAACCCGACTGGAAGGTGCAATTGGTGAGGTCATGGCTTATATCCGCAAGGAAATCCAAAATTACGATCTCGTTATTCAATTAGAAATGGTCAAGGATGCTCCGGAAGAAGTCAAATACCTGAATGGTCCGGACCGTTTCGATAAATTAGCGAAGAAAAATTCAAACCTTTTTGACCTGAAAAACCGTTTTAACTTAGACATCGATTATTAAGTATATGAAATTAGCTGAAATTAGCATGCTTTGCTTGCTGTTTGTTGCAAGTTCTTGTAATGACGAATCTGCAACAGATACAAATATAACTACCGAAAACACGGACGGTAAAAAAAGCAATGAGAGCTTTGATGCCAGAGCCAAGAGAGAAATCATGGCATCTTTGGCTATCCCGGTTAACGAAAAGTTCTCCCTGAGAATTTACAAGGAATACATTAATGCAGATACTATCGAAGACGCGATTATCACTGTCAATCGATTGGAATATGCTATGGATGAAGCCATCAAGAATAAGCGCGAGGCAAAAGCTGCAGAAATGGGGTTCACCGGGAATTACAACTATATGTTCTATTACGACGGTGCCCTGGACCGTATTTCCAATCCAATATTTGCACCTTCAAGTCCCGGAAGAGAACTGGATATCGAATTCCGTTCAATCGTCGCTCCGACCAGAAAAGATGTTGTAGTAGGATACAGAATCCGGAATTCGGGTTGGAAAAGTTATTTCTCGGTCTTTAATGAACACGATCTGATGATGGTTTTTCAGTGGAAATCCTTTGACTTTGCAGGTGAAGACCATCCGGAGGCACTATTCCATGAATTCGAAGAAAACCCGAATCAGGTTCCCATGGATATTGCAATCTACGAAAGCGAAATAGATTCGTACACCAAAAATATCGGTGATGTGTACAAATACCTTCCTTCAATTACAAAGAAAAAAACATTGAAATTGAAGTTCTTCCTGGACCCGGTTGTGAAAAAGTACCGCCTTTATCCGGAATTCGCTAAAAACCTGCCGAAGAAAGTATGAGTTCCACTGAAGGAAAAATAGAAGTCCCGTCTTCACTCAGATACCGGACACTTCAAACAGGTGACCATGCCAAACACCTTGTTTACGTCCTTCATGGCTATGGACAATTGGTCGAATATTTCAGCCAAAAGTTCTCCGGTATTCCGCAAGACGACGTTTTATTCGTTTTCCCGGAAGGAAGACACCGGTTTTATTTAAGAGGAACTTCCGGAAGGGTTGGCGCATCCTGGATGACCAAAGAATGGCGGGAAGAAGATATCCGATTGAATATCCTGAGTTTGGACATCCTTCACGCTACGATGCTGAAAGAACATTCTCCGGAAAAAATTACAGTCATCGGTTTTTCACAAGGTGGAGCAACTACTGCACGCTGGCTGGCAAATGGCAATGTCAACTGTGACCATTTTGTTTCCTGGGCAAGTGTTTATCCTCCCGACCTGGCAGTTGAAGAACATACGAATCTGGCTAAAAAAAGCTCTTTTGTTTTGGGTACTGAGGATGAGTTCTTTCCAAAAGCAGACCAGGAAGTATTGATTGCGGATTATCAATCCCGGGGAATCCACATTGCCCGTTTTGAAGGTACACACGATATTGATAAAGAAACACTTATACGCATTTTATGAAACAGTTCCTTTTACTCCTGATCCTTGCATGCAGCATCAACTTCGGTTTTACGCAGGAAGACACCGAGCTTTACCTGAAAGATGAAGAAGAGACTGCTGCAAAAGAATTTACTCCATATAATGAAATTGGGGCCGATATTCACTTTTCAGCCAGTACTTTCGGTGGAACCGGTGGCGTGGGACTAAAGTTCGGGGTTGTCCGCAACAAATATATTTCTTTCGGTCCGTCTGCACGTTATCATTATTCCTTTTACAAGAATAACGGACTAAGCGGATCTTACTCCGTATATGGAGGTGGAGCTTTTATACACGGGCGTTTTTTCAACTACCTGTTTGTTGGTGCTGAATTTGAGCTATTATCCAATCCTTTCAGCAATACCAACGGAATTATTGCTCCCAAACGTGTTTGGGTTCCCACTGCTTTAGTAGGGTTTGGTTTCTCTCACGCATTCGGTGAAGAAGGAAATTTCAGGCTAAATGCGGGAATCATGTATGATGTTATCAATAATCTGAACAGTCCTTTCAGACCCGGATATTTTATGAAAAAACAAACCGCCAACGGTCAACCGGGCGCACTGATTCCATTGATTTACCGGATTGCGTTCTTTTTCAAGCTCTGAAAAGTTCAATAGGTTTAAGGGTTCAAAAAAGTTCAAAGTGAACTGTTGCTTAAATGAATCTATTTGAACATTTGAACATTTGAACATTTGAACATTTGAACATTTGAACATTTGAACTATTAAACCTTCGAGCGAAATAGTGTATAAACTGCCATATCCTGGTAAGTTCCGTTGAAATAGACCCTGTCTTTGAAATGCGCTTCTTTTTCAAATCCCAAAGATTCCAGCAGGAATATTGCTCCCCTGTTTCCCGGTGATACGAATGCTTCAATGGCATGCAGATTCATTTTCTCAAATCCGAAAGATACAATTGCCTGAACTGCTTCAAGAGCGATATTCTTTCCCCAGTAATCGACTGAAAGCTCACCTCCGATCTCAGCACGGTTGTTCAGGTAATCGATCCGGTTAAAACCACAGGTACCGATAATTTCTGATCCGTCTCTCAGGATTCCGGCCCAACCGATAGCTGCTTTTGATTCAAAAGCATTTTCCGTCTTTTTGACCAATTCTTCTGCTGCCTCAATTCCCGTCATGCTGTTGCGTGCAATAAACTGGTTTACCCGTTTGTTTTGCCGCATGTGCATGATCTCCAAAGCATCTTTCAACTGAATTTTTCGTAATAACAGCCTCTCCGTTTGGAGTATCGGAAATTGCTCGAAAACTGTTTCATTAATTGCCATATGATAGCTGTTGAAAAGAGTTCAAAAGGTTCAAGGGGTTCAAAAGTTGAAATCCTCGAACATCGTATTATTAAAAAAATCCTCTCCGAAAACGAAGAGGATTTATCCATTATTTCACACTGCCCATTGGTCCGAAATCAACCAGTTCAACATAGAAAACCAATGTTGAGAACGGCGGAATGGTATTCGGGTCCGGAGAGTCTTTTCCGTAAGCCATGTTTTGAGGAACGTATAATTTATACTTCCCCCCTTTTTTCATGAATGGAATACCGATTGTCCAGCCGGGGATTACTCCTCCAAGGTTAAATACAGGGATTTGCGGCCCGTTTAGGGATGATTGCAAAGTATCGCCTTCGGTATTCATCAAAACGTAATGAGCTTTCACATCGCTTGTCGCTGTCGGACTTCCACCTGTTCCTGCCTGTATCGTTTCCATATACAATCCGTTTGGCAATTCTTTGATCGTCGCAATCTGTTTCACTTTATTGAAGAACGCTGTTTCCTTTTTAGTTACTTCAGCCATCACGCGCGTGTTGACTTTGGTCATAAAGTCTTTCAGCATTGTTGCTTTCAAATCTTTCGCAATCAGGGTATCTTCTTTCTTCAAACCAAGACTAAAACCGTAAACCAGGTATTCTTTATCAAACTCATTGTAAGATTTAGCCTGTTTCCAGCTCGTTTTAAACATTCCTCCAATGAATTTACCGATACACAAAGATGCATCCTTTACGTATTTCTCATTGAATTCCTGTTGGCTTGGTCCCAATAAGTTCTGAATGGTTGTCTGACAAGCCGCATCAAATGATTTTTCGTCTGTCAATCCTTCTTCAAACCCTTTCAGAATTTGATCTTTGTCGTATTTCGCAAAGTTCGGGTCCTGCAGTAATTGTCCCGCATTATCAGCTCCCATCAGGTAGGAAATTCGCTGTTTCGGTGTATTCAACGGCAATGATTTTGTAGCGCCTTTATCGTCACCACATGCAAAAGTCACCGCTAATAGCAGAGAGGCCAGAATGATTTTTTTCATCTTAGTTATTTTCAATTCCTAATAGTTCAACGTCAAAAACAAGCGCCATATACGGCTTGATTGCTCCTCCCGGATGCGGATGAGCTCCGTATGCCAAATCTTGTGGGATGTATAAGCGGTATTTAGATCCAACAGGCATCAATTGCAATGCTTCTGTCCATCCTTTAATCACTTGGTGTACTCCGAAAGTTGCGGGAATTCCTCTTGTAACAGAACTGTCGAATACCGTTCCGTCGATCAGAGTTCCGTGGTAATGAACATTTACCGTATCCGTACTAGTTGGTTTCGGTCCGTTCCCCAATTCAACCACTTCGTACTGCAAACCGGAAGCAGTTGTTGTAACTCCTTCTTTCTTCGCGTTCTCAGCCAGGAATGCTTCTCCTTCGTTTTTGTACACTTCAAATTTTGAAGCAGTAATTTCCTGGATATATTTCTGGATAATCTCATTTGCCTGGTCCGGTGAGTATTTCGTTGTTTTCCCGCTGAAAACATCCGAAATTGCTTCCGCCATAACTGAAGGATCAATTCCTCCCAAATCCTGCTGCATCAAACTATCTGCAACGCTTAGACCAATGCAGTAGCTAACTGCCTGAATATCTTGTGACATGCTTAAATTATTTGGTGCAAAGATAGTTCTTAATTACGAATTACGAGTTCCTAATTCCTAATTGATGTTAAGCATTTGCCTCATTCCATTCGGAATTCGGAATCCATATAGAATTACTTTCTAACTCCATTTCCTATTACATTCCCGTACATGCTCATTTCCAACTTCATGCTGCCATCTTCCTGGAGTCTGAATTCCATCACTCCGTTGGTTCCTCCCTGGCGAATGGCCTGAAAAACCGTTGCCGAAGATGGGAAAAAGCGCATATCCCAATCCGTTTTACTCGTATTATAGACCAAATGTCCGTCCAAATAAGTGATTACATGTTTTTCGTCCGGGTTTTCCGGGTCTGTATATTCACCCACATACTGTTTGATCACTTCTTCTTTTTGGTCCACCTTCTTCACAAATTCATTGGAAGTGGGGTTACCGTCCAAAATTTCAGCAATTGTTTGATACGGACAAACGCCATTTTTAAAATTATTCAGCACGATAACCGTTCGGTCATTTTTGGAGCTATAATGCATCAAAGTAATATAACCGTCCCAGCTTCCCGTATGTCCGTATGAGATCGAATTACTCCCCTTTCGTACATCAAAACCAAATCCGTATTTTACTTCTTTACCTTCTGAAGTTTTGGTAATTGCCATCACTTCTTCAAACTCCTGAGCGGTTAGCAATTGATTATTTTTAATCGCATTGATCCATTTATAAAGGTCTTCCACCGTGGAATTCACTTTTGCAGCTCCGTAAACCCCATCCATGTAGTAGTACTCTTTTTTTCCAATCCGCACATCATCCGGTGTTGTTTTTTCAAACGAATTCTTAATCCATTCATAACCGAAAGCATAATTCTTCAGTTTACGCGGAGTTTCTCGTCGACAGTAAATAAAAGTATCATACATTTTTAACGGACGAAAGATGTTTTCAGCCAGGTAAGTATCCAGTTTCTGTCCCGAAACTCTTTCGATAATTACCGCCAAAAGCACATAATTGGTATTCGTATATCTTTCTTTGGAATGCGGCTGAAACTGCAAGGTATCTTTTTGCTCCGCATAATAAGCTACCACATCCTCCGGAGTCGCAATCCGTTCGTTTTTCCAATCTTGTGTAAAGTTCCCGAATAAGAATTCAGGAATTCCACTCGTGTGGTGAAGCAGATCGTAGATGCTAACTCCTTTAAACCTGTTCAGCTCAGGAAGATACTTCGTAATTTCGTCTGTGTATTCCAGCTTTTTCTCCCTGTGAAGCAAAGCAATTCCAATCCCTGTAAACTGCTTACTGCAGGATGCCAGTTCGAAAATAGTCCGGGAATTATTCAGCTCTTTTGAAAGATCATTACTATAGCCCTTTCCGCCTTTGTAAATGATCTTTCCTTTTTCAGCTATCAATACGCTTCCGCTAAACTGATCTTGGGATGCCAGGGATGTAAATAAAGAATCTAATCGTTTTTCGGTATGGTCCTTTTGTCCGAAAGATAAGGCACCTGCAAATAGAAATGCTGTCGTTAAAATGGGTTGAATGTTCATCTGACTTTGAAATTTTAGAATTTCAAAGGTACGAATAATTTCGTACGAAAATATTCTTAACTTAAATTATGCTGAAACAAGTGATTAATCCCTGTGGTATTTTTTCTGTTCTTCTTCATAGCGCGGAAGATTACGCTTGTATTCTTCGACATTCCAGGTCATTCCCCAATAAGAAATATAATCCTGTAGTTTTCCCAATCCAACACTTGCTCTTCGCTTGTCGACATTGTCAGGATCTTCCAGCGGTAACACATAATTTTCATTGGTTTCTTTGAACATCCCGATCTGGCTTCCATAGATCTGTTTCTTACCTTGCCCCAATGCAACACGGTCTTCTAATAAAGCCAGACTGGAAGCAGCCGCATTTCCTTTTGCAACTGCTTCACGCATCATCGGCAAATACTGCTCCTGGGTTTTCTGATCAGCATGCTGGATCACCAGGAACAGGGTAGAATTTCCTTTACCGCCCACCACATCGGCACCAAGCCAGCCCCGAGTGTCTAAGATTTTTCTGACTTCGATCAAATTCAGGGAATCATGAAACCCTATGACTTTCCAAATCGAATCCATTTGCGGGGATTTCCAACCGTATTTCTCATTGATTTCGTTGATCCGCATGCGGTGAGATTGATCTTCTTCGTATATCTTATTCAGTTTTGCTACCAGCGGTTTATCGAAATTTGCCTCTTCTTTTTCCTTATTCTTTTTAACGCTGTTAATGACTTTTTTCCAGCGCTTGTCTTTATGTAAAGTATTCAGGTCGGTGTCGGAGGAAATGTGTTCCAGGTTGGTGTAATTTCCGTTTTGAGCAATCATCAATAACTGAACAAAAGCTGAATCGGGCACTCCTGCCAAAGCCCAGGAACAAGCTGCGTTGTAGCGATCACCGGTAAATCCCTTCCCTCCAAAAGCAGCAAAAGCTTCCGCGTATTTCTCTGCGGAAGCTTTGTACTCTTTAACTTCATAAAAACCAAATGCCTGAGTTACAAGCGAATCATAAACCTGCTCCTGTTGGGCGTGCGCATTTCGCACCCAGAAAAAGCAACTGAAGAATATGCTGAATATAAAAGTGGTTCTGATCATTTGATATTTATTGGGCTTTGTTATGACACAAAATTAGTTTGTCAAAAAAACAAATACTTGTAGAATTGGGACTTATTCTTCAAATTTCCAAAAAATATCTTCTTCTCCCATTTTCCGGACCGAAGCAAAGAAATTACCCGGAGTTTGTCCTGTTAGTTCTTTAAACCGGTTGGTAAAGTCTGACTGATCGTAATAAAGGCTGTACAAGGAAACTTCTGTGAGGTTTTTCATTCCCATATTGACGGCTGCCCGGATGCTTGTACGGAACTTGACTACTTTTTTATATTCTTCGATCGAACAATTAAGGTGTTTACGGAAATGGCGCAGCAGTGTTTTCCTGTTCACTCCGATCTGATCAGCGAGTTCATCAACCTGGATCGTTCCGAAACTGCTGAAAATACGGTCAACTGCCTGCTGTACGATCTGCAGGTCCGGATTCTGCCGGAAACGTTTTTCAAATAGTTTGTCTAACAAATCTCTTTTCTGTTCCAAATCCCCGATCCGGAATATCTCTTCCAGTTCGGAATAAATTTCCGGATTCCAGTGTGAGAATTCCATTGTTTCCTCGTTGTAGAGTTTGAAAACAGGTTCTGAAATGAAATGATTGATTCCCAACGGATGAAATGCAACACCTAATTTATGAAAGGGGTCCGGCAATTCTACACGCATTTGCCGGTCGTAATTCATGGTATACTTTGTGATAAAAGTGTCTTCCGTTTTGTAAGCTGTGAAGCCGTGCTTAAAATGAGGATAGAACACAAAACTCCGGCCAGGGACTGCCTCATCCGAATCATGGAAATAATAGTAGGAAATGTACTTTGCAATTAGTTCGTTCTCGGGTTTAACTGTTACAAAACGCTCCATGAAGTCAAAGTTAACTATTCGAACCTGATCCTTTTTCCTGTTCAATCAACGTTTCGGGCTATTTAATAAAAAACGATTCCTGCAGGTTACGGTTGTGGGTAAGCATGGTTTTGAATTCATTAAAGGATCTTTTTCATCTTGATATTTCCACGCTCGTAAACACCAGCCTCCAGCTCTATTTCTTCAAATCCAAACTTTCTATAAAGATGGATAGCAGGCTCCAATTTCGTATTGGAATACAAGATCAATTCACGGATAGCTTGTTGTTTTGCAAATTCGAGGCAATGCTCCATCAATTGATTCCCGACACCTAATCCGCGCGAATTCTTAGAGACTGCCATTTTTCCCAACTCGAAGATTTCATTTGTCTTTTTGAGAAGTGAAGCTGTTCCGATTATTTCTTCTCCGTATTTGGCAAAAAAGATAAAACCACCTTTATCAATGATTTGTCCCTGCGGATCTGAAAGTGAAACCTTGTCTCCTTCTTCGACGTGGAAATATTCCTCCAGCCATTCGTAATTGAGGGTTTTGAGGTGTTCTTTCAACTCAGTCGAATACGGGATGATTTCTACTTGCATGCTGCAAAATTAACCAATAATAAAATGTAGGGACGTGAGGCTTCACGTCCCTACATTTTGTTTTATTCTTGAAGGGCTTGTTCAATATCTTCCCAAATATCTTCCAGGTGCTCCAATCCAATACTCAAACGTACCAATCCGTCGGTGATGCCAACGGCTTCCCGTTCTTCCGGTTTCAGTTTACTGTGTGTTGTGGATGCCGGATGTGTCGCAATACTACGACTGTCGCCCAGGTTTGGTGTCAACGAAAATAAGTTCAACTTGTCGAGGAATCTTCGTCCTGCTTCCAAACCGCCTTTGACCTGGAAGGTGACAATTCCACCTCCAAATTTCATTTGGTCTTTCGCAATTGCCTGCTGCGGATGTGAATCCAGGAAGGGGTATTTTACCCAGGCTACCCGTTCATTTTTTTCCAATCGCAGGGCAATCTCGTATGCTTGAGAACAGTGTTTCTCCATTCTCAAATGCAAAGTTTCCAGTGACTTGGAAAGTACCCATGCATTGAAAGGTGACAATGCAGGCCCGCTATGACGTGCAAATCCCTGGATTTGTGCAATGATCTCTTTGGTCGACACGATCAATCCTCCGAGTACTCTTCCCTGGCCGTCCATGTACTTTGTAGCGGAATGGATCGTAATATCTGCACCCAATTTCAAAGGCTGCTGCAAAACCGGTGTGGCAAAACAATTATCGACCACCAACAAGACATTTTTTGCTTTACAAATTGCAGCCAATCTTTTGATATCGATAATATCCAGCCCCGGATTGGAAGGTGTTTCGATGTATACGATTTTCGTTTCCGGTTTAATTGCTTTTTCGTATCCATCATAGTCGATTGCATCCACATAAGTGGTTGTAATTCCCCATTTCGGAAGGATGTTTACAAATAACTGGTGCGTAGACCCGAAAACAGATTTGGAGGAAACAATGTGGTCGCCGTTTTGGAGCAGTGCCGCAAAAGTGGTAAAAACCGCTGCCATTCCTGTTGCTGTTGCCCAGGCCGCTTCCCCGGCTTCCAGTTGCGCTACTTTTTCCAGTAATTCGTCTACATTCGGATTGGAGTAACGGGAATAGATATTTGCTTCTATTTCGTCTGAAAATGCCGCACGCATTTGTTCTGCATCTTCAAAGACATAGCTTGAAGTTAAATATAAGGGAACGCTGTGTTCTGCTTCCTTTGAGCGTTCGTTTTGTATCCGGATCGCTAAAGTTTCGTTTCGGTAATTGCTCATGATTGGTGTTTTACTTCTGTTTGAATGTTTATTTCAGGATTTAGGGATGCGGAAACCGAGCAATACTTTTCATGACTCAGTTTCACTGCAGCCGCTGCTTTCTCAAGGTCTACTTCTTTATTAAAAACGAATACCAAATGGATAATCTCAAAAGAAGCCGGAACAGCATCTTTGCGGTTAGCATCGATGCTTACTTCGTAATAAGTCACTTCCTGACGCTGTTTTTGCAGGATCAGCAGCACATCTATTGACATGCATCCGGCAAGAGAACTTGCCAGTATTTCCATCGGGCGCATTCCTTTATTCTGACCTCCTATTTTTTCCGTTGCGTCCATTTTCAGGGAAATCCCGGACTCGTTAGTTGCTTCCAATACAAAGGGAGATTCTACCAGTTTTAATGCTAATTTCATGACAATTCTTCTATTAATTCTGTACTTCCCGAAGCTAAAAAGCGGGATTCATCGTTCAAGGTCACACTGTCGGGAATTACAGCCAGGAAATAATCTGAAGCATTGTTCCAATCCAGTTTTTGAATTTCGGAGTATGCAACAATTCCGATCTTATAACTGTGCGATTGTCCGGAATATGTTTCCAGTGTTTCTTTGAATTCGACCTGGTCCAGTTTTTCCTGGGTTGTTGCACTCAGGTAGACTTTTAGCGAGAAATCATTCTCGAAAGTCAGGATTTCTTCGGTTTTTGATTTCTTATATTCGTACGCATAATCGAATTGCAAAGCCGAAATATCAGAAAGCACAGCACTTGCTGTAGGATGGCTTCCCGCGCCTTTTCCAAGGAACAATTGTTTGTCGGAAAACAAAGCTTCCACAACTACCGCATTGAACTCATTTTCTACATTGAATGCAAAGTGGTTATTCGGGATCAAATGCGGCGCCACAAAACCAATCACTTGGTTATTGATGCGGGTTCCGAAAGCCAGCAATTTGATTTTCAATCCTTTTTCACGTGCATAAACCGCATCCCAGTCTTTCAATTGGCGGATTCCGTAATTCCAAACCTCATCCTGCTTAGCCGTAAAACCAAATGCATGCTTGAGCAGCAATACCAGTTTGTATTTCGCATCGAAACCATCCACATCAGAAGTTGGGTCCAATTCCGCAAAACCAAGGTCCTGGGCATTTTTGAGTGCTTCATCAAAGGATTCGCCCTCACCGGTTTTTGTCAGAATGTAGTTTGTTGTACCGTTTACGATCCCATTGATATTTGACAGGGAATCGTTGTTGTAATATTCTTCCAGGTTGCGGATAATCGGAATAGAACCTCCAACTGAAGCTTCATACAGGAAAGAAACATTGTTCTCTTTCGCCAGGGAAACCAACTCATCCAGGTAATAGGCGATTAATTTTTTATTGGCTGAAACCACGTGTTTTCCTGCTCTCAACGCACGCGTTACAATTTCATAGGCAGCTTCGTAATCGTTGATCAGTTCTACGACTACATTAATTTCATTATCCTTTAGAATGCGGTCTGCATCGGTACTGAAATAACCCGGATCAATGATCCGTTTTTTGCTCAGATCTTTAATAACAATGTGCTTGATCGACGCCTGAAGCAGCGTTGTTTTGTTCAATACCTCGTATAAACCGGTTCCTACACATCCGAAACCGAATAATCCTATTGTGAGTTGTTTTTTCATCTTAGTTAATCTTTAAAAATTGTTTAATGTGGTTTGTTAATGTTTCTGTTTCCACCAAAAATCCGTCGTGTCCAAAATCGGATTGCAAACGGATAAGTATTGCATTTGGGAGTTTATCTGCTAGTTCTTCCTGCTCTGAAATCGGGAATAACAAATCCGAATCAATTCCGATCACCAAAGCAGGCATGCGACATCGTTCCAATTCTTTTTCATCCCGCCCCCTGAATACATTGTGCGAATCCATTGCCTTCGACAAATACCAATAACTGAATGCATTGAAGCGTTTCGCCAGTTTTTCTCCCTGGTATTTTTGATAGGAACTTGCTTTAAAATGGTCAAATGACTCATGGTTCTCTTCACTTTGCGTGATTTTATACCCTTCATAAGTCCGGTAACTCAGCATTCCAATTGCACGGGCAGCTTTCAGTCCTGCTTCCCCTCCATTTGGCTGTTTTTGATAAAAGGTCGGATCTGCCTGAATCGCCATGCGCTGAGCTTCGTTGAAAGCTATTCCGAAAGGTGAATGCTTTAAATTGGTTGCAATTGGAATGATATGCTCAATTTTCTCCGGAATCAATAAAGACCATTCCAGGAGCTGCTGTCCGCCTAAAGATGCCCCGATCAATACATGGATGCGTTCGATATTCAGTTCTTTCCTTACCAGTTCCAAGCCATTCACCATATCTCGAATAGTCAGGACCGGAAATGCATCAAATTTCTCTTCATCTAAGAGTTCTTCGCTCAAAGGCCCTGTTGCCCCGTACGCACTTCCCGGAACATTTACCGCAATAATGAAATACTTTTCCGGATCGAAGCATTTTCCTTCCCCGAACAAATCTCCCCACCATTCCTGCACCCGGTGATTCCCGGTAAGTGCGTGACACACCCAGATTATGTTTGAACCTTCCTCGTTCAATTTCCCCCAGGTTTGGTAGGCCAAAGACAGGTTTGAAAGTTTCCTTCCCGATTCCAAATGAAATTCAGAACCCAATGAAAAAATATGTTGCATTGGCTGTAAAGCCTTTTCGCTTTCGCGAACCGAATAATTTGTTGACATGAAAAAATATGTTGTAAATAAAAACTGGAATTGACTGAAGAATTAACAACAGCAACAACAACACATTTGATCAAAAGAAAAATGAAGGGAATTTATCCGAAGGTTCGGATAGGAATAAGGACTGTAAATTTTTGCTCTTTTCATAACACAACTTTTATATTCGTCCGATACACTTTGTATCAAACTCGGAAGTTGGCACCGGTTTTCCAATCCTGACATTTACAGTCGTGACTTAAAGTTGGTTGCCAGAGGGTCATAAAGTCCGTCTCTCGCCTCTTCTGTATAAACTATTTGTATTTCTCGCTTAGAATTACGACACATCGCTTGTGCAATAGCTTCAGCGACGGCACAAAGATTCTTAAAAGAAATTGATAAATGCAAATTCTGTTTAAAAAAAATAATAAGGAAATGGAATCTAACGCTATTGAATAATTCTATTTATGCCTATCATAGAATCAGTAAAACTAGTTCTTAGATTCTTTTCAATCCCTTTTGAGGAGACATTTCTGAAGGAAAAAAGTCAGTAATATAGATCGTTTGTAAAGCATCATCCACGTAATAAATAATCTTTACTGTCATTTGTTTTGTTCGTCTGAAAACTAAAAAACGGTAATTTTCACGACGCTTCATTAATGATTCTTCCGTTTTTCCCAGATACGGCCTCTTTTTTAAAATCTCAGGATATTCTAATAATTCCAAAGCAATTTTATTTGCCCGATCAAAAGAATGATATTCAAAAACATAGTTTAAAATCTCAAAATAAGATCTTTCACCTGTCGATGTAATAACTATTTGGTAGCTTTGCTTTGTATCCACTGCTTAACCTCGCTACTAAAATCACTATAAGAACGAACCTTCTCTTGTTCAATATCTTGTTCAGATGATTCTGCACGAGTATTGAGTTCTATTTCAATTATAGCTTCTTCCAATTGCAAAATAGAACGTTCCTGATTAAATTTCATAAAACGCTCAATAAGATTCAATTTTTTGGCTTCTAAATTCATACTCTGATGAGTTTATTTATCTTACATAAAGATACGACTTTTTCAGTTGAAATATCACTTCACAGTTTAGCATTCAGAAATATTCACCGAAATATTTGTAGCCAGTCCACCGTCAGACGTTTCCTTGTATTTCTCATTCATATCCAAAGCGGTTTCCCACATGGTTTTGATTACTCCGTCCAAAGAAACTTTTGCTGTATCCGGATTTCCCTGTAAAGCAAGCTGACAAGCCGTAATAGCTTTTATGGCTCCCATGGTATTGCGTTCAATACAAGGAATTTGAACCAGTCCGCCGATTGGATCACAGGTTAATCCCAGGTGATGCTCCATAGCAATTTCGGCGGCCATCATAGCCTGATCCGGATTTCCACCCAAACATTCTGTTAAAGCAGCTGCAGCCATGGCCGAAGAAACACCGATTTCGGCCTGACAACCACCCATTGCGGCAGAAATAGTAGACCGCTTTTTGAAAATACTTCCAATTTCAGCCGCAACGGTCATAAAACGGATAATATCTTTATCCTCCGTTCCACCGGCAAAGCAGACATAATACATCAAAACAGCCGGAATTACTCCCGAAGCTCCGTTTGTAGGAGCTGTAACAACTCTTCCGAACGCCGCATTTTCCTCGTTTACGGAAAGTGCAAAACAACTTACCCAGTTCAGCGTATTTTGGAAAATATTGCTCGTTGCCTGGATTTGCTTGATAAAATCCTTTGAGTCTCTGCAGGCGATTCCATTCAATAAGCGTCTGCTCATTTCGTAAGCGCGTCTTTTTACATTTAATCCTCCTGGCAGCGTACCTTCTGTGTTTACTCCCCTGTAGACACATTCGCGCATGACATCCCATATTTCCAAACAACCCGCAAAGGTTTCTTCCTGTGTTCTCCAGGTCAATTCATTTCGCAGTACGATTTCAGAAATACTAACTCCCTGCTCATCGCAATATTTTTTAAGATCCGCAGCCGTTTCAATAGGAAATGGCAATTGCACGGAATCCGCTGATTTTGTTTCTTCCTCGCCCTCTTTCACAACGAATCCGCCGCCGACAGAATAATAGGTATGTGATTCCTCCGAACCATCCATCATAAAAACTGTCAAAGTAAGAGCATTCGGATGCCCGGGAAGTGATTTGTCAAAATGGAAAACCAGGTCCGTCACAGGGTCGAATGTAATGACGTGTTCCCCGCAAATTTCCAGTGTTTTCGTTTGATGAATCCGTTCAAATTTCGGATCGATGGTATTCACAGCAATTGTAACAGGATCTTCCCCCATTAATCCAAGCAGAACAGCTATATCTGTTCCATGTCCTTTACCTGTTTTGGCTAAAGATCCATATAAATCCACGTGGATTCGCTTGATTTCTTTGATTCCGGGATTCGTTTTATATAAATTGATGAATTGCTGTGCTGCTCTCCAGGGCCCCATTGTATGTGAGCTCGAGGGACCTACTCCGATCTTGAAAATATCAAAAACACTAATTTGTTCCATTGGGTGAGTTTACTGAAGCAAGGTTAAGCAAAGAAATTACTACACCTGCTTTTACAAAGTTAAGTTTTCAGTCTCGAATTGTTAAGAATTCTGAGTTAAATAGCCCGAAATAAAACGTTTTAATTGGATTCTTAGAATTACCTCACAAAAACCCATTCGGAAGCCGAAGACTGTTTTTCGTCAAACGAATAACCATCCACGCTATAGCTTTTCAAATCTTCCACATTAGTCAGCTCATTCTGAATAATGTATCGTGCCATGGCTCCACGGGCATGTTTTGCAAAGATCATTATCACTTTGTACTCACCGTTCTTAAATTCTTTAAATACGGGTGTCACCACCGGATTTTTGACTTTCTTCCATAAAATAGCTTTGTTGTATTCATTGGAAGCAAGATTGATAATTGCTTCTCCTTTTTCGGTTTCTTTTAAAAGTGATTTGGTTAGTTTGTCTCCCCAAAACTGGTAAAGGTTTGAAATTCCCTCTTTGATTTCCCATCTGGTTCCCATTTCCAGTCGGTAAGGATGGATCAAATCCATTGGTTTCAGAAGCCCGTACATTCCAGATAAGATCCGAAGGTCCTTTTGTGCTTTTTCCAATTCTTTTTCGGAAAGTGATTCTGCTTCCAATCCTTTATAGACTTCTCCGGTAAATAGAAATACTGCTGGTCTCACATCTTCTGTAGGTTCAGGAGATAAATGCCAGGATTTATTCCTGTTCACATTTAACTCGGCAATGTCTTTTGAAACATGCATCAATTCCATAATATCCTTTGCTTTCATTTTTTTCAGCTTCCCAACAAGGGCTTTTGCTTCTTTTGAAAATGCAGGCTGTGTGAAATCAAATTGGGGGAATTGACAATTTTCGTTGATCGACTTTGCAGGAGAAATGAGAATTTTCATAATTGGATTTTGATTTGCTCAAAAATACGTTGAAAAAATCGAATTGGTTTTCATTCATCAGGATGAATATAACAAGAATCGCCTCAGAAAAAACCTGAGGCGATTCCAACGCTATGAATAATGTTTAGGTGTCTCTATTATTTCAGTAAGGTAACATGTCCCAACAATTCTACTTTACTATCATCTGATATATTCTTTACCTTAATTTTCCAGATATATGTTCCATCAAGCAGTTTTTTATCGTGGTAAGTTCCATCCCATCCCTGTTCGTAATTCAAAGATTCAAAGATAAGCTCTCCCCATCTGTTGAAAATAGAAAGGTGATAGCTATTTACATCAAATCCTGAAGTTAAGACTGGCTTAAAGACGTTATTAAATTCATCGCCATCCGGTGAGAAAGCATTCGGAACATAGTAGATCAAATCTTCTCCTACATGAATTGTTCTAAAAGTTGTATCCGTACATCCGTCGCTGCTGATGGCCACTAAAATAATGTCATAATACGAAGATTCTTCATCCGGGAAGACATGTGTCGGATTTTCAGCAGTGCTTCCCATACTTCCGTCGGAAAAATCCCAGGAATAAGTTGCCGCTCCGTACGAATTATTAAACAAGTTCACAAAAGTATTGGAAGTCTCCAGTTCCGTCGGCGTCATATCGAAGTCAGCAATCGGATTCGGATAAACACATAAAAACGCCGGTTTCGTTGCTGTATTCGTGCATCCTTCCGGAGTTGAAACAGTCAATGTAACGTCGTAGCAACCCGGATCTCTCAGTTCCAAATCCACCGTACCACAACCAAAGTATTCCGTCCCATTGGATAAAGTCCATTGGCAATTATTCAAATTCCCGGTTGAAAGATTTGTAAGCGTTGTGCTCAATGGAGAACATCCGGCTACTTCCGTTGCAGAGAAATCTACCTGAGGAATCGGAACCACAGTCACCTGAATTACATCCGTATTTTTGCAGCCATTCATATCCGTTCCTTCTACCGAATAGCTAAGTGTTGCTGTTGGATAAAAAGGAACGCCATTGATTACATTATTGTCCCACACATAAGTTACCGCTCCCTGACCGTTTAAAGTTGCAGATTCTCCGTCACAGATCGGGTAATCAGTTCCGGCTATTACATTCGGTAAATCCCATACACGAACCATTACATCATCCCCCACCTGATTGGTACACATAGAAACGGAACCTTCCTGTACGGATATTAATTCATAGGTAAAATCTCCCGGAGCATTTGTCGGAACTGAAATGGTTGATTGCCCGGACATAGAAACTAAGGTCTGAGGTGTACCACCATTTATGGAATAGGTGAATGTGAACGGCGAAACGCCATTTGTGCCCTGGAAAGTCACAATTGGCTGATTTTCGTTCAAACACAAACTGGTATCGCCCGTTATACTCGCATTCGGAAGAGGATTTACATTAATTGTCACTGTACCAGTCTGATTGTTTACGCAAGCAGTGGAAGAACCATCCTGTACACTGACTAAATCATAGACAAAATTGCCAACGGTATTTGTAGGGACCGTTATTACAGCATCATTGCTACCATTCGGGGTTGTTACAGTTTGCTGCACTCCATTCAGTGTGTAAGTAAATGTGTACGGTCCGACAGTATTTCCACCGGTAAAAGTAACCTGGGGCTGATTGGAAAACTGACAGATTGTGGCATCTCCTGCTATTGCTGCTGTAGGAAGATCATTTACTGTAATATTCACAACTCCTGCCTGTTGATTCAAACAAGTTGTCGTGCTCGCATCTTCCACACTAATCAAGCTATACTGATGAGTTCCGGCTGCAGTCGTTGGAATGGAGATGGTAGCAACTCCGGCCGCATTTGAGACCACCTGTACCGATGCCCCACCATTGTATGAATAACTGAACGTATATGGCGCTGTTGCACCTGATCCTGTGAATGTAACTGTTGGCTGTGCATCATTCAAGCAAACTGTTGCATCTCCTGAAATAGCAGCTACCGGCATCGGATTTACAGTCACCACTCTGACATCCGTATTAGTACATCCGGCTGCGCTTGTCCCTGTGGCAGTGTAACTGGTGGAACCAAGAGGCGGCGTTATAACAGTTCCGTTAGGCATATTTGCTCCCCAAAAATAGTTCACAGCATTTCCTGTAGCAACCATAGGCATTTGATCGCCTTCACAAACAGCTGCATCTGCTCCTGCATCAACAGTTGGTAATGCATGAATGGTTAACTGGGTTGTGGTAACGGCATAACAAGGCACACTTGGTGTAAAGGAAATGGTATACAATTGCGACGTTGTGGTAGTACTGGTAGATAAGTCCAGAACACCTGTATTCGCATTAATGGTCACTGTAGCCGGTGCCACGCTATAAGTTCCTGCCAAAGGAGTAGAAAGTGACGGCGACGGATCTGCCGCATCCATACAATACGCTGTATTCGGATATGTTAAGGTGTATGGGTTGGACGGGTTTACTGTTACCACCACCTGATCTGTTGCAGGGCAACCATTCAAATCGGTTCCGTTGACAGTATACGTTTGTGTAGTTACAGGAGCAAATGCTACTCCATCGGTTACTCCATTATCCCAAACAAAATTGGTACCGCCTGTTCCGCTTAATGTCACGTTTTGTCCTTCACAAATTGTCTGATCCGGCCCGCCGTTAATTACAGGAGTAAAGATATTTACGGTAAGTGGCTGCGACTGACATAAGAGAACTCCGTTGTTGTCATACAATCCGGCTACAATCACCGTATCACTATTAATCGGAATTGTAATGGTATTTGAAGACGGAGTGTTAGTTCCGGGGATATCCCAACCGATATTGGTGGTCAAACAAGGTCCCGCATTAATAAAAATGTTATCCAGCCCCCAGTTATCACAACATCCTCCGGATGAATTGGTCTGAATCCATCTGAACATGGTATTCGTTGTTGCAGCTGCAGCAGGAATTGGAATGGAGAATTGTCCCCAGTTCGTATAGGCGGTTGCTCCGTTGATTGATGCATTTCCTCCGGGATTTGCTCCCAGCTGAAAGCCCCATGGACTGAAATAGACGAATTCGACCCAGGTAGCGCCTCCATCAATACTGTATTGAATGGAAACTCCTTCATCCTGCTCATCAGGCCCTTCACATGGCACAGCTCCTCCCTGAACAGCGTATCTCATTTCAAAATCCAACGTACCTCCCGAACACACGTCAAAATTATCCGTTGTAATCTGTGGTGTTCCGGCGGCTGTTGAAGCCCAGAAATAAGGTGTATTGTCTAATGAGTTTCCGCATAGCACACCATAGTTTGCAGTTCCGGAAGTAGACCATCCTGCGGGTAACGCATTGTTATTGAAATCAAAAAATTGGTTTGACTGCGTTACAGTTCCACTAGCAGTTAAAGTAATGACAGTCCCCGGACAAACTGTTAATGGATTAGGTCCGGCAATAGAGACTTCACACGTTTGAGCATACCCGGTAAGCACTCCGAGCAAGCACATTATTAGTAATGTTGCTTTCATAGTAGTTCAGTAAATATTAATAACTTTCTAAGTCGAATAATTCAATAAGGAGAGCTCTTATTTATTCAACTACCAGATTTTCAATTCGTAATTCCTGGAAGTTCCAGGCTCCCGAGAAATTCGGATTACGCAAGTAGACTTTAGTTTTGTCATCAGATGCGCAGGAAGCGCTGTAAACCTGATTAGGTGACAAACTAACATAGTAGAGGCTTTCATCACTTCCATTGCATCCGGAACATCCTTCTACAAATTGAGTGACGATATTAAATCCGACATGTAACGGATTACTTGTCAGGTTCTCAATTTTTAAAAAAGCAAATTGATAAGCTTGTTTTCCCAATTCAACGTCACATTGCCCATCCACGTAGGAAATTTTTAATTGTGGAGTGGTAACGAGCGGATGCTCCTCCTGTGAAAACGCTGTCGAACAAAAAAGAACGCTTACAGTCATACTTTTTGCCCATGTTAACAGATCCCTTTTCATAATCTAACAGTTAGTAGTCATTGGTCTATTAGCAGACAAATGGTTTATTAATAGATGTGTGTTTTAAATAACTCCTCAGTAGTAATTTTAGTCAAAGTCATCTATTTTCAAGACTCCTTTACAGACTAAACAGTCAGTACATTTTATCAAAACGCAACAGTCAGTTACAATTCTACTAGTTTAGTCGAATATTAAAGGCTTGTAGAAATAATTCATTTAAAAATGAACTATTATGGTTTCAGAGGGTTCTCAAAGGAACTATAACAAAGATATAATAATTTGTGAATTACGCAAGTAAACCGTCAATTATTATTCTAAAAAGTTTGGGTGACTGGGATATTATGTCTAAAAACTTATGTTATGAAATTCATAAATTGATTCATCGGTTCATCGCTATATATCGATGTTCCAATATCCGAATATTGAGATGTTCAATTTTTTTGAGTTTTTGTATTGCAACAAATGAACTTTTTTTCTAACTTAAGTAAAAGCCTCTGCTATTCATCCAATTTAAATCGATTATGGGAGCATCAAAAGACAACAATTACACGCATGAAGAAGTGCTTATGTCTCAATTCGGAAGAGCTATGGCTCATCCTGCAAGATCAAGAATGATTAACTTGTTAAAAGAGAATAAGTCTTTTAGAAATGCGGATATGTGCAAAGAACTTAAAATGGGCGTCTCTTCCGTTCACGCTCATATTAAAATTTTAAAAGAAGCAGATCTTATTCATGTAGAGTACGCCACCCACGAATACCACATTACCCTCCACCAGGAAAACTTTCAATTGTATTACAGCCTATTGACTTAAGCCCTACTTCCAACCAAAATGCTTCTCAGCTTCATCAACAATTTGTCCGCCGATGGCTAATGATGCTGTAGCTGCCGGAGATGGTGCATTCAAAACATGGATGGAATTTTCATGAAACTCAAAACGGAAATCGTCACGCGTATCACCGTCTTCAGCCAACAGCAAAGCTCTTACTCCTGCTCTTCCGGGATGAATGTCTTCCATGGTAAGCGAAGGAATAATTCTCTGTAGTGTTTTCAGAAATAAACGTTTGGAAAATGCTCTGCGGTATTCATCAATCCCGAATTTCATATTATTGAAGAACAATTTCCAGGTTCCTTTGTATGTCAAGGCATCCAAAGTATCTTTCATAGAGAAATCAGTCTTTCCATAACCTTCACGCTTGAATGTGAACACGGCATTTGGCCCGCATTCTATCTCTCCGTTCGTCATTCGCGTAAAATGTACTCCCAGGAAAGGGAAATCCGGATTTGGAACCGGGTAGATCAGGTTTTTCACCTTGTGTTTTGCTTCCTCGGTCAATTCGTAATAATCGCCCCGGAAACCAACCACTTTTTCTTTCAATTTTACACCATCTTTTTTAGCCAGACGGTCCGCCTGCAATCCTCCGCAAAAAACCAGGTATTTCGCTTCAATATTTCCTTTATTGGTTGCAATGATTGTTTTTTCTGCCGAACGTTCGATGCCTATTACTTCATGACTCAGCTTCATGGCGCTTTTTGGCTGCATCGAAAGCGCGATCTCAGCCATTTTTTCAGTTGCTCCGCGAAAATCGATAATTCCTGTACAAGGGACCCAAATACCACCAATACTTTCTACATAAGGTTCGATTTCCTTCACGCGTTTTGCATCAATCATTTCAATTCCTTCGGTATTATTTGCTAACCCGTTCTGGAAAATCTTTTCCATATTGGGCAATTCGGACTTGTCTACAGCCACTACTACCTTTCCGCAAACATCATGTGCAATGTGGTGTTCTTTGGCAAAAGCCACCAATTCATGCCGACCTGAAACGCAGTTCTTCGCTTTTAACGAACCCGGTTTATAGTACAATCCACTGTGAATTACACCGGAATTGTTCCCTGTTTGATGATCTGCCAAATGTGGTTCTTTTTCAATCAAAACAATTGCTAAATCCGGATAGCGCTTCTGCATTTTATAAAATGTCGCTGCACCTACTATTCCACCACCGATAATTGCTACGTCGTACGCCATGAATGTGTAAATTTTCTGCAAATGTACTAGAAAAAGCAATAGTATATAATCACTACATTTGAACTCCTTCACAAAGAGCGGAAAACTTTAGTACCCATGCAAAAAGAAAAAATTCACTTTGAAAACCTGGATGGATTGCGGTTCATTGGTGCTTTCATGGTCTTTTTATTCCATGCATTTACAATTAATCGCGAAGTCTGGGGAGATTTCTTTGAATCCACTCCGCTTTTGTGGATCAGAAAACTGACATCTATCGGACATTACGGTGTCAATTTATTCTTTGTCCTAAGTGGTTTTTTGATTACGTATTTATTGTTGAAAGAATTGAAGGAACGAGGAAAAATCCATGTTGGGTTCTTTTTAGTAAGGAGAATCCTGAGGTTATGGCCGCTTTATTTCGTAATCGTATTGTTCGGATTCTTCGTCTTCCCCTACCTTCCGTTTGGAATTCAAACAGTACACGAATTCTGGCGCTACAGTTTATTCTTATCCAATTTCGATGAGATCATCAACGGAAGCCGGGATTCGATCAATTTCCTGACAGCAACATGGAGTGTGAGTATTGAAGAGCAGTTTTATATAGGTTGGGCAGTGGTAATCGGATTTTTCCAATGGAAAACGATCCGTTCGTTTCAGTACTTCTTTTTGCTTGTAATTATCGGTTCTTTCAGCTTCAGATTCTATTGCGCAGCAAATCCTGATTTTCTTTATTACCACACAATAAGCGTCATTTCAGATATGGCAGTCGGTGGAATCCTTGCTTCACGGATCTTTGAAAAACCATCTGTCCGAATCATTGAAAACCTCAAAAAATGGCATATTGTACTCATCTATGTGCTTGGAATTAGCTTCCTGTTTTTAGCTCACAAACTGCTCCCCGGAAGGTTTATTTCACTTGAACGCCTGATTTCCGGGACTTTTTTTGCTTTTGTGATTATTGAACAATTGAAATCGCGGTATTCTTTTTTTAAAGCCGATCAAATTCCCTTTTTTCAACGGGCCGGAAAGCTTACTTATGGCTTTTACCTCTTCCACTGTATCCTTATCTTCTACATCTGCAAAACATTCGAATACATGGGCTGGACGGAGCAAATAGGATCTTTTATACTCTATTTCATGTTATTGCTGGTGACAAACAGTTTGCTATCCATTCTTTCATACAGTTATTTTGAGAAACCACTGTTAAACCTTAAACGTTACTTCAGAGCATGATCACTATCCAACACATAAAGCCAGAAGACAATGCTGCAATAGCACAGTTAATTAGGGAAGTACTTACTGAATTCGGAGCAAACAAACCGGGAACGGTCTTTACTGACCCCACCACAGATAATCTCTTCGAACTATTCAAAGCTAAATATTCGCAGTATTTCATTGCAAAGGAAAATGAAAAGATCGTAGGCGGATGCGGTATTTATCCAACAAAGGGACTACCCGAAGGATGCACCGAATTAGTGAAATTGTATGTTGCTAAAACGCATCGAAGTGTGGGGCTTGGAAAACAACTCATGGAAAAATCCATTGCTGCGGCAATCTCGGAAGGTTATACTGAGATCTACCTCGAAACCCTTCCGGAATTGCATATTGCTGTCGGTTTATACGAACATTTGGGATTTGAGTACCTGGATCGCCCGTACGGAGATTCCGGACATTTTGCCTGTGATCTGTGGATGCGGAAGCTAATTTAAATACGTAGGGGTGCGATTAATCGCACCCCTACGTATTTATCGTTTGTTAATCTTATTGCAAACCGTTCAATTCTTCGATAAAGTAAACGCCTTTATCTTCCATCATTTGACGAATAGCAGGGAAATCTTTCTTCGTTTTAGCTTCGTGGATCTTAGCCAGAACATCGTCTCCGAAACTCAATGCTTCTTCAATCAATTTATCAGTAGCTTCTGTTTTGGATTCGTTATACAATTGGATTGAAAAACACTCATCCAAAACGTCGATGATCATCCCGTTCAATTGTTTTTTGATTACTCTCTTATTTGCCATAATTGATACTATTTTCGACAAATTTAAGGAATATTCAGGGACTAATCGTTAAATTCTGTTGACACGACATTTGTTTGACAAATCAAGCTCTAAAAAATCCGTAAATTTGTGGCGTGAATTACGCAATTGTAGATATCGAAACAACCGGTGGGTCAACTAAATCTTCCAAGATTACGGAAATCGCTATATACAAGCACGACGGAACACAAATCATTGATTCCTTTGCAACCCTGGTTAACCCTGAAATGCCGATTCCTGAATTCATTTCCAGGCTGACCGGTATTCACGATAAAATGGTCGAAGATGCCCCTAAATTCTATGAAATTGCCAAACAAATCATTGAATTTACGGAAAACTGTATTTTCGTAGCACACAATGTAGGTTTCGATTATGGAATTATCCGGCATGAATTCAAGCAATTGGGCTATGACTACCGCAAAGCACACCTGTGTACTGTAAGAGCCTCCCGCTATGTCATTCCGAATCACGAATCCTATAGTTTGGGGAAACTGACCAAAGCATTGGGAATTAACCTGGTTGATAGGCACCGTGCGAAAGGCGATGCGGAAGCAACTGCTCATTTATTTACGCTTCTGCACCAAAAAGACTCAAAAGGACTTCAAACTTTTATCCAGGAAGAAGTCAACCCGAAAATACTTCATCCGAACCTCGATCTTGAAATACTGGAAGAAATTCCGAATAAACCCGGGGTTTACAAGTTTTATAACGATACCAACCAACTCATTTATATCGGTAAGAGCAAACATATTCGCAAACGGATCGAGCAGCATCTTAAAAACTCCAAGACGCTGAAAGGTTCTATCATGCGGCAGGAAATCGCCCGTATCGAATTTGAATTGACCGGTTCTGAATTGATCGCTCTGCTATTCGAATCGGAATTAATCAAAGTCCACAAACCAATTTATAATCGTGCTCTTCGAAAAAGCACCTTTGCGTATGGCTTGTTTGATTACGAAGACCAGGCTGGTTACTTACAACTTTATGTAGACAAGATCAACAAGACTTCCAGCGCTCCGATCACAACTTTCACGACCAAACGGGAAGCAAATGAATATATTTTCGGACTGATTGAAAAACACCAGTTGTGCCAGAAGTTATGCAGTTTGGAAAAAACCAGCAGCAGCTGTTTCGGATACCAGGTACGGAAATGCCATGGAGCCTGTGTCGGAATGGAAAGTCCTGAATCATACAATGAACGTGTAAGTCAGCTGATCAATTTACTGACTTTTGACGACGATAATTTCTTCATTGTAGAAAACGGTCGGGACAAACGCGAAAAGAGCGTTATATGGATCGAAAACGGTTCTTACCGTGGATTTGGATTTGTACCTTATTATACCATTAAACAAGCTCATCGGAATTGGCTTCGTTACATAGAACTTCACCCTGAAGATAAAGATGCACGTACCATATTGCGGTATTACCTGCGGAAAAACAGCGAGACCTTAAAAATCCCCTACGCAGGATAAAAAAAAGAGAATGAAAAACCGTAGTGATAAGTCGCGAATTATCACTACAACAGGTTTTTACCCATTTATTCAATTCAATCCTTACGCTGTATTAATATGTTCCCGACAAGCAACGCGAGAACCAGAGAAACAATGACTATCATGGCGTGTGTTTTTACAAGTTAAATCGTTCAAAGAGTTAAAAAGTTCAAGTTAAAAACGGATAAGTCTCTGTTTTCAAGCCGGAAGCTATAAGCTTTTGAACTTTGGAGCCTTTTTAAACTCTGATGGAACATCCTATAAAAGGTTGTAAAAAAAGCCATAAAAAAACGGCCGATCTATTGACCGGCCGTTTTCAACTAGTTAAGTATGACTATTTCTTACTCTTAATTTTGAATGACTTCGTAAAGTCAACAAGGATAGGTGTAGCTACACACAACGATGAGTATGTTCCGATTACAACACCAACCAATAGTGCGAACAAGAATCCTTTGATTGCCGGTCCACCGAAGATGAACATGATCAACAATACTACGAATAAGATCATCGATGTATTGAAAGTACGACTCAAAGTTTTGTTCAACGCTTCATTGATTACTTCTTTTGCTTCATGCTGCCCCTTGTCAAAATTCAAGCTCTCACGAATACGGTCGAATACAATCACCGTATCGTTCATTGAGTAACCAATTACCGTAAGAACAGCAGCGATGAACGCCTGATTTACATCCAAGCTGAATGGCAGGATTCCATGTAGCAATGAGAAAATTGAAAGAACGAACAATACGTCATGTGCCAATCCTAAGATCGCACCCAATGAGTACTGCCACTGACCGAAACGAATGAAGATGTATGCAAAGATCGCGATCAAAGCCAATGTAATCGAAAGTGTTGCCGAAGACCACATTTCTTCAGATACGGAAGCAGAGATTGAACGTGTATCTGTTACGGTAATTTCTCCCGATTTATCTTTGATACCAGCAAATCCTTCTTTCATTTTGTCTTCCACTTTTGAAGTTGCAGAAGCATCAGCCAATAAGTAGTTTGTAGTGATCTCTACGTTGTAAGCATTGGATTTCGTTTTGATCTCTACGTTCGATTTTTCACCGTTTGGTTCGATAAATACCGACTCCATTGCTTTTCTTACCGTTTCGATGTCTGCCGGTTTCTCCATTTTAATACCAAATGTTCTACCTCCCGTAAATTCCACACTTTGTTTCAAACCTCTTGTCGCAAAAGCAGCGATTCCAAGGATTGTAACTGTGATTGAGAAGATATAGAAGTATTTTCTCTTACCGATCCAGTCGAAATGGAAATTAGAGAACATGTTGTGTGTGTACTTTGTACTGAAAGAAATTTTCTTCCCTTTTTCCAAAGAAGACGTGATGATCAATTTAGAAATAATGATCGCAGAGAATACCGAAGTAAAGATACCCACGATCAATGTGGTTGCGAAAGATTCGATTTCACCTGTTCCGAAGATTTTCAAGATAATTGCTACCAATAAGTGAGTAACGTTCGCATCGATGATTGAAGGCAATGCTTTCACGAAACCGATATTCACCGCTTCTTCGGAAGATTTCCCTGCCGCATTTTCTTCTTTAATACGTTCAAAGATCAGGATGTTAGCATCGACCGCCGTACCGATTGTTAATACGATACCCGCGATACCTGCTAAGGTCAATACTGCTCCGAATGAAGCCAAACAACCAAAGATCAATATAACGTTCACAGCCAAAGCGATGTTTGCTACCAAACCTCCTTTTCCATAGTAGAAGTACATGTATACGAATACAGCTAAGAATGCAAAAGCAAATGAGATTAATCCCGCTTCTGAGTTTTCTTTACCGATTGTAGGTCCAACTTTTGTTTGTTGTTTGATCACACAAGGAGCAGGAAGTGATCCTCCGTTCAATAATCCGGAAAGGTCATCAGCCTCAGCAATACTGAAGTTACCTGAAATCTCCGTGCTTCCTCCTTTAATCGCTTCGTTTACTACAGGCGCAGAATAAACCACGTTATCCATAGTAATCGCAACCGAACGTCCTACATTTCTCTCGGTCATCTGAGCCCATTTCTGAGTTCCGTCGATCGACATTGTTACACTTACAGTTGTTTGAAGATTTTGCTGATTGAATGAGCGAACTGCAGATTTCACATCTTCACCTCCAACCATTGCTTTTCCTCCTTCAGGAATTCTTACAGCGTATAATACGTATCCTTTTTTACCTTCCCCGATATCTTCCAGGTTAGCAGACCACATAAATTTAAGGTCTTGCGGGAATAAGCTGATTACATCTGAACGCTTCAAAATTTCGTCTACTTCATCTCTATCTTCTGCATTAGCAGTACCAAGCCCCATTCCAGGTCCCACTTTCAAATAGTCGAACAATGGCTTCTTAGCACCAGCCGCAGGTTTTCCTGAAAGAGAAAGTGATTTAGCAGGTTTTGCAGCAGTTTTAGCTGTATCGATCCCTGTTGTATCAGCAGTTGCAGCAGTATCAACTTCTGCCTTTCTGATTTCAGGATTTCTTGAAATCACATTCGCGTTGGATAATCCGACCTGAATACCGGCATCAGCCAATACATATGTTTCATAGAACTCCAAATTTGCCGTTGATTGTAATTTTTTAGCAACCGTTGCCTCATCCTGAACTCCCGGAAGCTCAATGTATAATCGGTTCTTACGGGATTCTTTCTGAATGTTAGGCTGCGCAACACCAAACTGGTTGATACGCTTGCTCATGATCTGCTCTACCCCGTCCATTGAACTTGCAATCTTATCATGGAAATAAGAAGCAACTTCCGAATTGGAAGAGTTGTAAGACAATTCTTTTACCTCACTGATATTTAACTGACGAACCAATTTCTCAGATCCGTTCTTCCTTTCATAAGCATCAATAAACAAATCGATGAAATCTCCACCTTTTGTTGTATGAATCATGTAAGCTTCATCGAATGGTGCCTGGAATTTCAAATCTCTTGCATTACGTGCATAAGATTTAACGAATGCAGGAACGTCGATCTCCATCGTAACACTCATACCACCCACAAGGTCCAAACCAAACGCCAATGAACGCGCTTTTACATCCTTGAATTTAGATCCGATAACCGGGTAAACAGCTTTTTCTGCTTTCTCAGACAGTACCTGGTTAATCATTGCTGCCTTAGCAAGTTCAAACGCCTCGGGCTTATTGAAATCGATGATAGTTCCATTAGATAAAGCAACTTTATTGCTATCAGTAGCAGCAGCCTTTACTTTTAAATCTTCAACTAGTCCCAGTGCCTCACGTTCAGCATCGTTTTCAACGCCGATTGCCACCCAGGTAAATGATAATTGATATACACATACTCCAGTCAGCAAAATCGTTAAAAACCAGAAAAATCCTTTATTACGCATTTTGATTGATTGTATTTTTTAAGCCCGCAAATATATCATTTACGACTATCAAAGTCAACTTATGTGTAAAACCTTTTTAAAAAAAAGAAGATAAGTCCTTTTAAATCTTTTGATTTCAGGCTTTTAACACGAATAAATTAGAACCAACAAAGCACTTTTCACCAGGTATAACTGTTTTATTCCGATACCGGTAGTACAATATGCGGAAATAAGTCCGCTACTTTTTGAAAAACAGCCCGGGAAATGCTGCTTCCGGCTTTTGTTTCAGCATGGTTACTTTAATGAATGATTTCAGGAATCCGATACCATATCCATAAAACTGGATAACACAAGCTGTCAGTGAAAGAAAACCTATTTTCAGGCTTGAATTGCTTATTGCGCCAAATACGAAGATCAACACAAAATACAATACATAAAGGAACAAAAAAACAGGGGTCAGAAAAATAGCTAAGACTGCAGACCCGACAAATCCAATCAGGAACAAGGCAGGAAACCAAAAGGTAAGCTTTTTGTATTTCGGGTACCAGGAATCAAGTATTGGTCTTGCCTTGCCGAATTTATTTACCTGTTTGTAAAATTTTGACCAGTCGATCCTCCTTTTGTGATAAACGTATGAATTTCTGAACAACTTGCTATCGAAGCCCAGCTCCCATAAACGGATTGATAAATCAGGATCTTCTCCGGGGTGGATATTCCCAAATCCTCCCGTAGCTTCAAATCCCTTTTTGGAAAGCCCCATATTAAAGCTTCTTGGCTGGAATCTGCCGATTTTTTCAGACCCTCCGCGAACTCCGCCGGTTGTGAGGAATGAGGTCATTGTAAAATTGATTGCTTTCTGAACATCCGAAAAGGAGTCCAATGCATTATCCGGCCCTCCGAAACAATCCACATATTCCCGTTCCAGGTTTTCTTCAACCGATTGCAGGTAAGTACCCGGAAGAATACAATCGGAGTCCAAAATGAGGAAATAATCTCCCTTTGCCTGCCGCATTCCGAAATTCCGGGAATCACCCGGACCTGAATTGGGTTTGAAATAATACGAAATCGTTAATTGGTCTTTGAAGGAATTGATGACATGTTCGCAAGGTATCGAGGAACCATCTTCCACTACAACTACTTCAAATTCTTTGCTATAAGTCTGCCGCGACAAACTCTCGAGCAATTCTTCGATTTCATCAGGTCTGTTGTAGACAGGAATAATAAATGAAAAATACATGGATTCCTTTTCGGCAAAGATAGCAAGAAAAGTAAATGGACTAATCCCCGTAACTCACCAATTCCATGGTCAACAATCTTCCTTTTTTAAGATTATTCGGATTTCCGTTATTGATGGTGAAATCCCTGAAATACTTGTGCACCAAACCGATTCCGCGTGCATATACCTCATATTTACGGCGGGAATCAATATACGATGAGAAATCTTCCTGTTCAACTGTAACTGTAGAAGGATAACTATTTCCGTTAAGCGTATAAGATTGATGAAGATTCGAATAATAACACTCCAAAGGCTCCAGTGTATTGTACGCATTCATATTCCACTCATCGTCCTCGCTTGGTGCAAATACCAGCTTGATGACCCGGTTGTTCTCTTCAACCAATTCTGCTTTTCCATCAGCATAAATGGCAGTCCATATATCATGGATCATCCAGGGTCCATTGGCACTTGATCCGTAATAACGCTCAAACTGTTTGGCTGTTCTGCCGGAATTATCTGTAATTGTATCACCGATAACTGTCTTGATGAAATAATTGAAAGTATCTCTGACGTTTACCTGCTGGTCAACGATCACTTCCCGAACCGAATAAATGGTATAATGCCCTTCATTCAACGGGAAATAGTTGTAGTACATGTCAAAATCTTCTGATTTTTTACAAGATCCTATCAATAGGATTGGAAGTAGTAGTAGCATAGCTATGGCTATGACTTTTAAATTCTTACGCATGGGGCGCAAGATACTTAAAAAAGTAGTTTCAAGTCAAGTAAATGTTCAAAATAATTGTTTAATTGAGAATTTAGCCGTTGGGATTGATCCCTTTTGCTTTACATTGCTTCAAATAAGAGTCAAGTTCCTTGCCTTCAATTCGTTTTCCAAAGCGATAATACTGTTTTCCGGTCTCTTTTCCTGATTCATCGTGTGCAGATTGCCAGCCATGCTGAACACCTCCTTTATAACGCTCTGTGATCATCACTTTTCCATTCGGATGGTTGATTATTGCAATTCCTTCTTTCTTTCCATTGACATAAGTCACCTTGCTTTTGATCACATTTGTATCGAAATACTCAATAACATCCCCGTGGATCACTCCCATTTTATAAGGTGTCACTTTTGCAGGAATTATGCGCTTATCATTCGGGTCTTCCATAACATAATAGATGGTTTGGTTCCCATTCAGCTTTCCTTTCGAATAAGTCTCTTTTGTACTTAATTTACCGGAAGGTCCGTAATATTCCCAAACACTGTCTTTTTCCTGGTTCCTGAAAATCCCTTTTGCCATCAAGACACCATTTTCATGGTACATCACTGAGGTTGAACGACCGGTTTTCTCATCGTGGGTTACAATTGCTTTTTTCTTGGTAGAAGGATAATAGTAATAGAAAGTTCCCACCGGCTTATCGTCCTTAAACTGTCCTTTGTATTCAAAAGCCCGTGATTTGGGATATGTTTTCTGCCATGGACCTTGTTTTCTGCCCTGCGTATCTTTCTGATTAACTGTTTGTCCCCATCCCTGGGAAGCAATAAAAAGCAATACCGTAAAAAGAATCCTAGTTATCATAATCCAATAAGTTTATAAACGATTCAAGCGAATCACAAGTTAAATCAGCTGTTTCGTGTTTCGTGACAACCTTGTGTCCGATAAACACAGTTTTCATTCCAAGTTTCCTGCCAAATTCGATATCCGAATCGGAATCGCCCACCATAATTGATTTTTGAAAATCAACTGTAGGAAATTCCTTTCGGGCTAAAAGCGCCATTCCCGGATTTGGTTTTCGTAAGTCTGAATTGTCTGAAGCTAAATTCGGAGCAAAATAATAGCGGTCAATGCGGCCGTTTTCAGTTTTCAGTAATTCACTACAATAACCATGGATTTCCAAAAGGTTACGCTCGGTCATCAATCCTTTTCCGATTCCCTGTTGGTTGGTAACTACAAAAACGTGTAAAAACAGCTTATTTGCCCTGGAAATAGCCTTTGCCACACCGGGAAGTAAAATGAATTCTTCTTTTCGTTTGACATAATCATCCATGATGCGTTCATTGATCACCCCGTCCCTATCCAGGAAGAGTGTCCAGGAGTCATCCAAATGCCAGTTTTTCATGACGATTCTTAGATTTCGGTTTCAATCAGGTAATTATTCCGTGTAGAAGAATTGCGTCCTACCAATTCTGCCAGGAAACCGGCCAAAAAGAACTGAACTCCCATAATCATCGCTGTGAGACCTATAAAAAATTCCGTACGATCGGCTAATTTGATGGCTGTTGAATGAACAAACAATTTATCGATTGCCAGGTAAGCCGCAATTCCAAATCCCAGGATAAACAACAAAGATCCCATCGCGCCAAAAAAGTGCATGGGTTTCTTGCCGAATTTTCCCATAAACACAACGGTCATCAAATCAAGCGGCCCATTCAAAAAACGGTTCAGACCGAATTTTGTAGTCCCGTACTTGCGCGCCTGGTGGATTACCACCTTCTCACCGATCTTATTAAAGCCGGCAAATTTTGCCAGTGGCGGAATATAGCGGTGCATATCCCCGTAAAGCTCAATACTTTTAACGACAGCGTTCTTATATGCTTTCAACCCGCAATTGAAATCATGCAAATAGATTCCGGTCATTCTGCGTGCCGCCCAGTTGTAAAGTTTAGTCGGAACAGTCTTTGTAATCGGGTCATAGCGTTTTTTCTTCCACCCGGAAACTACATCATAATCGTCTTCGGTAATCATGCGGTGCAATTCCGGAAGTTCATCGGGTGAATCCTGCAGATCAGCATCCATCGTAACCACCACTTTCCCCATCGCTGCCTGGAAACCGGTATGCAGTGCCGCAGATTTCCCGTAATTACGCTGAAACTTGATCCCACGAACATTGGAGTCGATCAATTTCAATGATTCAATCACTTTCCAGGATCCGTCCTTGCTTCCATCGTCTACAAAAATGATTTCGTAAGATAAATGATGATCGTTCAATACCCGCTTTATCCAGGTGTGAAGTTCCGGTAAAGACTCAACTTCATTGAATAAAGGAACGACTATTGATAATTCAAGTTGATTTTCCAACGCTTTTAACTTTTGAACAAAAATAAGGATTCTGTTGGATTGACAATGAGCGCAACCCGCCCTTGTTTCCCCCTGTTAGTTCAAAATTAATCAGACGAACTTTACCTGTTTTTGATTTTGGGTTACTTTTGCATGAGATTATTAATAAAAACAATGGATCAACTTTTCCCCACAATTAAGTTCATACTAATTAGCCTTTTAGCACTTCTAACATCTTTTTCCTCATTCTCACAAAAGGATTTAAACAATTATCAGACACTTTTGTCGCAGGGAGAAATGCCCCGGGATTTCAAAACCTCCGTTGCTGATAAAGTTGCACAGGACCTTCTAAGAACAGACCTGGTTTTCCCTTCCAAAACTGAGGCTCAGGCATACTGGACAGATGTCCACACAGAATTGAATAACGCATTCTATTCCGGAGATATTATTTATGGTGATGAGATTTCGAATTATGTTCGTGAGGTCGCGGCCAATTTGCTAAAAAACGATCCGGAACTCTTAAAAGAGTTACGTTTTTACACCGTCAAATCGAATGAGGTAAATGCATTTTCAACCGCCCCGGGAATCATATTCGTAACTACAGGATTAATTTCACAGCTTTCTTCGGAAGCACAACTTGCATTCATATTATCGCATGAGATTGCTCATTATGAAAAAAATCACTCTTATAATGAATACATCCATTTAAAGAAAGCCGGTAAAATAAAAAGACGCGACCAGGTACTAAAACTCAGTCAATTTTCGAAGGAACAGGAATTCGAAGCCGATGAAGCAGCTATCAAGCGCTATTACGACCTGGGGTATTCCGAGGAAGATCTTTTAGGCACATTTGATATACTGATGTATTCTTACCTGCCTTTCGACGAGATCGTTTTTCCGAACGATTACTTTAATACGGAACAGTTTTATATTCCTTTATCACGCATAAATAAAGAAATTAAAGAGATTACTGCCAGTGAAGACTATAACGACAATTTTCACACGCATCCCAACATCAAAAAAAGAAAGGAAGCCATTCAGCTTTCGCTAGAAAAATATAGCCAATGGGGAAAAACACATTTTATCCTGGATGAGAAAACCTTTCGTGAGGCCGTTAAAACTTGTCGTTTTGAAGATGTTCGCATAAACCTGATCCAGGGAAATCCTTTCAATGCCCTGTATTCTATTTTTCTATTGGAAAGGCTGCACCCAAACAATCTGTTTTTAGAACACATGAAAGCCGGGGCCTGGTTGTCGATACAACAAACCGGACATATCATTCATGAACGATTTAACGATCCTAAAATAGAAGGTGAATCCTCCAAATTGAATAAGTTTCTCAAGCAGGCAAAACGAATTGAACTGGCAACTATCGGTTTGCGTATTTTATACGACCTGAAAAATAAATACCCGGATGATGCGTACTTCGAAAACACCTATAATAACTACCTGAAAGAATTAAGCACCACCACTTATTTTGAATTATCGAAATTTCAAAAACTAAACTATCACCAGGCAGCGTCAGAAGCTCTTGTAAAAAAGAACGAGCCTGATTCTCCTTCTATCAAAGACAGTGTCAAAACAGAGGGGGATAAATACAGTCGTATCCGTGAAAAACGCGAAACAATGCAGACCTCTGTCGCTTTTGACTCCACCGAATACGCTATCTATGGTATTTCGGATATCATCCGGGACCCTGTTTTTGTAAGCACTTTTAAAAAGCTACGGGCAAAAAATGATTCCATCAAAGAAGCTGAAAAAGATTTTTTCAAATTAACTCCGAAAGAACAGGAACTTACAAAAAGGGAAACGGCTAAAAAACAGGCTGCCGCGATACCTACTTTTAAGGAGGTGCTGCTGATTGAACCGGAGGCTTTGATCTTTTCCGACAAAACAGTTCCTGATTGGGAAAAGGAAAAAGGGCAAACTGCTTTCTTTAACTTCATCCTGAATACCTGTCAAAAAAACGGATTCAACCCGGTATTAATGCAGGCCGATTCTATTTCAAAATCAGGCACTGAAGCCCTGAACGAATACGTTACCTACCTTTCTTACCTGGAACAGGTTTGGTACATGAACGACGGAAAACCATGTCCGCCTGTGGACACTGATCTCATCAAAAACTACAATAAAAAAAGAGGAATTTCTCACATCCTGTCAACCAATGTCTATTATATAAAGGATTACCACGGTCTGAACATGGAGGCTATTCTCATTGACCTGGACAAGAGCGAAGTACTGTTGTCGGGTGCAACCAAATCAGATTTCCTCAGCCCTTCAAACTATACTCCTTTTTTTAATCAGTTCTTCGTGCTCATGAAGAATTTGAAATAGAGCTATAAAAAGAATATTGCGGCAATAATGAAAATCAGGATGATCACAATGTATTGCCATACATCTACAAAATAAGGATAGAGTTTTTTGTAAGTTTTTTTGATTTTAGACATTCCGGCAATTTTTGGCTAAATTACTATTTATAGCGTTCATCTCACACATCAAGAGGTGTCAATTTGTCGGTTGCATTTTTTTGAAACTGCCTTTTTGTCTTAAAAATACCGGGGAATTGATTTTGGTTCGTGATTTGAACGAATGGAATCAAATTCAAACAAAATGGATAGCAATCAATTTACTATAAAAACACAAGAAGTCATTCAGGCAGCACAGGACTATGCTCAAACAGAAGGGCATCAGGCTATCGAGAATGCACACCTATTGAAAGGGATCTTTCTGAAAGACGCAGATGTGGTTCCTTATTTATTCAAACAATCACAGGTAAACCCGAAAACCATCGAACTTGCTTTAGACCGAATACTGGAAAGTCAGAGTAAAGTTTCCGGCGGACAGATCTACCTTTCACCAAAAGCACAGGAAACATTGCAGCTTGCTCTGAAAACAGCTAAAGAAAACGGTGATGAATACGCCACTGTAGAAATGCTTTTCCTGGCACTCATAGACTCGAAAGATCAGATCGGGCAATTATTACGTGACGCAAAACTCGACAAGAAAAAGGTTATAAAAGACATTATGGAATTAAGGAACGGAGAGAAAATTACTTCCAATCAACAGGAAGGGACTTACAAATCGTTGGAAAAATACGCTAAGAACCTGAACGAATTGGCGCGAGAAGGGAAATTAGACCCGGTAATCGGCCGTGACGATGAAATTCGTCGGGTATTGCAGATTCTTACCAGGAGAACAAAGAACAACCCGATTTTGATCGGTGAACCGGGGGTTGGTAAAACAGCTATTGCGGAAGGAATTGCACACCGCATTATCGATGGTGACGTTCCGGAAAACCTGAAATCCAAAATTGTTTACAGCCTCGACATGGGAGCTTTGGTTGCCGGTGCAAAATACAAAGGTGAATTCGAAGAACGCTTGAAATCCGTTGTAAAAGAAGTAACGAGTGCTGACGGAGAAATTATCCTCTTCATTGACGAGATCCACACCCTGGTTGGTGCCGGAGGTGGTGAAGGTGCAATGGATGCGGCAAACATTCTAAAACCTGCATTGGCAAGAGGCGAATTAAGAGCCGTTGGAGCAACAACTTTAAACGAATACCAGAAATACTTCGAAAAAGACAAAGCATTGGTACGCCGTTTCCAACCTGTTTTGGTGGATGAACCGGATACGGAAGATGCGATTTCTATCCTTCGCGGTATCAAGGAGAAATATGAGAATCACCACAAGGTACTGATTAAAGATGCGGCGATAATAGCAGCGGTTGAATTGTCACAACGCTATATCACGGAGCGACATTTGCCGGATAAAGCCATCGACTTAATTGACGAAGCAGCTTCCAAACTCCGCATGGAAATTAATTCAAAACCGGAGGAACTGGATGAGCTTGACCGTCGGATTATGCAGCTTGAAATTGAGCGCGAAGCCATTAAACGCGAAAACGACACCAAAAAGCTGGAAGTTTTAGGGAAAGAATTAGCCTCATTAGAAGAACAGCGAAATGCTTTCAATGCGAAATGGCAGGCAGAAAAAGACATTGTGGAAGGAGTTCAGAAAACCAAAGAAGTGATCGAGAACCTGAAACTGGAGGCTGACCAGGCTGAACGTTCGGGAGATTATGGAAAAGTGGCGGAAATCCGATACGGAAGAATCAAAGAAGCAGAGGCCCAACTGGAAGAAGGAAAGAAAAAACTGATCGAATTACAGGCTAATTCCAAACTCATCAAGGAGGAAGTGGATGCCCAGGAAATTGCGGATGTAGTTTCCAAATGGACAGGAATTCCGGTTTCGAAAATGGTTGAAAGCGAAGTTTCTAAATTACTCCGACTGGAAGATGAACTCGGAAAACGCGTAGTAGGACAGGAAGAAGCCATTGAAGCTCTTTCCGACGCAGTAAGACGAAGCAGAGCCGGATTACAGGATATGCGCAAACCGATCGGTTCGTTCATTTTCTTAGGTCCGACCGGTGTCGGAAAAACCGAATTGGCAAAGGCACTCGCCGACTTCTTGTTCAACGATGAGAATGCTATGACACGTATTGACATGTCGGAATACCAGGAAAAACACAGTGTCAGCCGATTAGTAGGAGCACCTCCGGGATATGTGGGTTATGATGAGGGCGGACAATTAACAGAAGCAGTTCGCAGAAGACCCTACTCCATCGTTTTACTCGATGAAATTGAAAAAGCGCATCCGGATGTTTTCAACATCTTACTCCAAGTATTGGACGACGGACGTTTGACCGATAACAAAGGACGAACGGTAAACTTTAAGAACACCATCATCATTATGACTTCCAACATGGGCTCCCATTTGATCCAGGAAAGTTTTGAAGGCGTGAAAGAAGAAAACCTGCACGATGCCATGGAAAAAGCAAAATTCAAAGTGTTGGAGTTATTGAAACAGACCATTCGTCCGGAGTTCCTGAACCGCATTGATGAGACAATTATCTTCACACCGCTTAATAAGCGATACGTCAGACAGATTGTGCAGCTTCAGTTGGATCAATTGAAAAACATGCTTCTTGAAAAAGGAATCAAGATTCACATGACCGAAGAAGCAAAATCACATTTGGTTGAAGCAGGTTACGATCCGCATTTCGGAGCAAGACCGGTGAAACGGGTAATCCAGAAACAAGTACTGAACGAATTGTCCAAAGCCTTGCTTGGCGGAACTTTAGACACTTCACAGACAGTGGTTATGGATATCTTCGACGGCAAAATAGTATTTAGAAAACCTATTTCCCAGGAGGAGGAAATAGATGCATAATTATAGATAAGTAGTAGTAGTTTAGTTTTAGGTGTAAAGTAGGGTCGGAAAATTTTCCGACCCTACTTTTTTTGTGGTTTATTTTAAAGAGATGAAATGGCCTTCAGGAAAATTTTGAATTCTGATTTTTGCATTTTGAATTCTGCTACTTTTGATCTTCCAATCTTTCATGCATGAAACGCAAACGCAACTGGTCCAAAATCATCAAACGAACACTTCTAATCAGCTTTTTATTCGGATTATTTTGGTTTTTTGGGGCCAATTGGGCCATCGAATCCAATGCCGAAGGGAAAATCTTCGACAAAGTAAGTAACTGCCCAAAAGTGAAAGTAGCCCTTGTATTGGGAACTTCCAGAACCAATAAACGTGGTAACGACAATCTTTACTTTTCTTACCGGATCAGAGCAGCTGTAGAATTATACCGTGCCGGAAAAGTCAAATACATCCTGGTAAGCGGAGATAACAGCATCGCAACTTATGATGAACCTACCGATATGAAAAATGCCCTGGTAGCTGCCGGAATTCCTGCAAACCGCATTTTCCTGGATTACGCCGGATTCAGAACGCTTGATTCCATGGAACGGGCTTTGAAAGTATTCGGTCAGAAAGAAGTCATTGTGATCTCGCAGCGCTTTCACAACGAACGTGCCATTTACCTGGGAGAGCATTTCGGAATGACCGTTTACGGATACAACGCACAGGATGTGGCTAAAATGGGTGGTTTCAAAACCAAAGTCCGCGAACGCTTTGCCCGCATGAAAGTATTTTGGGACATTGTTTTCGGAGTGGATTCCAAATTCCTGGGACCACAAGTGAAGATCAGTTAGTTCGATGAAAAATTATCAATTATGAACGACTCAATTATCAAGAGGAACCCCTCCTTGATAATTCATAATTCTTGATAATTCATAATTGATAATTCCAGGTTACCTTCCCATTACCGACAAGACCTGCATAATATCTTCCGGTTTCGAAGTGCCTATCAACAGTCTTCTGCCATCCTTAAACACCAGCTGCAGTCCCATTCTTCCGGAAACATTGAGCGCTTTTCCTTTCCCAACGAAACTATACCGGATTCCCCACCCGCCGTATTCCGCTATTGGAGAATACTCACGCAAATAAGCTTCTTCCAGGTCTTCCCATCGGTAGTTCCTGAATTTCAATTGGAGCGGATAGAATCTGACAGCTATTCCGTTATCGGAAATCCGTGTTTCCAACTTCATAATAAAGAATAAAAGCGAAAGGATCAGCATGAACAAGAAACCTATCATCAAGGCCGCATTATCTGCAACGTTATCCCCGAATGGTTCTCCAAACAACACCTGTGTTACAATGAAAAAGCCCATTATTCCTTTAATTCCTGCAAACATAAACCAGAGCCACCATTGTCTGAATTTCTGTGTCTCCGAAAACCGCTGATAATCTTTCATCATTTTCTTAATTGATTTATAAATTATTTGTTGATTACTCCAAAACTTTCCGCACAACAAGATCAATAACCTTCCTTCAAAAGCCAATCATTCAAATATTCTGAAATTAAAAAAGAGGTTTCATTGGTAACGTGAATAGTATCAAGTGAGTCATAAAGTGTTGACTCAAATATAACATATTTGGGTTAATTCTAAAATAGTTTTAACAGATATCAATCTTTCAACTTAAAATAAACCCCGTAAAGATTGAAAAACACTGATTTACAAAATTGAATGCCGATAAGATTGCAAAAGAGAGTTACCGTCGAAAACAGGAAAAAAGATGCTAAACTATTCGGGCAGTTTTTCTAACATGAATAAATACGGCTCTAGCTGATGATTCAAAAAGATCGCTTTCCGATCCTGTGGGAACTCAGCATAGTAATTCACATCCGGATATAAAATCATATAGTTGCCGCAACGCGTAAACGAAGAAGAACTCATCAATGCCGGAGGCTCAAACCCTTTCAGACTTTTTGTCAGCTGTTTCCCTAGTTTCTTTCCAAGGTTTTTCTCAAAACTTCGCTGCGATTTCCGGGAAGGACGATCCATTTTGTTATACATGCTTCGAACTACCAGCCGTGGAAATAACGGAAGCTTTTTCATAGCTTTTTTCGCATCCCTGAACGGATTGATAGCGTTAAAATCATTGACGGTTTGAATCGAGAACGGCGACTCCGGAACCCAATCCAGTGCATTTACGGTGTTGTAGGCCCAGCCCTGCTGAGTCATTTTCTCATAATAATAAGCGAAATATAAATTCCCTGGCTTGGGAGCTGCACTGCAATAAGTTTTGAAGCGGACGTCGGCAGGAATGATTCCATTTTCCTGCATAATCAATAAGTGAGCTGTAAGCAGATAAGCCAATGCCCCGCCCTGACTGTGTCCGGTAATGTAAAACTCCTTCTTTCCCTGGTCAATTTGGGCAAAAAGCAGTGAGTCCATATCTTGCCACAAACATCCCAATGCAGTTGTCCATCCAACATGCACCAATGCTTTCGGGTCTTTTGACAGTTCGTAATGAAAAGTATCTTTTTCACTGATCTTAATCCATCCTTTTGCAGGAACCATTCCCGCATAAAAGTTCGCTCCCCAGCTGGAAAAAGAACCGGTTGTACCTCTTAAAGACAGAACTCCTACCCCGTCTTTATCTTCCCAATAATCCCATTTATTATCAAAGCCAAGCGTCTTTGAACGGTACTTAAATTGAAAACGTTCGGGCCCCGGCAGGGAATCCCACATCAAGGAATCCACAAAGCGAAAATTGACTTTTAACAATTCTGCAGCTTCATATTTATCGTATCCCGGTTTCAACTGGGCATGAGAAATGACAGGGAGTAAAATCAACCCGAAAATGATCAAGCTCTTTTTCATGGGAATCAAATTAAATGAATCAGGTAATCAAGGATGATGAGTACATGTTCTTTTTGCGCATTCATTAAGCGGCCGGTGTATGTAAGCGAATGAATACTTCCGCCTCCGCTATATTCTTCCTGCATCAGTTTACCTATCAAAGCACGCTCTTTTTCCATCAATGCTTTCCAGTTTGTTTGCCAGGAAATCACAAATTCCCGATCTTCCGGATTCATTTTATCCAAAAGAACAGTGTAATATTTATCAACCAATAATTCATATTCAGCGGCACAGGCCAGTGCTGCTTTGTTCATTCCCAAATTAGTAGCGTCTGCATCCAGCTGTCTGCGGTACAAATTTTCGACGATAAAAGTGTCTTTGAGGAACAAGCGCTGAATCGAATCTCCGAATTCACTCATCCCTTCTGTACGTGGTGTTTTCTCTGATAAATTCCTGGCTTTTACAGTTAATCCTGCACGCCATTTGGTTTTCATGTTCTCCATTTCGGTATCGGAAACCTGGGCAAAAAGGGAAGAACTACTAAAAACTACTAATAAGAAGACAATTCGGGAGATCATGTTTTTTATTTAAAAGTATAAAATCTAACAGATTTAGACCAATATAAAGAAACTTTCCTTCAAAAAAGGAAATCAAAACACATTGAAGAGTATTTTATTACTTTTAATTCGAAAATTACTATTTAGCGCTAACTTACTTATGAAACAAAGCATACTTGTTGTTACAGCATTTTTCACTTTACTTAGCACATGTTCCTTCTCACAAACAGAAAAACAGCTTGATTCCATCCTGGATGTATGCTCAAAAATGAAAGACGACACCAATAAAGTCATCTTTCAAAATGAGATTTCCTGGTCCTTCAAATATTCACATCCGAAACAAATGGAGAAATTACTTTTCGGGAATGTGAAACTTGCTAAAAAACTGAAGTACAATCCAGGAATAGCTTTGGCCTACAAGAACCTGGGAATTCTAATGGACGAAGCCGGAAACATACCTAAATCGATCGAGTGCTATCAGTTGTCCATTCGATATTACAAAAAAGCGCATGACGAAATGGGAGTTGCAAAAAGTGAAGCCAATATCGGGATTCTTTACCGCGACCTGAAGCGCAATAAAGAAGCTATTGAAAAGTTCCACAACTCCAACAAAGTTTTCATCCGGAACAATTTCCTGCAGGGACAGCTGATCATTTACGAAAACATCAGTATCTGTTATGAATTCGAAGACCAACTGGATTCTGCAACGGTTTACATCAAAAAGGCCATGGATATCATGAACCGGCTGGGAACTGTAGATCCCGATGTTTACGGGAATTACGCCAATATTTTCATGAAACAGAAAAACTATCCGAAGGCCATTGAATACTATGAAAAAGCCATTGCTATTCTGGGGTCTGCATCGGAAGGGACTACCTGGACAGACAATTTAGGACTCGCTTACTACGAGCAAAAACAATATGCAAAAGCGCTACCGCTCATTGAAGCAAGTATCCGGAATGCCAATAACATTTACAGCGCAAACGTCATGGCTACACACATGCACCTGGCCAATGTACATCACGCCATGGGAAATGATAAAGCTGCTTTTGATATCCTCAAGACCTATATAACTATCAAAGACTCTATTTTCTCATTGGAAAATGCCCGCCAGCTTTCCGAACTGACTGAAAAATACCAATCAGAAAAGAAGCAGATCCAAATTGAGAACCAGAAAAAACAGATCAAAAGCGAGCAAACCCAAAAATATTTCTTCGCAGCCAGCATGGTTGTTTTCATTGGACTTGGATTCTTATTGTTCCGTTCTCTAAAACAGAAAAACAAGGCGAATAAAATCATCCTGGAACAAAAAAGCCTCGTAGAAGACCAGAAAGATGCATTGGAATACAAAAACAGGGAAATCCTTGATTCGATCACCTATGCGAAACGCCTCCAGGACGCTATTTTACCTGCAGTCGATTACTGGCATAAGACCTTACCCGAAAGTTTCATTCTTTACAAACCAAAGGATATTGTTGCCGGGGATTTTTACTGGCTGGAAAAACATACGGTTTCGAACGGCTCCGTTTCGGAAGACTATTTGTTCTTCGCTGCCGCTGATTGTACGGGACACGGCGTTCCCGGTGCAATGGTGAGTGTCATCTGCTGCAATGCACTAAACCGCTCCGTTTTGGAGTTCAACCTGATTGAACCCGGAAAGATCCTGGACAAAACACGAGAACTAGTTATTTCTACCTTCAACAAAAGTACTGAAAATGTAAAGGACGGAATGGATATCAGTTTGGGCTGTTTGAATGTCAAAACCAACCAATTACTCTGGTCCGGAGCGAATAATCCGTTGTGGATCGTTCCTGCCGAAAGCAGCGAGATTATTGAATGGAAACCGGACAAACAGCCAATCGGAACTTTTGCAGATGAAAAACCGTTCAATACGCATTCCATGGTCCTTGAACCAAAAACAACCATCTACTTGTTCACGGATGGTTACGCGGATCAGTTTGGTGGAGAGAATGGAAAGAAATTCAAATACAAACAATTCAAAGAATCCATTCTGGCCATCCACAACCGCCCTATGGAAGAACAAAAAGAACACCTCGAAACAACCTTCGAAAGCTGGAAAGGTGAACTGGAACAGGTGGACGACGTTTGTGTAATCGGAATACGAATTTAATGTTTCCCTCCGATCACCCATTTCAAATCCACAAAAACAGTTCGTGGTTTTGGTGGGCCGTAAATGAAGTTACTGTCGCGGTATTTGGATGTGTCGAAATCGCTTTGATAGCTGTCGAACAGGTTTTGAACTCCCGCTCCGATTCGCACGGTTTGTTCAAACTTATGGATGTGTATCGCTCTTTCTGCGCGGATTCCTACATCCCAAAAGGATTTCGTTTTCAAAATAATATCGTTGTCCAATTCAGGAGCACCTCCGAAATGCGGCACCAGCATGCTTCCCGTATACACGCAGCTTACCGAGCCCGACCAGCTTCCCTCCGGGAAAATAGAAATTGTGGATGAGCCGTATACATTCGGAGTTCTCAGAAAGGCTTTGATCGGTTCCACTTCCAGCGACCATTGCTGCGCTTCTGTAAAACGCGATTCCTGGTAAGTTACGTTCACGTCAACCTGCAAATACTTATCCCAGCGTACCCGAACGGATTCACTCAAACCACTTACTTCCGCATTCGAACCATTGGTTCGCAGGAGCAGGGTTTTGTTCGGATCATCACTCGGAATTTCGTTCAAAACAAAAGAATGAAGCAATTGTGTGTGAAAAAGTGTGAATTCGGAGGAATACAACATGCGCTTCCTTCTTCTACTCCAATTTGCCTGCGCGGAATATGCATGTGATTTCTCGCTTTTCAAATCCTTATCTACGCGAATCTGGGAAATTCCACCGTTCGCAAATGCAATGTGCATATCTGTTTCAAATACCTGGGGAGCTTTAAATCCGTTTCCGTAAGACAGGCGGAACTGCCATTGTCCGTTGGGTTTAAACAAAACAGCAGCTCTCGGCGTCACTATCAGGTTCTGGAGGCTGGAATGGCTGGTTGTTCTTAATCCCGCCACGAATGACCACTTCTCTCCCAAATCCAATTGTTCCTGCAGGAAACCTGCAAATTGAGTAATGTGTTGATTAATAGAATACTCGTATCCGCGGATTTCGTCCTGTATGAAGTCGTAATAATGCTCCACACCTCCTATCAATGCAGATTTGCTCTTCTCTCCGAAACGCTGTGTGAAATTAAACTGAACACCCGACTGCCAGGTAATGTTATTCGTTTTTCCCCACGCTTCAGCATGATCCAAACCTGTGTAATGATGCCTGTTCGTTTTTTGATATCCGGTATATGCCTGGAGGTTCCATTTCTTATTGCGGGATTTCCATAATCCGGAGAACTGCCCGATGCTGGTAATCTGATTTCTGAATTCACTTTGATCTGCCTGCTGCGGATCTCCGTTCCAAAACTGTCCTCCCTGCCGCTGTTCATGCAGGACCCAAAAATCAGCATGAAGTTCAACGGATTTGCCAATATTCCGGAACGCATTGATTCCCAGCAAAGAATTGTTTACCCTTGGAATTTCCGTAAAACCATCTCCGTTACGGTCGTACCCATCCCGGAATTTATTCATCCCGGAGAATAGAAATCCGCTCTTTTTGGATTTGGAAACAAACCCTCCGTTCAATTGAAAAGCCTGTTCTACCGGCCCGTTCGGAATCAGGGAAAGCTTGTCGGAAAACTCGATAAAATTGTATTCCGGGTGCTTGGTAATGATGTTGATTGTCCCTGCAATGGCATTCGAACCGTACAGAACAGATCCGCCTCCGTTTACAACTTCTATGCGGTCTACAATATTCACAGGGATTTGCTCCAAACCGTAAAGTCCCATCAGGGAAGAGAACAACGGACGACCATTGATCAGGATCTGGGAGTAAGAACCTCCCAAACCGTTCATTCTTACTTGTGTGTAGTTGCAAGTCTGACAATTTGTTTCCATCCGGATACCCGGAGAGAACTTGAGCGCATCTGAAATGGATGACGCGGAAATCGCTCTGAATAATTTTTGATCCAGGGTAGAAACGGAAATAACACTATTCTTTTTGGATTGAGCAACACGACTTCCTGTTACTGTTACTTCTTCGATTTCTTTCAAAGAATCGGGAAGTGTCCTCAATGAATCAAGCGATTGATTTTGACTCATTGTTACAATGGTATTCCCCAAAAAGCCGATTAAAAGTATATATCGCACAAAAATTATTTTATGCAAATGTAAAACTATTTTTTAGTCTTGTCTAAAATTATTTTCAAAAACAATCAAAAATAAAATTACACCGTGAGTTCACGAAACTCACAAAGGTTTATTGGAAGTACATAATCTGAACCTTCGGCTCAGCTCTTATTAATTGAACCGCAAAGTAAAAGGACGCAAAGAAGATAAGTACTGCTTTCGATTTTCAACCTTTGCGCCTCCGCGTTCTCTGCGGCTAACCCTTATCCAGCAAATAAAACTTTCTTAGTGCTCTTTGCGTGCTTGGTGGTTAAGCGAACTCCGACAATTCTATCCAACGCTCGGTTTTCTCATCGATTTCCGAAACAATGGAATTCAGTTTCTCACCGGCTTCCATCAATTGCTCAGTGCTGGCAGCAGTATCAGAAAGCACATTCGTCCATTTCATTTTTTCTTCTTCCAGGCGCTCCAGGTCTTTCTCGATCTGATCGAACTCGCTTTTTTCTTTAAACGATAGTTTGCGCTTCTCTTTCGGAGCTTCTTCTGAGATCTGTTTCACTTTCACTACTTCAACCGGCTTATCATCTGCCTGCTTCTCTTTTTTGTAATCGGCTGCAGTCTGTTTTCTAAACTCGGTATAGTTTCCAATGATGTCTTTGATCGCTCCCTGTCCTTCAAAAACAAATAGGTGGTCAACCATTTTGTCCATAAAGTAACGGTCGTGCGAAACAACGATCAAACACCCTTCAAAAGTTCTGAGGTAATCTTCCAGAACACTCATTACAAAGATATCCAGGTCATTGGTCGGCTCATCCAGGATCAGGAAATTCGGATTGGCCATCAAAACAGTCATCAGTTTCAAACGTCTTTTTTCTCCACCACTCAATTTGTGTACAAAGTTGTAGTGCATGTGACGCGGGAACAGGAATTTTTCCAGGAATTGAGCTGCGGAAAGCTGGCGTCCCTTTTCCAGAGGAATGAACTCGGCGATATCGCGGATCACATCAATCACTTTTTTGTCTTCATCCACTTTGATAAGTTCCTGGCTGTAGTAGCCAAAAACAACCGTTTCCCCGGTAACTACTTTTCCTTTATCAACCTCTTCCCTGCCCTGTATCATATTCAGGAAGGTCGATTTCCCCGTTCCGTTATTCCCCACGATTCCCAAACGTTCCTTGCGCTGGAAGTTGTAGGAGAAATTATCCAAAATGATCTTATCGCCGTAAGATTTCCCGATTTTATGCAATTCCAGGATCTTAGAACCCAAACGTTCCATTTTCACCGGGATATCGATCTCGTCTTCATCGATACGCTGACCGGCAACTTTTTTAACGTCCTGGAAATTCTCAATACGCGCTTTTTGCTTCGTACCACGAGCCTTCGGTTGTCTGCGGATCCAATCCAATTCTTTCTTAAAGGTGTTTCTGGCTTTATCGATCGTTGATTGAAGCTGTTCCTGGCGTTCTGCTTTTTTCTCCAGGTAATACGAGAAGTTTCCTTTGTATTTATAGATTGTTTTGTCTTCTAATTCATAGATCGTATCACAAACCACTTCTAAGAAGTAGCGGTCGTGGGTCACCATTAAGATCGTAGATTTGGATTTGGATAAGTATTCTTCCAGCCATTCAATCATGTCCAGGTCCAAATGGTTCGTTGGCTCATCCAGGATTAAAAAATCCGCTTCGGCAACCAAAACCTGGGCAAGTGCCACCCGTTTTTTCTGTCCGCCCGAAAGACTTCCTACCAGCAGACTCGTATCATTCAATTTCAGGACAGAAAGGATCTGGTTCACCTTCACTTCCATGTCCCAGGCATTCAGTTCTGTCAGTTCTTCGTAACATGCGTGAATCGCCTCTTCGTTTCCTTCACGCAATGCCTGGTTGTATTTCTTCACGATTTGAAGCTCAGGCATATCGTGAGAAAAAACTGCTTCGAGGATCGTATGGTTCTCATCCAGATTTTCCGTTTGCTGCATAAATGCAACCCGCAGGTCATTCCGGTAAACAACACGCCCCGAGTCAATTTGCTCCAGGTTCATCAAACAACGCAGCAAGGTTGTTTTGCCATTCCCGTTCTTTGCCACAATGGCCACTTTATCTCCCTGGTCAATCCCGAAAGTAATATCTGAAAAGATTACGCGGTCCCCGAAGGATTTCGTCAGGTTTTCAACGGAAAGAAAATTCATGCTGTTTGATTTTTTTTGAGGCACAAAGATAGACTATAATTACAAATTACGAGGTCCGAATTACGAATTCCGGATTTAATAAATAATTGAATATTTTTTCTTAACTTAATTTAGAAACACTATTCACATGGCGGAAAACATTATTCAAAAAAAGAGTTTCGAATTTGCAATACAGGTTGTAGAAACCTATAAATACTTAGTAGATGAAAAAAGAGAGTATGTTCTTTCCAAACAACTCTTACGTTCAGGAACTTCAATAGGAGCAAATGTCTCTGAAGCAGCTCGTGGACAATCTACCAAAGACTTTATACATAAACTTCAAATTTCAAGGAAAGAAGCAAATGAAACATTGTATTGGTTGAATTTACTTCAGGCTACGAATTACATTCAATTAGAAAAGTCCGAAAAGCTTACAAAACAGTGTGATGAATTATTGAGAATTCTAACAGCAATCATTAAGACTACTGAGCTTAAATTATCCTAAAGACCTGTGATTGATTAACTAACCGAATTTTCAAATTCGGAACTCGGTCTTCGGAATTCGGAATTATCTCAAGCGATTCAAAGAATCAATCGTTTTCTTGTCTTTGCGAACTCCACGAATTCCCAAGAACACAAAAACAAACGCAATAGCATGCGAATAGAAAGTAATACCAAAAGAAAGATTCGTTGCCGCTTCACCGCAAGTTGTACACTGTGAAGGCTCTACTACAGCACCCAAAACGATCCATGCAGTACTAAAAATATTCAGGATCAGTAAAATCCATCCCAAGAAAATCTGACGGTGGCGCATTTTGAACGAAAATATGATCATTATGGCAAAAACAATCTGCACAACCGAAAGCATCCAGAAATCTACTTTTTTAAAGACATCCTCCCCTTTAAACAATTTATAAGCTGTTGCATGAAAATCATCCGCCTGGTGGTAAGCGAACAGATCTGTTCCGAAAAGGGTTGCTGCAACCAATAGAGCTGCCAATAAAAAGTAAACGGTTTGTATGCGCTGGATCATGTTTTTCTCAATTTGCCCTCAAAGTTATCATTTTAGATTCGTTTGAATTCTATTCCGTTACATTTTAATCAATGATAACCGAGACTTTACATCTTTTTAAGAAAGTTTATGGAAAATCCGATTAGCTTGCATCTAACTACCGACAAGAAAATAGAAACCAACATGCAGCTGCTATGAAAAATTTCGGAATTGAAGAACCTTGTTCTGAAGATTGGAACAAAATGAACCACAATGAGAAAGGTGCTTTCTGTAAACTTTGTACAAAACAGGTACATGATTTCAGTAACAAATCTGCCAATGAGATCAAGATCGCGCTTTTGGAATTACACGGTCAGTCTGTTTGCGCACGAATGACTGTCAGCCAGGAAAATGAGCTAAACGCAGAATTCAGGATCTGGCTTAGTCAAAGGAAGCGCAATCCGCAACAGCTGTTTATGGCAGCTTTATTAATTGTTTTCGGGTTAAGCCTTTTCAGTTGTGAAGATGAACGGGATCAAAGGCAAATCGAGTCTGTTCAGCAGATCGCACGCAGTATTGCATCCAATGAAGTGACGAAACTGGAAAGTCTCCCGCAAGAAAATCCTGTTATCACGGCTCTGCCGGCACCCCAAGAGCTCGTATATGACGAATCCTACATTATGGGAGCGATGCCTGTTGAATATGTTCAGGAACCAATACCTATCGAAGAAGTCGAAATCCGTTCACCGGAACGTCTGGAATATGCTATAATGGGAGGAGCTTCTGCACTAATGACTGTTCAGCGTGATTTTTTGGAGCAAACAATTGTAGAATTGGATGAGAACGGTGTTCCCTACCCGACAGCATTTAAAGCACTTGCATTTCCAAATCCGGCAGTTGAAAGCACCACTTTGGAAATTCAGGCCCCGGAAAAAGAGCGCATGGATATCCGCTTATACGATGCAAGTGGGAAGTTTATCCGCGAAATCCATTCCGGAAAAGTTTCCAGGGGCACATTCCGCCAGCAAATTGATCTGAATGACCTGAACAGCGGACTCTACCTCATCATTATTCAATCCAAAGAATTTAAAGAAACGGTGCGTGTGGTAAAAAATTAAGGAATAACAAACGGCCGGACCACTTACAATAATCCGACCGCTCGCTGCTACCTAACCGTTATACTTAAACTAAAGTGGGAATCGGATCATAGGTTCTTCTTATTTTGAAGGATGTGTGCTTAGTGCAAACTGTAAAAAACATTGGTTGCGTACCAACCGTCAGTACCGCGGTTCACTCCGTTCCAGTCACCCGACGCAGGAGCAGATGCACTTCCGTCTCCATTGGTATCCCCGCCATGTGAATCGTCTCTTAAAGAAGTAAACACCGCTGACGGATCGATATTGAAATTGGCCGCACTCCATCCTGAAATACCTCCACCCGAACTGAATTTAACAACAACATCAGGTCCCACAACTAACAATTCACTACCTGTTGAACTCAGGCTGTTATTTCCGCCGACATTCAGCACATAAGGCACTTCCGTTTCACTATAAACAACAGTTGTGCTTGCCATTCCCGAACCATAGACCACAATCCCGTTGTATTTATTAATTTGGCTCAGATCATCCGGATTGTGATAACTGTTACTCGCATCCAATCCGTAATAACCACTTACCAAAATGGGAATTGCATTATCATAAAAGATATTGTTTGTAACCACACTCACTGACGGATCTTTCATTTGAGCTCCGTCAAAAGCAGCTGTAGAATAGCTTGTACCGCCGTAAGTATGCGCAAAAGTACAATGGTCGAAAGTGAAATCATGGATACTTCCGGTACCCGCATTAGCTTTAACAACACGCCCGCCTCCTTCTCCTCCTCCATAGAGAAACTTACAATATCTGAATAAAGAACCATGCTGGTCACCGCGCATATTGATATAGCCCCAATCTCCTTTATTTGCAATTGTTGCAGTACCGTCCCCGTTATTGTCCCCGCAATAATTATCGTCTTTATAAGAGGTGAAAATAATCGGGTTACTTGCCGAAGCGTCTGCCGTTACTTTTGCATAAACTTCCCAACCTGCAACAGACTTGAATTTCACGATCACACCAGGTTCAATCACCAAAGGAGCATCTATATCAATCCAGGTTGTTATTACATATACATTTCCGGAAGTCCAGGTAGTTGGGCTGGATACATCATCACTCACCTCAACCACATTACAACCGGTTGGTGTCGGAGTTGGATTTTGCTGTGCCGACTCTGGTTCCGGATTATTTTTTTTACATGAAACAAATACTAACAACAGCGGCAAAAAGGCCAGCTTCACTACTCTAATCTTTCTCTTCATAAACATTGTTTTGAGCAAAATTAGCGGGTGAATAAGCGCCTGTCAATCAACCATTCGGTTCATTTTATTAGCATGCTCAAAAAGTAAAAGCGTTCAAAAAGTTCAATGGATAATGGAAAAGCGTTTAAACGAAATTCATTTGAACATTTGAACATTTGAACATTTGAACATTTGAACTATTTCCCATAAAGTTTATTCACCGCTTCGGTTTTATTCTGAACCTGCAGTTTTTCATAAATGTGATTTAAGTGGCGTTTTACGGTGCTCAATGTGATGTTTAATTGATCGGCGATTTCTTTGTAGAGATAACCTTTACTCAATAAATCCAGGACTTCCCGTTCTCTTTTAGAGATCAGCTGTAGGACCGGATTTTCCACTTTGCTGAAAGACTGCAATACCTTCCGGGCTATTTTGGGCGACATCGGGCTTCCGCCTTCATGCAGTTCCATAATGGCTTCCACAATTTTATCCGGGGCAGTATTTTTCAGAATATACCCCGTTGCTCCTGCTTTCAATGCTTCAAAAACCTGGTCGTTGTCTTCGTAAATGGTAAACATGATGAACTGGATTCCCGGATCTCTATTCTTTAGCTCAAAAACGCATTCTATGCCGTTCTTTCCGGGAAGATTGATATCTGTAATAACAACATCGGGCTTTAGTCTCGGGATATGTTCGATGGCCTCTTCTGCTGTTTCGAATGATTTTATCCAATTCAGACGGTCATCGCTTTCAATCACAGAGCGCAAACCCTGCTGAATGTCTACAATGTCTTCTATGATACAAATCCCAATCATAACGCTTACAAATTACGTATTTAAACAATTAAGGAACAATGAAACAAACGGTTGATTTTTCAATTATTGATTTTGTGACGAATTTGAACTATCAAAGGGGATTTCAAAAAGCAGCTCTACTCCGTTTTCACTATTCTTCAATTCCATAGTTCCTTTCAGTCGGCTTATGCGTTCCTGCATGGTTTTCATCCCGTTTCCGCTTCTGTTCCTTTCCACTTCCGGCTTTAATCCTTTTCCGTAATCGCGGATCAGGATCTGTAATTTCTCACCGACATGAATTCGAATAAATACCCGTTCCGTATCTGCGTGTTTTACAATGTTGTGTAATGCTTCCTTAAAGATCAAAAAAACCTGCCTGCGGATCTCACCGGATATCAGCTGGTCTTCCCGGAACTCATCCAATTCCATTTGCACGGAAATCCGGCTGGTTTCAAAGTACTCCATGGCATATCGGCGCAGGTAACTCATCAAATCGGCCAGCGAATCATTTTCTACTTTCATAGCCCAAATCAATTCGCTCATGTTCTTCACCAATTCCACCGAGGTTTCATGAATACGGTCCAGCTCTCCCCGGTTTTCATCCTTTCGGATTGCCTCTTTGCTTAAGTAGGAAATTTTGGTCAAACCACTTCCCAGGTCGTCATGCATATCATAAGCAATGCGGTCTCTTTCATTCTGCACGGCTTTTTGTCTTTCCAATATAGCCCGCTGTTTTTCAATTTTCCGCTGGAAATAAATGCGCGTTATTAAAAAGATAATGACTGCACTCAGTAAAATAACCAGCAACTTGAACCACCAGGAACGGAACCAGGGAGTTGCAATCTCGAAACGGACCGGTTCTTCCAGGTAAATCCAATTTTTGGTCCCCGGGATTTTTGCCCGAAGGTGAAACTTATAAGTTCCTGAAGGAAGTGACGGGAATATAACGCTGGAGTTCATTCCGAGTGAGATCCATTTCCCATAAGAACCTTCTAGGAGGTAACTGTACTCGATTTGTTCTTTTCCCAAAGGATTCAGGGTGGAAAAAGTAAACTGTACCGTATTTTGGTCCGGACGAAAGTTATACATTTTCACATGATCCAATGCTTGTTTTTGATTGGACACCAGGAATTCATCCAGGAAGACCTGCAATTTCCGGTTTTCTGTTTTCAATAGTTTTTTTGGAAAGAAACGCAGCAAATAATTATCGGATGCAATCCAAACTGTTCCTTTTTTGGGATCAAACCAGGAACTTTGATCAAAGAGCTCGGATGGAAAACCATTTGCCAGGCCGAAATGTTGTACCGTCTTTCGATCTGAACCAAGACATGCCAAACCTTTCCTTGTTCCAATCCATAAACGCTGTTGATAATCGAAGGTTAAGTTGTAGACAAAATTGGATGGGATTCCCTCCTTCTTTCCGTAAAAGATCGTTTTTCCTGAAGCTATATGGTAGCATACCAATCCCGTCCCTTCAAATCCGATCCAAATATTCCCAAGTTGATCTGCTGCCAGGCATTGGATAATGCTCTGGTGTTGTTTTTCAAAAATATCCGCAAAGTTGATCTCTTCAAAACTATCGCTTGCTTTGATCCAATGCGTGAGAGTCTGTGTTTTGTTGCTGGAAAACCAGATATCTCCGTTCGGAGCTTCCGAACAACTGGTAAAATAAGATCCTGAAAACGATGCTTTACCTCTTGAAAAATGGATCGCTTTCTTTGTCTCAGGATTGTATCTCACCAAACCTCCGCCCAAGTTACCACTAAACCACCATTCTCCTGTTCTGCTGAGAAAACCGAGACAAACAAGTTCCGACTGACTGAAATACTTCTTTAGAAAACTCAATTCCGTTACTTTATCCGACTGCAGGTTCACCACCTTTAGAATAACTCCTCTTCCTCCATGAATTAACCGCTCTCCATCCCTGAATACAAACCAGGAATTTTGCAGTTCTTTTTCGTGATATGGCTCAAATCGTTTGTTATGTTCCGAAATGCGATAAGTTCCGTATCCAAACTTTACAGCAATCAGGTCGCTATCGGATATGCGGCACACATTCATCAGGGGTTCATCCGTGCTGGTTTCTAAATCCCATTCATCGATCAGGATGCTGTTTTTATTCATTACACTCACACCTTTGTAGGTAGAGGCCCACAGGTTTTGGTAGCGATCGATAAACAAGTTTGTCACCAATCCACTTGAAATAGAAAACGGAATAAGCGGATCCGGTTTGAATGCAACTGCTTGTCTGGTAACCAAGTTCAAGTGGGCAACTCCCTGGTTTCCATAAACCCAAACCATCTGCTTTTTATTGGGATCCGGAATTATTTGGTTAATCAACCCACAAAGATCTTTCTGAAGCATTTGAGAATTCCAATTAAACAACAATTTCCCATCGTAATCCGTTTCTATCAGTCCTTTGAAAAAGTTGAAGAAATAAATCCGTTTACGGAACGGATCAATATAGGAGATATCATATCCTGTATTGAATAAGTTGTCTTGCGGTAATTCCGGATTAAAGATCTGAAAATGTTTTGTTCGAGTATCAAATATGAAAAGTTCTTGGGATGATGAAACGAGGTATTTTGAATTTTCCAGCATGCTCATCCGGATCCCGAAGCCTTTTTTCTTTAAGGGAGGAATGATTGATTCGACAATTTTTAAGGAAGCATCAAGTATAAAAAGCGTATCTGTCGATGAAACGAAAATACGGTTGTCAGCAGCCTTTTCAATATTCAGACTGTGACGGTTCTTTAAGCTTTCTACCGGCTTAAACTCCTGTGAAATGCAATTGAGAATAAAAGCTTGTCCGTTGCCCAAGGTTACGAGCATACGATTCGGAGCAACTTCAAAGAAAACCCGTGAATTATCCAGTACCTGTTTTTCTCCGAGCATTTCACTTGGATAGTAGGATTTGAAATTCGTTCCGTCAAACCTGCTAATCCCGCCTTGGGTCGAAATCCAATAAAATCCGCGGCTGTCCTGGGCAATACCACTGCAAACAGCTTCACACAAACCGTCCTCAACTCCGTAATTCATGAACTGTCCGATACCGGACTGCCCGGAAACATCCGGGGAAAGGGATAAAGCCAAAAGAAGTATCCGCATCAGCGGACTTAAAATATACCTGTTGATCAGCAAAGTGTAGCTTTGATTGTGAAGACCAAAACTACAATTTTAAAAATCAAGTTCAAAAGGGGTAAAATCGCAGTGATCAGTCGTGACTGATCACTGCGAGAAATTTAAGACAATCAATCATTTCTCCTGGTCAATTCACGGTCACGTTCATCACGGAGGATCAAACGCAGGGAAGTATCTCCGGTAATATAACGCCATGCCCAATTAAAAAACACTGCTATCTTGTTCCGTATACTCAGAATAAGCATCAGGTGAAGTACCATCCATACCATCCAGGCAAAATATCCCTGGAATTTAAAATTAGGAAGTTCCACCACAGCCTTGTGTTTTCCGACAGTTGCCATTGTTCCTTTGTCCTTGTATTCGAAAGGCTGCATTTTTCTTCCCGACCAGCGTTCACGAAAATTCTTCGCCAGTGTTTTTCCCTGGTTAATCGCTACGTTTGCCAATTGTGGATGCCCTTGCGGATATTTCTCTGTTTCCATATAGGAAATATCTCCAATAGCATAGACATTGTCGTAACCTTTAACCAATGAATACCTGTCGACCGTGTAACGCGCTCTGACCATAGTGGCTTTTTCCAAACCGGGTAATACATTTCCCTGCACTCCGGCGGCCCATATAACTGTTTGGGTGGGAATCACTTCGCCTGTTTTTAACGTTAGCTTGTGCCCGTCGTAAGAAGAAACCACTGTTGAAGTCCTTACTTCTACTCCCATTTTCTCCAGGTATTTGCGGGACCACATGCGTGATTTATCGCTCATGGCGTTCAGGGTATTCGGACTTCCTTCGAGCAGCGTGATTTTCAGTTTTGAGAAATCATAATTCGGATAATCGTGCGGAAGGACTTTGGTTTTCATTTCTGCAAATGCACCTGAAAGCTCAACTCCGGTTGGTCCCGCTCCAACAATCACCAGGTTCATCAATTCATCCTTTTCTTCCTGGGTATTCACGAACATGATCTTTTCAAACTTGGCCAGGATCGTATTCCGTATATGGATAGTCTGCTGGGTTGTTTTCATTGCCAGCGTGTATTTTTCCAAATCAGGGTCTCCGAAGAAATTGGTTTTACAGCCTGTTGCAATGATCAGCTCATCGTAAGAAATTTCTCCCATGGAAGTTTCAATGATGTTATTTTCCGGGCGAATTCGGTTTACGGTTGCATACCTGAAATTTACATTCTTTCTGCGCCTGAAAATAGCCCTGAACGGGAATGAAATATTGGAAGGTTCCAGGCGTGCACTTGCCACCTGGTAAAACAAGGGTTGAAACATGTGGTGGTTCTGTTTATCCACCAGGACAATTTCACAATCGGACTTCGCCAATTTCCGGGCGAGATTTAATCCCGCAAAGCCACCACCTATGATGACTATCTTTTTTCGTTCCATGCCTATGAATTTAAGCATTAATGCCCGAAAAAAGATTACACTTACAGCTGTTTTTGTTTCAAAAAAAACATTTTTTATGAATCGAAATCAGGAATCAGTTCATCTTAAAAAGACGAAGTTGTAAATCCTTAAATTTCATTGTTTTTCCTCCCGCCATGAGTGTACATCTCACAGAATCCACTTCATTCCAACGGCGATCGGGAATCACATCCACACTGATATCCTGCCAGGTCTTAATACGGTCAAAACGCCATCCCATCAGCATATCCTTTTCCATAACAAGAACCCCTTTCTTAAAACAATCTGTTCGCACCACCGGGTTCTCTCCAGCGGAGTTTAAGTATCCATTAAATGTAATGCGCATTCCCATAAAGGCATTCGAGTCTTTTACGTGTACGCGTTTTGCTGCAACAGCTCTTGCGGGAACGAACCGGTTTCCGGCGTATCCGTAAACTTTGCCGGGAATGAGCATTTCCTCCCCCTGGTAAAATCCAACCGGACTGCCAATTTGGGAACTATTTGCCGGCAAAGTATCTATATCCGAATGAAATGCAAAATTGAACCTCGGATCCGTCTGCATAAAAGACTGTTTCCACATCCCGTAATTCATGTAATCGTAATGGATGATCTCTCTTTTCTTCTGGAATTCATAGGTTTGGTAAATGACAACAAAACCAGAAACCAGTATTAGAATAAGGATACGCCCCCAAATTCTTGAATAATGTACCAGGTAAGCAATCGGAATCACCCAAATCCCGTAAAAATCCACCACCGGACGGAACCCAAGTGAACCGCCATACCACCAGCACCACCAGGATGACATCACATAGGTTGAGAGCACGATAAAAATCACTACTCCGACAAACATCCTCCTGTTCCTGAAGAACATCCATATCAATCCTGGGATCAATAAAAGCATTACGGGACCATACACAAAAATGCCTTTCCGGAAACCGAACAGGATTTCCAGGAAGTAAGGATCGTTCCAGTTTGTAAATCCTTCGTTGGAATAGCTATTCAGTTTGATTTCTCCCATCTGCAGATAAGTAAACCAAACCTGTATAGCAACAGGGATCAGGAATAAAAACAGAGTCGGCAGTAAGAGCTTCCAGGATTTAAAAAACGCGATCATTCTGTTGATGAACTCCTTATTCCCAGCGAACAAAAATGGAAAGAAGGCCAGGATTAACCCATTCGTCGGACGGATCATCAAACTGAGCCCAAGCAAAAAGCCAAAGAACAACATGTTTTTAGACCTGTTTTCCTGGATCCATTTCAATCCATTGAGCAGACACAAATTAATGACCGCAAAACAAAAAATGTGCGAATAAGGGATTTCAATGTAGACGTAATAACTGAAATTGGTTCCCAGTGCAACCGCAAGCACCGCAATATAACAGCCGAAATAATCTATTTTTAAACGTCTTAAGAGCAAAAACAAGGCTATGAGCCCAATCATTGCATAGAATCCCATTCCTACATTGAGCCAGAAAATATAGGGCCAGGTGTATCCATCCGTATCTTCTCCGATGAAATGTGCATGTGCATGTCCAACCAGGAAAAACGGAGTCAGGCATTGGGCTGTTCCTGTAAAATACTTATTATGGTATGTCCCATCCGGATTTATATCCACCCCATCTTCAAAACCGGCTTTCGGGTACTTGTCCCTTATACTATCGTGGAAAGTAAACTGGCTCCCTTCGTAAATGAACCATTCGGGCAAGAAAGCATAATATCCCGCGGCATCCGAATAGACCGGTGTTGCTTCTTTAGCCGCACTTCTTGTCCAGCCGTATCTTCTGTCAGATTTTGTTCCGAATAAATAGGTTAACGAGAGGAACAACAAGAAAATCATCCATCTCTTAGCGAGAATTTTTTCTAAACGCTGCATCATTTAGTGGTAAGCTTTTTGAATGAATAGGTAGTCGAGAATGACTAAAGCGGCCATTGATTCTACGATCGGTACTGCTCTCGGAACAACGCACGGATCATGCCGGCCTTTTCCGCTGAGCGAAACGGCTTCAAATGCTTCGTTGATCGTATCCTGCGGCTTCATGATAGTTGCTACCGGTTTGAATGCAACCCGGAAATCAATCGGCATTCCGTTTGAAATTCCTCCCTGAATCCCCCCGGAGTGGTTTGTTTTGGTTTTTCCGTCAGTTGTAAATAAATCATTGTGTTCGGACCCTCTCATTGTCACGGAACTGAATCCTGAACCAATCTCAAACCCTTTTACAGCATTGATAGACAGCATGGCTTTTCCCAATTCGGCGTGCAGTTTATCAAAAACCGGCTCTCCCAGTCCGGCGGGTACACCATCTATTACACAACGGACGCTTCCGCCGATTGTATCTCCTTCTTTTCGTACTTCACGAATGAGTGCTTCCATTTGTTCTGCCAGTTCTAACGAAGGAACACGAACAATGGTTGATTCGCTGATGTCTTTCAGCCCGGAATTCCATTCACCGAGCCATTGAAGTGAACCGATCTGGTCCACAAATGCATCGATACGAATTCCTTGCTGTGCCAGTATTTGTTTTGCAATTGCACCGGCTACGACCCTGGAAACGGTTTCACGTGCCGAGGAACGACCGCCGCCGCGATGGTCCCGGATGCCATATTTCTGTTGGTAGGTGAAATCAGCATGCGAAGGCCGAAATGCTTTTTCAAGTTCGTTGTAATCCCCTGATTTTTGATCTTCGTTTTCAACCAGAAATCCGATAGGTGTTCCGAGTGTTTTTCCTTCGAAAATTCCGGAAAGGAATTGCACATGATCGGATTCTTTTCGCTGGGTTACAATTGCAGATTGTCCGGGTCTTCTGCGATCAAGCTCTTTTTGTATTTCCTCCAAATTGATCAAAAACCCTGCAGGAATGCCTTCCAGGATACCCCCGACCGCTTTGCCGTGAGATTCCCCGAAGGTGCTTAATCGCACTAAATTTCCAAATGATGAACCAGCCATGATTCAAAAATAAGAAAAAGCGTAGCTTTTGAAGACTAAATTATGATCAGCCGCGGCTGATTAGTGCGAAAATAATTTAGGAGGAGCGACAAATCTTGATAATTGAATCCGTCAGCTGACGATTAGTGCAGTTCTACAAAGAAAGATTCATTCTAAGGAGGCCAAATTGAGTCATACCGCTGACCGATTAGTACGAATTTGGAAATAATTCCCCATTACGGATTGCGAATTTTGAATTCTTATTCATTTTGGAAGAGCATTTTTCAATTTGAAACGAATTTTGAATGTTTTCGTGTCATTCCAGAAAATCAACGGATGCTTTAATTCCATGTTTTATGCCGTATTTTGATTTTTTTAACACGATTTCTCCGATTTCTGGCAAAGCTCTTGAACATTTTGGAATACAAATCAAAACACTTAGTCATGAGAAATTCAATGAAATTCGCAGCGCGTATATTGATGCTTTGCTTTACTTTAAGTATGACAGGTAATTTGTATGCGCACCCATCGCATCCACCGAAAAAACACCGGTATTATTACTACCCGAGACAGAATGTCTATTACGATCCGGCGGCAAGTGTTTATTTTGTTTGGGATCGTAATCACTGGAAACCGATTCCCCATTATTGGTCCACAAGTTATTTCGTCTATTCCGATTCTCCGCGCATGGAATTGTGGATTGCATCCGAGCATCCCTATTATTACAATGCGGCGCACCGAAGAACTTATTATGCATACCGCGTTCCAACACCGCCAAGAGCACCGAGACCTGCCCCTGCACAAGCAAGGCTGCAGGTTGACAGCAGGCCGAAACCAAATGTGAGTTTCCACCTGGAGATAAACTCCAGACCGGAACCGCAACCGTTTTATGTTGAAGAACGCGTGATTGTTGTGAAAGAACGTGGCCGCGGTTATCATCACCATGGACATGGACACGGTCATCATCCTGGTCATGGCAGAGGCCGCGGACACCATTAAAAAGAAAACCCTGACGATTTTGTCAGGGTTTTCTTTTTAATTACAAATTGTTTCTTCGGTTACTTTCAGGATTTCCCTTACTTCCTCCAGTGTAGGGGCTTCTGCGTAGGTTCGCAAAACAGGTTCTGTGCCTGAAGCACGGATCATCATCCAGTGGTTATCGTCAAAGAAAAATTTCCAGCCGTCAATAGTTCCTACTTTGCTAACAGTGTATTTTCCGAATTTTTTGTATTCGTTATTGCTGCATTTTTGAACAATTGCCTGTTTTTTCTCTTCTGTCAGATGTAAATCGTTTCGTTCGAACTTAAATGCTCCAACGATTGCATATACTTCTTCGATCAATTGATCAAGTGTTTTACCGGATTTCGCCATGTACTCCCAAATAATCAATCCCATCCAGATCCCGTCACGTTCAGGAATATGTCCTTTTACTGCTATTCCTCCCGATTCTTCACCCCCAATCAACACGTCTTCATCTACCATGATCCCGGCTATGTATTTGAACCCGATTTTTACTACTTCATAGTCTAAACCGTAATATTCTGCCAGTTTTTTTACACGTGGTGTCGTACTGAATGCAGTAACTACTTTTCCGCTCATTCCCTTGTTGCTTACCAAATAATGCAGTAACAACAAAATAATGTGGTGAGAATCGATGAATTCCCCTTTTCCGTTATACAAGCCAATTCTGTCTGCATCTCCGTCTGTTGCCAGAGCACAGTGAATATTTCCTTTTGCAATAATATAGCGCTCCAATTCCTGCAGGTTCTTCTGAATAGGTTCAGGTGCCTGCCCCATGAAGGACGGATTGTAATCACAATGAAGCAGTTGCACATCCGGCAGAATACGTCTGATCACATTTTGGCCGGCTCCGTACATGGCATCGTATACCAGGTTTAATCCCGATTTACGAATTGCTTCCAGATCAAAGTTCTTTTCAATGTGCTGTACGTAACGTGTTTCAAAGTCTACAATTTCCAGTTTCCCGGATTTCTCGAATTGACTCAGGTCAACCGATTGATAATCAAACGGAAGCGAATCCGGAATAATGTCTTCAATTTCCTGCACCAATTCAGGGGTCAGCGGTCCGCCATAATGTGCTTTTAACTTATAACCGTTATAAGAAGGCGGATTGTGACTTGCAGTTAGAATAACTCCCAAGCCGCAGCCTAACTGGTTTGCAGCCAAAGAAATCATCGGTGTGGAAACGAAACCTTTCGACATCAACACTTCTATTCCTTCGTGTAAAAGCACTTTAGCAACAGTTTCAGCAAAAAGTTCTCCTGCAAAACGACAGTCATGCCCCAATGCTATCTTCGAATTCCAATCGGATTTTTTAAGCCACTGAGCAGTTGCATAAGCCACACGCGCTACGTTCTCTACTGTAAATTCATCTGCGATGATTGCTCTCCAACCATCTGTTCCAAATTTTATTTTTGTTGCCAAATTGATTCTGTTTTTGTGTTTCAAATATAGTGAATGCGAGGGATTCGGGATTGAAAATAAGCAGATAAATTCCTCCCCCTCAGTCCCCCTCCGAAGGGGGAGGCTTAGAAATCCTTTACTAAATCGATTATTCCCTGGTCCAGATTCTGGTGTTGAGGTTTAAGTCTTCGATAATACCGGTCATCAATTTCATCATATTAATGATGATTCGATAATCTTCTTCCTTCAATAAAGAGCCAAAAACAGATGGTTCGAACAAATCCATGTTGTTAAAGACTGCGATGTAGACCTGGTTGTTACGAAAAGAAATTGCTACTTTGAAATTGATCCGCCTGGTCATATCCAGCAGCCTTTCCATCATGGAAGGTGTCAATATATAACGACATTCCTGCTCATCAGTGCTGTAAACGGCAAATTTTTTCTCGAATTCCGGGTTTTCCAATTTTACCAAATTCCCTGGTCTGCTTGGATTCCATTGTTGGAATTTACGTCCCAGTTTTCCCAAATAGCGTTCCATCGTATCAACATCAATCATGGTTTCTCCATGGAAATTCTTGTGAAAATCACTCACAAACAACATTCCTTTAAAGATTGTGTGCCAGTGTTCCTGACGGTTTCCTTTACTGTCGGTGGATACCGTTTTGTATTCGGTATGGATCTCCCCGAAGGAAAAATCGGTTGCATCAAATTTTCCGGAAATGGTATCTTCTGCTTTGTAACGGTCTACGCGCTGCGTAAAGATCCTGCTTTCACCATATTGAGTCATCAAACTTCTATGCGGATCGTATTCCAATCTTTCATCCACAAATTTGACCACCGCAGGAATAACCCTTCCTTTGAACCTGGCTTTAAAATCTTTATAAAAACGCTGGTGTTTAATGATCATAACTACCAACGAAACGATCAGTACGATGCCGGCCGCGATGACAAAAGGAATGAAATTTCGGGTTCCTGAAGCAAGCCATGCAATAAGAATAGCCGCTACCAATCCGAAACAAATGAAAAATCCAATCCAAAATCGTTTCACATATGCCTTTCTTTCTGCTTCCAGAATTCCCAAATCTCCGGCAATCAGAACTGCCTGAAGTTGTGCAAAATTGATTTCCATCGCTTAATCGTTGAATTTCAGGTATTCTTTCTTTTCCATGTTGTTTCGCTTTGCAATAACAGATGAAGGAAACTGAAGTACCGCATTATTAAAGATCTCAATGGACATATTATACGTTCTTCGGGAAGCCGCCAATTGTTCTTCCATTTCGTTCATACTTCTCTGAAGCATCATAAACTGTTCACTTGCTTTTAAGTCCGGGTAAGCTTCTGCTTTGATCAAAAACTGGCTGAACTGAGCCTGCAGTTCATGGTTTCCCTGTGCCAGGGCTTCCGTATCACGGGAACCGGATCGAAGAGCAGTTAATTTTTCCAGCAACTCTTTTTCATGAGTCATATAACCGCTTACACATGAAGTCAACTGTGGGATCAGGTCAAAGCGTTTTTTCAACATCACATCTACAGATGCAAATGCATTTTCAACCTGATTTTCCTTGGCAATAAGTCCGTTCTTAATAACAATCTCAGCAATCAGCGGGACCAGGATGATTACGGCAATCAAAATAATGATCAACAGCATAAAGGTATTTTTTGCCGAAGATAATCAGACTCCAAAAAATTCCCTGTAATTTCTACTATTTTTTAGGACCGGCAATCATTTTATAGAGCCTTCTGTATTCTTAAAAGAACTTATAACTATCTTAAATTTATATTTCAGGGAGACTCAGTCATTTAAACAGCTGTCAGATGATTAAACAAGCAAGTAACTTCACGGATAAATTGACCAATTCAGGAACTGAACAGGCGATTTTTCACACCATTTTCCAGCCGGAAGAAGAACCGGTCAAAGCTACCATCCTGATCTTACACGGAATGCAGGAACACAGCGGTCGCTATACTGAATTTGCACAATTTCTGACCGCAAACGGATATGCTGTACTTACGTATGATCATGCAGGACACGGAAAAACAGCCGCACTCAAATCCGACCACGGGTATTTCCATGCCACAAAGGCGGCTAAACGCGTAGTAGATGATGCCGAAAAGATGGCCGGATTATTGAACAAAAGCTTTCCAAACGTTCCCCGTTTTGTTCTTGGTCATTCCATGGGATCATTTATCACCCGGTGTTTGCTTCAACAGGCTTATGACCAATTTGACGGAGCTATTATTGTAGGAACAGGAGGAAAGGAATTTATTGCTCCGATTGCACGGTTTGTGTTTTCGATCCTGAATAGCCTGGCACCGCAAAAAAGAAGCAAAAGGCTGAACCGTTTTTTCAATAATCTGAATAATAAACGATTTAAAGATGAAACTTCGGAAACCCGGTGGCTGAGTGTCAATAAAGCCAATCAGCTGGCATTCGTTCAGGATGAACTTTGTGGAATTCCATTTACACATAATGGCTTCCACACTTTGCTGACTCTAAACATTCGATCAACCGGTAACGACTGGGCTGAAAAAATATCCAGGGACCTTCCATTCCTGTTTGTAAGCGGTGCCGAAGATCCTATCGGGAATTTTGGGAAAGGAGTTACGAAAACAGTTAAGAACATGAAAGAAGATGGCTTTTCGAACATCCAATTACTTTTGTATCCTAAAATGAGGCATGAGATCCTGAATGAAGAGGTTAGAGAACAGGTTTTTGACGATATCCGAAACTGGATGTATAAACGGTGTTTGGAGAAATAAAAAATCCCTCCCGGTTTAAACGAGAAGGACTTTTACAGTTATTTCAAGCTTTGCTTCATAGCGGTAAAAATTAAACCGCAAAGAGAGCAAAGTATTTATCGCTTATTTTTTGAAGTTCAAAACTGTCTTTTCAATAATCGCAACGCATTCCATCAATTGCTCTTCGGTCATCACCAATGGTGGTGCAAAACGGATAATATTCCCGTGAGTCGGTTTTGCCAATAAGCCGTTGTTTTTCAACTCAACACACAGGTTCCAGGCTGTTTTACTTTGTTCGGTATCGTTTACAATAATTGCATTCAGCAGTCCTTTTCCGCGTACTTTCACGATCAGGTCTGTCTGCCCGATAATGCGGTTCATTTCGGCACGGAAGAGTTTCCCTAATCGCTCAGCGTTCTCAGCCAATTTCTCTTCTGTTACAACTTCCAAAGCTGCAATCGCAACTTTAGCAGCCAGCGGGTTTCCTCCGAAAGTAGATCCGTGCTGACCGGGTTTGATCACCATCATGACATCATCGTTGGCAAAAACAGCAGAAACAGGATAAACTCCACCGGAGATTGCTTTTCCAAGAATCAGGATGTCGGGTTTCACATTTTCATGATCAACTGCCAGTAATTTACCGGTACGTGCAATTCCTGTCTGTACCTCATCTGCCATGAAGAGGATGTTATTCTTCGAACAAATTTCTTTTGCTCCGGCCAAATAGCCATCATTCGGAACATATACCCCAGCTTCTCCCTGGATCGGTTCAACCAGGAATCCGATAACATTCGGCTGTTTTGCAGCTTCCGCCAATGCATCCAGATCGTTATAAGGAATACGGATAAACCCGGGAGTAAACGGACCGAAGTTCGTACTTGCATCCGGATCGCTCGAGAAAGAAACGATGGTGGTTGTTCTACCGTGGAAGTTTTGTTCACAAACAATAATCTGCGCCTGATTTTCAGCAACACCTTTCTTTTCGTACCCCCATTTACGCGCTATTTTGATAGCAGTTTCCACCGCTTCAGCACCGGTGTTCATCGGAAGCACTTTGTCAAAACCAAAATACTCGGTTACAAACTTTTCATATACACCCAATGTATCGTTGTAGAATGCTCGGGAAGTCAAAGTAAGTGTTTGAGCCTGATCCGTCAAAGCTTTTACTATCTTAGGGTGACAATGCCCCTGATTTACTGCCGAATAAGCAGATAGGAAGTCGAAATACTTTTTTCCTTCAACATCCCAAACATAAACTCCTTCTCCTTTAGTAAGAACGACCGGAAGCGGATGGTAATTATGCGCTCCGTAACGATCTTCCAACTGCATCAATTCTTCCGATGACAATCTGTCTAGTGTTACCATAATATCTTTTTTTAAAGCTGCTATCACTCGTCACGGAGAGCAATCATCCTTTCCTCATTTGCAGTCGCAGGAGAGAAATCATCCCTGGGAACAACAAAGATAAGCAAATATTCATGTTAAAAAAAGAGAAGAAGGAAGCAAGTTTCCGAAGACCAAGGCTTCATCAGACAAAGATGAAGAGCCGAAGGAGCATGCAAATGGGTGTAGCATCGTTCCCCTATCAATCACTTTCTCAGGATCGAACGCTTTTATTTCGTAGCTTTGCATTGAATTTAATAACGTGCCATTTGAAAAAAGTTCAATTTTCCAAACCTCAAGGTGAGTTTTTCGCTACTTTGAGGAAATCTGTTGAAATTTATTTTAACGAAAATCAATTGGAAACTTCAGGAAACTGGAAATTATACGTGAAAGCGTTTATCATTATTACTACTTATATTGCGATCTATTGTACGATCATGCTGCTTCCTGTTCCGGGATACCTGGCATTGATCTTATCCGGATTATTAGGATTTGTACAGGCCCTGGTTGGCTTCAACATCATGCACGATGCCTGTCACGAATCTTTTTCCAAAAAGAAGGCTGTCAATTATTTCTTCGGCTTGTCGATGAATGCACTTGGAAGTGATGCTTTTATGTGGAGGCAGAAGCACAACCTGGTCCACCATACTTATACGAACATCGACGGAATTGATGACGACATTGCCAAAACTCCGTTTTTGAGAATGAGCGAGTCTCAACCTCGTTTCAAAGCACACCGTTTCCAACACATCTATTTACCGTTCTTGTATAGTATTTCTACTATTTACTGGGTTTTGGTAAAAGATTTCGAAGATTATATCCTGGGTTCGCGTTTTAGTGTAGAAGTTGGTAAAATGAAACCCTTCGACCATGTGATGTTCTGGACAACCCGCATTGTTTACTTTGGTCTATACCTGGTACTTCCTTCATTTGTTTGGGGAATCGGATGGACAATTCTCGGATTTACCCTGATGCACATGATGCTTGGTTTAACAATGTCTTTTGTCTTCCAATTGGCCCATGTGGTTGAAAATGTTGAGTTTGAGCACTGCCATTCCAAAGAATTAGTTATAGAGAATGAATGGGCGGTTCACCAATTGGCAACAACCAGCGATTTTGCTGTTGACAATAAAGTTGTGAGTTGGTTTGTTGGTGGATTGAACTACCAGGTGGAACACCATTTGTTTCCGCGAATTTCACATGTTCATTATCCGGCCATTCAGAAGATCGTAGCTAAAACTTGTGAGGATTTCGGAGTGAATTACTATTCTTATCCAACAACCGGACAGGCATTGGCTTCCCATTTCAGGCACATGAAGCATTTGGGGAAGAAATGTGCACTTCAGCTGCAGGTGGAAGAGTTACCAAAATAAAGTTCAATTTGAACAGTTGAACATGCTTATTCCACAACCGAAATCCAGGGTGTTTGAAAATACTGTTTCCCAAACCATAATTCGAATGCCGGATCGAGAAATTCATAGATTCCATTCTCATCCTTAATAATCATATCCCGACCTTCGAGGATAGATCTGTTCTTCGAAACATTTCGCGGGGTTCCCAGTGCGTAATTCTTCATAACTGCTGATGCGGTGAGTTGTTTTTCCCGCTGATAAACGGCTTTCAGCAAATTGATCTGGGTGGTGCTCATCCCCTCGATTTCACGCTGGTACAGAGGCTGATTGGCAAAGATCAATTCCGACAAAGCATTTTGGATAATTTGTTTATCTATAGCTCCTCCTGCACGGCTGTGGTTCCAGACATAATGTGAAAGCTGCTGCACATACCAGGAATGATTTTTCATCAGGCGGGGAATTGTTACCGCAATATCTTTTGCAATTGACTTACCGGTTTTCCGGAAACTCGACTGAATAAATTTGACCCAGGACTCTTCAGAGATTTTAGGCAGGAGCATCAGATCACCGAAACGGTAAAAAGGTTTGGACGGGTTGTTGAAAATAGCTTCCAACATGTGTCGCTTACTTCCGAATAAACAATAGGAAACCAGCTTCTGACGCTGCCAAATTGCCCGCATTTTCTTTTCCAGGGGCTCGTATTCCACCAGGTCTGTCAGGTTTTGGAATTCATCCAGGCAGATTGCCATCCGGATCCCTTTCTCTTTTGCAATACGCTCCGGAAGATTCAGAATCTCATCTGCAAATTCCCGCACTTTTTCGTGTTCGTACTTAACGGTGAAATCCAGATGCGGATTCACTCCTACATGCACCGTTGGAACCAGGTGTGATAAAAAGCTTTTGGTGTCACGCACCCAATCTTCCCATTTGGTTGAAGTAGCCTTGATTACTTCGCGGGTAAAGAGTTCGAAGAATTCTACCTCATTGTTCACTGTAAACAAATCGAGAAGAACGGTTTTACACTTCTTGTTCGATTTATGGATATCGATTAAAACCCGTTCCACCAAAGACGATTTTCCCCAGCGGCGCGGTGAGATCAGAATGGTATTGATTCCTCCCAATAGATTCTGTTTCAAACGAAAAGCTTCATCTTCCCTGTTGGTATAACCTTCCGTACTTACCGTATTCCCAAAAATGAACGGAGAATAAATTTCCTGCATACCTAAATATACTGTTTTCTACCGAAAAGTATAATACTTTTCGGTAGAAATTCACGAACCATTTTATACCTGACAGTATTATACTGAAAAGTATAATACTTGTTGATATCATAAAAAAGTAGGGACGCGAAGTATCGCGTCCCTACAAAAAATGTGTTTTAAAATAATGTCGGTTGGTCATCCGGATCATCAGACCCTTTTGTCAGATCCCATTCGATTGTCGGATTATCATCTCCTCCTTCCGAATCCGGAATATCTGTATCTGCTTCTTCGGCTTCATTATCGATTTCCAATTCCAGCGGCTCGTCATCCGGCCATGGCTCAGATCCTTCTATTTCGTGTGTGAGTACTACTTCTTTGACTTTCAATTTAGTCAGTTGATTCCCCTGTGCTTTCATTCCTTTCACATCAATGAAATCTGCCAAAGCAACTTCATTGTCAGGAAGGTTCTTCGTTTCTTTCAACAACTTGTTGTAAACGATCCTAACAACCGGTCTGTATGCCGTAGAAACGCAATCCAAGTAGGATCCCTCTGATTCCGATATGTAGGAAACACGTTTATCCGAAGTAACTTCACAGGTAAAGCGTTTCACGTAGTGAAGATCTTTATCTCCGTCATAGTAAACCGCTGAAATCGGTCTGTCAGGAACCCATTTTTCAATGTGGATCATATCTTCATCGAAGTGGGTTGCCAAATCAAAAGTAGACAAACGGTAATCGCCATTTTTATACAAGGTCAGGATACGGTCTTCTCCTTTGAAAGATCCCAGGAACTTCCCTCTTCCCTCGTCGTTCAATCGACCTACAACAGTATCGTACCAAATCTTGCGTGCAGCCAAAGTAGATCCTCCAACTTCTTTCTGGGTAATCTTCTGAACGATTTCCTTTGTTACGCGGTTTCCTGCAGATTGTCGTCCTTTGATCAACAAATCGCCTAAATCCACATCCCAGCGCAGTCGTTTCAAATGCGGACGCGGACGAAGCATTACTGTAACTACTTCCCGCTCTCCGTTCGGATGCACTGAGAAGTATAGAAGTTTGGACCCCTTGATTCCTCGCGTCAGATCGTATTCCGTATCGCGTGTCACCGAATTCACGAAGAAGCGTTTCATCATGGTTGCACCCCCTGCACCATCCTGGTACATGACGTGATAGATCGTACGTTTATCACCTTTCTTCCACACATCCGCATGAACGATTCCCTTTCCTACAAACTTCTTCTCGGCCACTTTGGTTACAATGAATTTCCCGGTATTGAAGAAGATGATGATATCGTCAATCTCCGAACAATCGTTGACTGCTTCGGTTTTTTTCAAGCCCCAGCCAATGAATCCTTCTTCGACGTCCACGTACAATTTACGGTTTGCAATAATTACTTTTGTTGCAGCAATATTGTCGAACACTTTCATTTCTGTTCTGCGTTCTTTCCCTGCTCCGAAACGCTTTTTCAGGTCTTTGAAGTACTCAATTGCGTATTCCACCAGGTTTGCCAGGTTCTTTTTAACCTCTTCCATTTCAGCTTCCAGCTTAGCGATCAATTCGTCTGCTTTATCTGAATCGAAACGTGTAATACGGATCATTGGAATTTGGGTCAGGCGCTGTAAATCTTCGTCTACAATCTCACGGATAAACTGTTTCTTGAATTTCTCGAAACGTTTATACATGTACTGGAATAAGTTTTCTTTGTCGGAATAGAGCTTAAAGTCGATATACATTTCCTCACGGATGAAGATCTTCTCTAAGGTAGAAAAATGCCATTGCGCTTCCAATTCAGACAAGCGGATCTCCAACTCTCTTTTTAGCAGCTGAAGGGTGTTATCCGTATTTACTTTCAGGATCTCAGAAACCCCCATAAAGCGCGGAGTATCTCCGTCAATTACCGAAGCGTTCGGTGAAATGGAAACTTCACAATCCGTAAAGGCGTATAGTGCATCAATGGTTTTGTCCGGAGAAACTCCCGGTGCCAAATGGATTACAATTTCTGCCTCTGCAGCCGTATTGTCTTCGATCTTTTTAACCTTGATCTTGCCTTTATCGTTCGCCTTAATGATGCTTTCAATCAATGAACTGGTGGTACATCCGAAAGGAATCTCATTAATTGTCAATGTTTTATTATCGACCTTTTTAATCTTTGCACGAACACGGACCTTTCCTCCCCGCAAACCGTCGTTGTAATTGGTAAAATCCGCCATTCCTCCATTCAGGAAATCAGGGAATATCTCCACTTTCTTTCCACGCAAATGGTTGATTGACTGCTCGATCAGCTCATTGAAATTATGGGGCAGGATTTTACACGCCATACCGACTGCAATCCCTTCAGCACCCTGAGCCAAAAGAATCGGGAATTTTACCGGCAGGTTATCGGGTTCTTTGTTTCTTCCGTCGTAGCTTAGAAGCCAGTTTGTGGTCTTCGGGTTAAAGACCACGTGATTGGCAAACTTGGAAAGCCGTGCTTCGATATAACGCGGAGCTGCAGCTCCGTCGCCAGTTAGGGTATTCCCCCAGTTTCCCTGGCAGTCGATCAACAATTCTTTTTGTCCGAGCTGCACCAGTGCATCACCGATCGAAGCATCCCCGTGTGGGTGATATTTCATGGTGTTGCCGATCACGTTCGCAACTTTGTTGTAACGTCCGTCATCCAATTCCTTCATGGAATGCAGGATTCTTCGCTGAACGGGTTTAAATCCATCGTGCAAAGAAGGAACAGCTCGTTCCAGGATTACATAAGATGCATAATCCAGAAACCAATTTTCATACAAACCACTTAATGGAATGATATTTTCATCGGTATGTTTGTGATCATCCGTTCCGAAGGAAGACTCTTCTTCTCCTCCTTCGTTGTTTAAATCATCGTTTTCCGGATCTACCGGTCCAATTTCGTCTTCACTCATAATCTTCGATTATAAATTTGCGGAGGATATGCTCTCTCTTCGAACAAGAGTTAAATATCCTCCCCCTTATTCCCCCTCCAAAGGGGGAAACTAAAAAGTCCCTTCTCAACAAAACCATCACTTATCTTCATTAAGAAGCCTTTTCTATTTCTGCATTCTCTTCGTCCGAATCGGGAGTATCCAAATCCACGCTCTTCTCATCGTCTTTCTCTACGCGTAGGTTCTCGATAATGAAATCCTGGCGCTCCGGGGTGTTTTTCCCCATGAAGTAGGATAAAATGGAATCGATGGAAGCATTCTTGGTGAGAATAACCGGCTCTAAGCGGATATCGTCGCCGATAAAGTGCTTGAACTCGTCCGGGGAAATCTCTCCTAATCCTTTAAACCGGGTGATTTCCGGATTTTTCCCCAACTCGGAAATCGCGGCTCTGCGTTCTTCTTCCGAGTAACAATAAATGGTCTTTTTCTTGTTCCGAACCCGGAATAACGGTGTTTGAAGTACGTAAACGTGATTCCGCTTCACCAGATCCGGGAAGAACTGCAAAAAGAAGGTCAGTAATAACAAACGAATGTGCATTCCATCAACATCGGCATCTGTTGCGATCACAATGTTGTTATAGCGCAGGTTATCCATGTCTTCCTCGATGTCCAAAGCTGCCTGGATCAGGTTGAATTCTTCGTTTTCGTAAACCACTTTTTTGGTCAGGCCATAACAATTCAACGGCTTACCACGCAGAGAGAACACCGCCTGTGTATTCACATCTCTTGATTTCGTAATCGATCCGCTCGCAGAATCTCCCTCGGTGATGAACAAAGTTGTCAATTCCCGCTTCTCATCTTTGAGATCTGTTAAGTGGCTTCTACAGTCGCGCAGTTTTTTGTTATGTAAACTTGCTTTCTTAGCTCTGTCACGTGCCAGTTTTCGGATTCCGGATAATTCTTTCCGTTCGCGCTCCGATTGTTTGATCTTCTTTTCAAGCGTGTCCGCCACATCGGGGTGACGGTGCAGGTAATTATCCAGTTTATCTTTCAGGAAATCATTGATAAACGCCCGCATGGATTTTCCTTCCGGCTCAATTTCCTGGGAACCTAGTTTTGTTTTGGTCTGGGATTCGAACACAGGTTCGATCACTTTTACCGCGATTGCGGCTACAATCGACTGGCGGATATCCGAAGCATCGTAATCTTTTTTGTAGAAATCACGGATCACTTTCGCAATCGACTCACGGAATGCGCTTTGGTGTGTTCCACCCTGCGTAGTATGCTGACCATTCACGAACGAATAGTAATCTTCTCCGTAAGTTTTCCCATGTGTGAATGCCACTTCAATGTCTTCTCCTTCCAGGTGAATGATCGGATAAAGCGGATCTCCATCCATATTGTCCTCCAGCAAGTCTTTCAGACCATCCTTCGACTGATACTTTTCGCCATTGAAGTAAATTGCCAACCCACGGTTCAGGTAGCAATAGTTCCAAAACATTTTGATCAGGTAAGGCATTTTGAAAGCAAACTTCTTGAAGATCGATTCATCCGGTATAAACTCGAAGTAAGTTCCGTTTGCTTCTGTTGTTTTTTCCAGCTTTGAATCTTCCACCAACTCTCCTCTTGAAAAAGTGGCTTGTTTCTTTTCTCCGTCGCGCACCGAATAAACCATGAAATAATCACTCAATGCATTCACAGCCTTGGTTCCTACTCCGTTCAGTCCTACAGATTTCTTAAACGCTTTGGAGTCGTACTTTCCTCCCGTATTGATCTGAGAAACACAATCAATCACTTTCCCCAGGGGAATTCCACGCCCGTAGTCACGAACGGAAACCTTCCCGTCTTTCACTTTGATATCGATGCGTTTCCCATTCCCCATGACAAACTCATCAATGGAATTATCGACAATCTCCTTCACCAAAATATAGATCCCGTCGTCTGCAGAAGAACCATCCCCCAATTTCCCGATGTACATACCGGGACGCAGGCGTATATGCTCCTTCCAGTCCAGAGATCGTATATTATCTTCAGTATATTGATTTTCAGCCATAATAACGGATTCTTTGCGAAGTATCAAAGATACTAACAGAAAGCTTTATTTAAACCATGATTTATTACGAGTTATGAACGATGCAAGGTTAATTTCGCAGGTAGAAATTATACCGTTTTTTGGGTATTGTTTAGACTTATTCCAACTAATACTTTTACTCCAAAATAAACAGCATGTGTCAATACAAAACAATCAGCAACAACTCTTTCGGATGCCTCATTCAGTGCAAAAACTGCGAACAATTCCACCTTGGATTCGGAAATGTAGTGCTCATTCTTTCTTACGATGAATTTATGCGTTTTTCAGACCAGGTACACCACATTCACGCCATGCATTATGAAGAAAAAAAAGAAACCGGAGAGAAGATTTACATGCACACTGACAGCTACAAAATGGTCCTTGCTTTCAATCACAAAGAATGGATGAAACTTTACCAGTTACTGGAAGAATCCCGTTTCATGCTATACGCCAGCGAATTAATCGAACAGGCTTAGTTATTTCGTTTCAGCCAGCCCCTTTTCCAGAAAATAAATACCAGAACAACCGTAATCAGAATCATGAATCCCCAAACGATGTAATAACCATTGCGCGACTTGAGTTCAGGCATATTTTCGAAGTTCATTCCGTAAACTCCAACAATAAAAGTTAAAGGAATGAAAATCGCGCTGGTCACTGTCAATACTTTCATAACCTCATTCATACGTTGTCCCTGGATCGCGTAATACAGGTTTGCAATACCGTCCAGCATTTGTTTCTGAGCTTCAATCTCATCGATCAAACTCAAACAGGTATCTTTTAACTCACGGAAATAATGAATATTATCTTCGATAATCATTTCATTTTCTACCCGGTCCAGCTGCCCCATTAATTCTTTCATCGGGAATACGATCTTTCGCAGGTCCAGGAGTTTTCGCTTTTCCCATTCCACTTTCCGAAGCACTTCACTTTTCGGGTTTCGAAGCACGATCTTATCTAATTTTTCAATATTCAGGGCAATTTGCTCAACTACCTCGGTATAGTTATCGATAATTGCTTCCAGCATGCGGAAAAGTAAAAAATCAGGACCTTTGTAACGTACTTTTCCGCGCTTGTATTCAATCCGCTCACGCACTTCCGGAAAATGGTCAGAAGGCTTTTCCTGAAAAGAAATCAGGTAATTTTCACCGATAATAAAACTGATACGTTCTTTATTGAGGCGATATTGATTAGTTCCTTCCTGGGGAAGTGCCGATACAATTGTAAAAAATACATACTCGGAATACTCCTCGAGGCGTGTGCGTTTATCCTCCTCAAACAAATCTTCCTGAAGCAGCCTGTCAATGCATAATTTATCGCACAATTTATTGATTGCCGCTTTATTAGCCAAAGAATGGAAATTCAACCAATAAGTAGAATGGATATCTTCAAACGGATTGAAATTTTCAGAGAAATAATCTTCCGAGTTCTTCTTCAGGGAATAAACCTCCGGATTATACTTGTAAAGTTGTGCTACCTCAGACATCTAACGAAAATAACTTTTAATTACGAATTACGAACGCCGTCCCGATAATTATCGGGATACAAATTTTGATTTTGATATAGCTGAATCAATAGCCGTTACAGATCAAAAACTTTTTTAAACAGAATTATAGAAGAATTGTATCATTGAGAAAACAGCCTTATGAAATCGCTCACCATCTTTTTAGCCTTGACTCCCTTTTGGACCAGCTCCCAAACCGACACACTCGTTGTTGAGATCATCTACGGATCAAAACCAAAAGCAGCTGATGAAAAGCATTGGTTTGGCGGGAAACCAGGCGGACACATCGGACTTACAATAGGCAAGGACAGTGTTATGCATTTTGTCCCGGACGGAAGAGTTGCCGCAACCAATATCAACTCAGACATCGGCAGGTACTTGATTTCGAGCAAAAAACAATTTTACCGCACCTTTTACTGCGACACCACCAAAACCTGCCGCATTTTCATTCCCGTGACCTCTGCACAGAAGAACCAATTACTGGAATCCGTCAAGCCATTTTTGAGAGAAGGCCCATATCCATACGCTTTTTTCGGAATGCGCTGCGCAGCCGCCTGCTACCATTTATTATCGTTTGCAGATGTCACCAAAGACCTTTCAAAAAGCGCTATGACCTGGAAATTCTTTTACCCGCGGAAACTGCGGAAGTTCCTTTTCCAAGAAGCAGAAGCAAAAGGATGGAAAATGACAACAACCCCGGGATCGAGCAAACGAAAATGGGACCACGACTGATAATTACGAATTTAAAACCATCAAAAGCAGGGGCGCGATTAATCGCACTCTGCTTTTCATTTTAAAAGCTGCTTATACCGCATAAATTCCTTCACATTCGAAGAACGCCGGATTGCCGCCAACACTTTCAGTTTTTCGTGTTGGGTCAAATGCCAGGAAAGACTGATCCGGTCCTTTTGCCGTTCACGCAAGTTCAAATTCACTGTTTTTACAGGCACATTGTATTTATCTCTAATCAAACGAAGCAATTCGTCCTGGTCGTAATCCTGGATACGCGGAAAATTCGTAAACACATTTGAAATAGGCGCAGAAAACTTATCAAACAATCCAAAAGAGCGCGTACTTTCATTGTACATGATCCGTTTATTATCCCGGATCTGGAGAATAACCACTCCCCTTGTGTTCTTACTTATCCAGGGCTCCAGTTTCATTAGCCATTGAACCGTGATCTTTGTCCCGAAATTATCCCTTGCACCGGCATCCATCAACTGAATTTCGGGCACAGTAGGCAAGCTGGTCATCGGCAACACATACGGGAACGATGCATTCATTCTCAAAGCAGAAGACAGGCGAAGCTTTTCAGCATGCTGATCTTTCAGCAATAAATGAATATCAATATTTTCCTGCACACGGTTTGTTTCGGGCGCCGGAGATGCTGAATCCATCAGAAAGCTCAACCCTAAGGATGAAATCAGGATTCTTCTTCCGTCGTTTACCACAGATGGAGTTAATATCAGGTTCGGAATAATCCCCTTCTTTTCAAATGCCCGGTAATACCTCAAAGGCTTATTCAAACGCTGCCCGGTATTCTCATTCAAATCGGATTCAAAAGCCATTGCCCGGTCGTAACTGTATTCCGAATCCTCAAAAGTGGATTGATAGCGGAAAAACAAGTCATTGGTAGAAGCTGCAAACGACAATTTATTCAACAAATCCTGCGAAATTTCCTCAAAGTATTTTTTATCGTAAAAATTAACCTTTCCGGTTTGATAATTTTCCAGCAGCAATGAACGATAATAAGAAGCTCCGACTGTTCCTCCCGATGCACCGGTTATCATCGCAATGTGCCTGGAAGACTTAAAATCCGTCATTGAATCGCACATTCTCAAAACCTGGAAAACCCAGGAAGCACTGCGCGATCCACCCCCGGACGTATTTACAACGACCAGCAAAGGCTTTTCCTCACCTGTACGCTTTTTCCAGCTCTCCAAATAAGCAATGTAATGCTCATAATCATCGGCACGGACTTCTCCATCCTTACTCATTTTATAAATCGTTGAATCCGAATAAACCGCAGGTTGATTGTAGGACAATCCATAAGCCTGCGTTTGAAACTGGAACATTTCCACTGTTTTCGACAAATAGTTCATCAGCAGAAAGCACAAGATCAGCACCGGATAAGCCCAAACACGTAACCACGACTGCAATGCACTCAGGAGCATTAAGATGATTGTGAGTAAAAGCACCACACTTACACCTGCCGGAACATCCAGGAATGTTTTCCCCCCGAACAAACCTATCAGGATGAAAGTCACAATTGTTGCAATTTCAAAAATGGTTGTCGAAATACGGTTCTGATCAAACACAGACTGAAGCAGTGACTGGGCATAATGTTTAGTAGAACGACACTGCTGGACACGAAGTCCGCGCCCGATATACCAATACAAGCGCTGCCGATTAGCCCCCTTCACCTTGATCCTGTTCCGTTTCCCAAAACGCATCCAGCGTGTGGCACGAACGGATTTATCTTCATCATAGCGCTTCAGTTCAAATAAGTTCTTATTGATCGGGAAGAAATAAAGCAACGCAACTCCTACAAACAGGAAAAAACCAACCAGAAAACCGGAAACAAAGAAAAGCACATTGATCCAGGACTCAAATTCCTCCATGCGCTGAAAACGCACAACCCGAACAATAAAAAACAGGATGAAAACAGTTGGAATGATGCTGTTATTGATACAGAATCGCACAAAAGGCTTATTCACCATTGCCAGGAAAGAAAATCGGGAAGCCAGCCGCATATAGGAATACGAATGAAAAGCCATCGTTAGTCCGCCAAAAGAAAATCCGATGAGCAGAAATGAAAAAAAACTGGTGTTCCCCTGATATTCGGGAGACAGAAATAAATACGACAATCCAAAACCAACCCCAACCCTATCCGAAATCAGTAAAAAGAAGAACACCCAATAAAAAAGCGCCAGCAAATTGTGCTTTAAATGGTGTACCAATAAAACCAAAGGAAAAAATACCCTTATGAACTGAAATGTATTGGAAGTAATATTTCGGAGTGCAGCCACAAATCCAATATTACGAATTAATGGTGGGATTTCTGATACTCTTTCACAAAATCTGTTACCAAGTAAGCCAAAGCTTTTCCAACAACCACTCCATCTGTTTCTGATTTAGGTGCCGCCTCGGGCAAGTGCAGGTAGCACACTTTTTCCAGCGTTGCCATTTTCCGGATGTAAATTCTTGCCTGGTCAACGGTAATACCGGAAGGTGTAAAAGCACTCGAAGGCATATAAGCAATCGCATCCATATCCAATTCTACCCCCATTACGGTTTGAAAGTGGGAATCATATACTTTATCAATATCTGCCTGGAATTTGAACGGTTTCTCCAGCCAGGACTCATAAAAAGTGAAAAAAGCCTTCATTTCCTGTAAATGATCGAGTATAAACTGGTTGTTATAAGATTCATGAAGTCCCAAAACCGAATAATTTCCCAAAAATCCATATTCATAAGCATACGAGAAAGGATTCCCCGAATGCCTCCCTTCCATAGCACGCGTGTCTGCATGCGGATCGAGATTTACAACTGATATTGCCAGTCTTTTAGACTCCGAAACTCCTTTAATGATCGGATATGCATTGTTATGTCCACCGCCTATTACAATCGGAATACCACCACCATCGACCACTTCCTTTACCCAGGAAGAAACCAGGTAATCCAAATCATCGATATGCATGTGAGAAATGGCATCAATCGGTTCTTTCGAATCAATAAATCCATGCACACAGATCGAGTTCCCATTTAAAAACTGGTTCGACTGAACTGCCAGGAAGCGAGAAATGAACGCTTCAAATGCCGCATGAGAACCTCCTTTTCCCAGATTCAGACGCGGCCCCACATCTTCTTTAATACCCAGGATATGGAATTTCTTTTCTTTCCAGTTATCCGATCCGCCTCTAAAAAGCACATTCTGTCCGATACGGATTTCGCCGTCTCTTTCCGTAAGCCAAACCTTCAGATCTGCTTCACCCGGTAAACTCAGCTTAAAATAGGTCGATTCAAACATGGTGTTTTTCCATTAGTTCAACAAAAGCTCTCGGCGGTGGAATCGGTCTCATGTTTTCGGTCGAAACAAAAACCAGGGTTGTTTTTGCCTTACTCAAGCATTCCTGTTTTTCATTATACAAAGTATATTCAAAGAATAAACGCGGACCTTTCAGTTCAGTTATGGCAGTAACAATTGTCAATTCATCATCATACAAGGCCGGTTTAAAGTAATCCACCTCAAAATGACTTACAGGAAGCATCACACCGCTTTCCTCCAATTCGCGATAGCTCATTCCAAGCGAACGCATCGCTTCTACTCTTCCAACTTCAAAATACGCTGCATAGTTTCCATAATAACAGTATCCCATTTGATCAGTCTCACCATATCTTACACGCACTTTTGCAGGGAATTCGAATGAAGTTTTCATGAAATTTCAAGTTTCTTTAAAAAAGTGGTTAAATGTCGTAACTATTTTTCAGATTTTAAGTTAGAATCCGAAGGTGTTAAAAAGTATATTTCCGACATATTAACCCAAGGTTATTGGAATCTAATTTCGTACCTTTGATTAACGGCGATTTTTTTCATTTTAAGCATCAAAATTTAACATTAAACTATAAAATTTACTTATTCATCGAACAATCAATGGGTTTTAAGGTAATTCAAAGAAGATGTTAAAGGATTACTTCAATACAAAGCAAAACTTTTCAAATAATCAACCCCTAAACAACTTTTTTTTTCACTTTTTTATGAGAATATTTGCTCACTAAAAAATTCAGAGGCTTAACACTTGAGCTATGAATCTATTACGCCGATTATTTTTTTATTAACATATTATTATAAACTTTTAAATACCCCTGCTAAATGAGTGCCAACCATGACGCTATTTGGAATTCCTGTCTGAAAGTTATCAAGGATAATTTACCGATCCAAGCATATAAAACTTGGTTTGAGCCGATTGTTCCCGTAAAGCTTGAAAACAACATTCTGACAATACAAGTTCCATCTCACTTTTTCTATGAATGGTTGGAAGAGCATTACATTACTTTATTGAAAAAAGTAATTAAGAAAGAGCTCGGCCAGGAAGGACATTTGGAGTACAGTATTGTTATGGAGAATTCTGCGAGCAATTCAAATCCTTACACGGTTAAGCTTCCGGCTTCTAACAAGAAGGCTGTGAAGAACGCACCTGTAAATATGCCATTGAATATCAGCGACAACCCTATTAAAAACCCGTTTATTATTCCGGGACTGAAGAAGGTGAACGTTGATTCAAACCTGAACCCTGCTTATTCCTTTGAAAATTTTGTGGAAGGGGATTGTAACCGTTTGGCTCGTTCTGCAGGTTATGCTGTGGCGAACAAACCCGGAGGAACAGCTTTTAATCCATTATTGATCTACGGTGGTGTTGGATTAGGTAAAACGCATTTGGCTCATTCGATCGGTATTGGCGTTAAGAACCAATTCCCGAACAAAACGGTACTTTACGTAAGTTCTGAGAAATTTGCACACCAGTTTATTGATGCGGTTCGCAATCAGACTACGAATGATTTCATTCACTTCTATCAAATGATCGATGTTTTGATCATTGATGATGTACAGTTCTTCTCCGGAAAAGAAAAGACACAGGATGTTTTCTTCCATATTTTCAACCATTTGCACCAAAACGGAAAACAAATCATTTTAACGTCGGATAAACCGCCTGTTGAAATGCAGGGAATGGAGCAGCGTTTATTGTCCCGTTTCAAATGGGGATTGTCTGCTGATCTTTCTACTCCGGACCTTGAAACACGTATCGCTATCATGGAGAAGAAAATGTATGGCAGCGGTATCGAGCTTCCACGTGAAGTTGTGGAGTACCTTGCTTACAGCATCAATACAAACATCCGTGAAATGGAAGGTGCAATGACTTCATTGCTTGCACAAGCTTCATTGAACAAGAAAGCAATTACGCTTGATTTAGCGAAACAAATGATCGATAAGTTTGTGAAGAACACCGCTCGTGAAGTTTCTATCGACTATATCCAAAAAGTAGTTTGTGATTATTTCGATTTACCAATTGAAATGCTGAAATCGAAAACACGTAAGCGTGAAGTCGTTCAGGCTCGTCAGATTTCCATGTATTTCTCCAAGAAGATGACAAAATCATCGCTGGCGAGTATCGGAGCACACTGCGGCGGAAAAGACCACGCAACGGTATTGCACGCCTGTAGAACGGTTATTAACCTTTCTGAGACAGACAAACAGTTCCGGGTTTACCTGGAAGATTTGGAAAAGAAATTGACAATCCAATAATAGCGAATGGTCCCGGCTAAGCCGGGACCATTTTTGTTTCGACCGGATTCCTCCTCTTTCGCTTTAAACCTGGACCAAATCTGCCACAACAGATGGAAATTTGGAAATTCGCCTGTTCGCTAATTTGCGAACAGATCCACCTTTAGAATTCACATTCTTCTTACCTTTACACTTTCATGCAGAACAGCAAATTCAAAACGATTACAGAACGAAGTGAAGGATTCTATAAAGAGAAAGGATCCAAATTCCTTGCGTTTGCTATTCCCTGCAAAACCGAAGACGAAATCAAAGAACACATACAGCGTCTTCGGAAGGAACATTACCAGGCAGTTCATGTTTGCTCTGCCTTTCGTCTGGGAAGTGACAAAAAGAAATACCGGTCCAGCGACGACGGTGAACCATCCAATTCGGCAGGAGCTCCGATACTTGGACAAATCCAATCATTCGACCTCACCAATATCCTGATCGCGGTGGTTCGTTACTACGGCGGAGTAAATTTGGGCGTAGGCGGATTGATTAATGCTTATAGGACGGCTTCCAAAGAAGCTCTGGAGAACGCTCAGATCATCGAACAGGAAGACGAAATACTTGTCACATTGTTCTATGATTACAATGAGATGCCTCAGGTTATGGCTTTATTAAAAAACAGTCCGGCTAAAATCACCAACCAGGATTTTCAACTATCCTGTAAACTGAGTATTCAATTACCGGTCTCAGAATCGGGTCTTCTGGACCAATTTGCAGAACTAAACCTGCTCCTTCCGGAAGAAAAACATATCAGAATAGAAAACCATGGAATTATCCAATAGTCAATTACTTCAGGACCTTATCAGTGTCCAGGGACTTGCAAGCGACGAGTCACGTATCAAATTATTCATCAAAGAATATGTTCTCAAGCACCAGGGACTGTGGAAAACCAAACCGCACATCATTGACGGAACAGGGTTTCAGGACGCTATGATTCTTGTTTTCGGAAACCCGAGAACTGCAGTTTATGCCCACATGGATACAATTGGTTATTCTGTCGGATATGAAAATGAACTCATCCGGGTTGGAGGTCCAAAAAACATAGACGGCACTTTGCTGGTTGGAAATGATTCCCTGGGAGTGGTAGAAGGCGAATTGATGATCTTTGAGAATGAACATAATCAGCAGCGCCTGCAATTGTCCTGTGACCGGATAGTAGAGCGTGGTACTCTACTTTCCTTCAAGCCTAATTTTAAAGAGACGAAAGAATATATTCAATCTCCATACCTGGATAATCGTTTGGGAGTATACGCAGCCTTGCAATTGGCTGAAACACTCGAGAATGGTGCTATTGTCTTTTCAACTTACGAGGAGCACGGCGGGAATTCAGTTGGAGCTTGCGCTAAATACCTGATGAATACTTACGACGTGCTTCAGGCTTTGATTTGCGACATTACATGGGTTACACACGGCGTTGTTCACAAAGGCGGAGTGGCAGTTTCTATGCGCGACAGTATGATTCCAAGAAGAAAATACCTGAATAAGATCCTGAATATTGCCAAAGAATCAGGAATCAAATACCAGCTGGAAGTAGAGTCTGCCGGCGGAAGTGACGGTTCCGTTTTACAAAAGTCAGATCTTCCGATCGACTGGTGCTTCATTGGAGCCCCAGAAGACAATGTACATACTCCCAACGAAAAGGTCTATAAAAAAGACATTGAATCAATGATCGAATTGTACCGCGTTTTGATGGATAAATTGTGATCAACGCACAGCAAAGGCTTCTTTGATCTCAATAGCCAGGAATTCAGAGCAGGTTGTTGCTTTTTCGTCGAGTACTTTAAATTTTAATTTCAGCCTGAGTTTATCGATCCGGTATTTTTGGTCCAGGTTCACGGGTGAAAAAACAGTCTTCTTTTCACCTGAAGAAACCTGAACTACAGGTCCGCAATCCAGCAGCTGCACTTCTCCTAAATAATAGGTTTCGTTGTTCGATCCATTAGGTTTAGCTGTTTCATTCTGCGTTCCTGATTTTGGTTGCTCAGCCGAAAGATCTTTAGTCGACCGGCAGGAAACCAGCGATCCGAGAACTACTATTAAAATCACCAATCGATTCATTTTCTATTTATTTGATAACACATTCTTTCCGGCAATTGCCGCAGTTGTCCACGCCGCCTGGAAATTAAACCCTCCTGTCACTCCGTCAATATCCATGGTTTCACCGGCAAAAAAGAGCCCCGGCACCTTCTTCGATTCCATGGTCTGCACATTGATTTCGCTTAAATCAACTCCACCTGCGGTAACGAATTCCTCTTTAAAAGTCGTTTTTCCTTCCATCGAATAAATATCATTCACCAATACTTCCAGCAATTTATTCCGGTGTTTGGATGTCAGTTCCGAACACTTGAACAGGTTTGGAATTCCGGCTTTCTCTACAAGATATACCCATAATCTCGATTTCAACCCATAAAGTGGTGTATTTACAACTAATTTATTGGATTTTACAAACTCAACAATGGTCTCCCGTACTCTTTCCTGGTTTTCCTCTCCAGTCCAATTAACAGCGATTTGGGATTTATATCCTTTGGATTCAAAAATCCTTGCTCCGAATGCAGAAGTTTTCAGAACAGCAGGCCCACTCATTCCCCAATGTGTAATCAGCAAGGGACCATCAGAAGTCCACTTTTCTCCTATTATTTTTACCAACGCATTTTCCTGGACGATTCCCATTAATTCTTTGATCGGTTCGTTCGGCATATTGAAAGTAAACAGCGACGGAACCGGCGGAACTATTTTCAACGGAAATGCCTTCAACAATTCAAATCCGGATATTTTGGGCTGTCCACCCGTTGTTACAATAACCGTTTTGGAACGAAATATTTCTTCGGGAGTTTGAACCTCAAACAACCCTGAATCCAGTTTACCAATAGATTCAACCCGTTGGTTCAGTAATAATTGAACTCCGTTCTTCTTCAATTCATTTAAGAAACAGTCGATAATTGTTTGAGAATCATTGCTCAAGGGAAAATAACATCCGTCGGGATATAATTTCAGGGGAACATTTTTACTTTCCAACCAGGCTTTCATATCCGAACTGGAGAATTGGTAAAATGCCTTCTTTAGAAAACGCTCTCCTCTGGGATAGTGTTTGGACAGTTCTTCCGGATCAGAAATCACATTGGTTACGTTACATCTGCCGCCTCCGGATATTTTGACCTTTGCCAAGGGTTTGGAGCTTCTTTCCAGAATAGCAATTTTTGCATGTTTAAAGTTTTCAGAAGCTTTGATGGCTGAAAAACAACCTGCCGCTCCGGCACCGATCACTAAAACATCCCATTCTTTCATGAACCAAAGATAAGCACAAAAAAAGACCTCCAAAACGGAGGCCTTTTAGTTTATATCATGATATCATGTATTCGTTATATAACGAAGGCCATTTCATGCCAAATAATTCCAGCCCGCTTCTTAGTGCATAATCTGAATATTCTTACGCATGCTTTCCGAACCGGAATTAATCTCAACAATATAAGATCCTGATTTCAGCGAAGAGGTATTGATCACTTCCTGAATCCCGTTCAGAAGTTTTTTTGAAAATACGATTTTCCCGTCCAAACCAATGACACGAACCGATTCAGCTGCTCCGTTTGAAACGACTAACTGCAACTCATCATTTGCCGGATTCGGATAAACCGACAATTCCATTTGTAACTCATCCAATGCCAAAGGACCATCAGCAACCTGAACAGCATGCTGATATGTGGCATAATTCTGCTTAGTAGCCGTAACTAACAAATAATCATCTGACGTTAAAGCCGGGAATGTGATAACAGCCTGTCCGCCTACAGAAATTGCCGTACCTAAAAGCACATTATTTTGAGAAACCGCTACCAAAGCCCCTTCTACATCACAAGTTGCCGTTATCGAAGTTGTTCCCATCGGAACATTTCCGGTATGCACTACTGATATCGGCAAAGTCTGCTTGTTTCTAAACTGAGCGGAAGGATCTCCGAACAAAACCCAGGTTTGCATCACTTCCACACCGCTTCCTGAAGGATATTCCTCCAGCATGGACATCTGTGAGTTATAGAATAATCCGCCTAATGTTGTTTTGTGATTGTCCGGATAGGTTTCACCGATTATTGCGGCCATTTCATCCTGGGTCTGCATGGGCTCTGCCCAGGCCATTAGAATTGAGGAACCTGCAGCTCCAATTGCACCGGAAGGAGTTCCGTTTTTTGTTGCTCTTGTCCAGGACTCGGAAATACAAGTCCCCGAAGTAAAAGTTCCGTTATTGCATGCAACAGATATCACAAAGGGATATTTTCCGTTGTTGGAAGCCTGGTTCACATGCGTGCTCTGGAAATTTCCGGTAACACATAAATTCACGTCGCCGTGTCCGGTATAATTGAACAAACCGACTCCGTTGTTTACTGCGGGCAAGATAATTGCCGAATTCGGACTTCCTGATGCATCAGCGCCACCATGAGAACCATCGTAAAACTCTGCTACTTCTGAATAACCATAATTCATCAAAACCGTGCGGATATTTCTCAAATGCTCCCAATCAGGTTCTCCGTCATCACCAATTCCATCACCTTCATTAGACCCCAAACCGATGGCCTTTTCCATCCAGTCGCCTGCCATCGGATTCTTTTCGTATTCCAGTGTTCTGTTTACCATTGTAGTAATATTTGTTTCGTCGCCTGAAAAACGCCCCACAAATAATTCCGGGTAATAATCCGAACCGGTTAATTGTCCGTAATAAGAATCCGAGAATAAGTTCTCACCCCCTGACATGCCGTAAGTATGAGCCGGAATATCATCGTGATCTCCAACCAACAAGACATAAACTAAATCGGGATGTGAAGCATAATAATTTTGAATATATGCACGAATATCCGTATCGTTTGTTCCTGTTACTGCGGTAGAAACCAAAGCAGAACGAATTCCTTTTTGGTTCTTCCAGTTTACAAGCGGGGTGATTTCTTCCATTAAGTCCGGGGCCGCAATGAAAAGCATGCTTCCACTTTCTTCCATCGGGGCATATTTCTCCGACTTCGGATTCAGAACGATTTTCTGCTGTACGGGACGCATCACCGGATCCATTTGTCCGTTAAGTTCATTCAACCCGGATATTCCGGTATTCTTTTTTACACTGATGTGAATTCCCTTGTAAACAACAAGCTGTTTCGTTACGGGATTATACTGGTATGGTGAAACTTCAACAACAACACCGCGCATCGATCTCCAGATGAACGGCGTTTTCAAACTTACCGCTGAAGCAGGATAAAAGTCATTGGTATTGTAAGCAGCCCCAAATGTGTAAGCAACCGAAGAAGGATCGACATTGCGTTTAATTATTCCTTTTGAAGGCGCTACAAGCATATTGTCATAAACAGTTATTTCATCAAAGGTAATTTCGAGCTCCGGACTACCCGTTTCCGGGAGCTGAACAGTTGTATGAAATAAAGGCATGGCCGGTGCACCTTTTTCATTTGACAAAATCGAATATGATTTGGAGAAATCGATCCAGTTCTGTCCTTCAATTTCTTTGAACTCAAATGGTTTTTCCTTAAACTGCTGAGTCAGTTCAATCCTTTTTGAGTCTTCGGAATTTAATTGGAAATTTTGCGCATGGGAAACAAAGGATCCATATAAAATGGAACAAAGGAGGAGAGTTTTTTTCATTTTCTAGTTTTAGCTCTCCCAATTTACTGATTATTACCAAATAAGAACAATAATTAACATTTGGAATTCTCAGAATCAAAAAAATAATGAAAAAGAAAAAGGCCAAATGCAACTGCACTCAGCCTTTTTCCCTTAACCTGTAGATGTTAATAATTGATCCGTTATTTCCCTTAACGGGAGATATTGCAAAAGGTTTCAAAAAAGATGATTTTTCAGAAAAAAAATTAAAACTGATGTAAATCACCTTTTGTTCCAGCCGGGGTTTCTAACTTTGCAATATCAAATTTGTTCATCCATGTCATTCGCTCACAGATTAAAGAGTATCTTCCAAATGAAATGCCCGCAATGCAGAGAAGGTGATTTTTTCATTTCGAAGCCTTACGACATGAAAAACCTGGGAAAAACACACGAACACTGTTCCAAATGCGGATTGAAATACGAAAAGGAAATTGGGTTTTATTACGGAGCCATGTATGTTTCATACGCTCTTGGAGTAGCATTATTCGTGACCTGTTGGGTCAGTTTCAATTTGTTTTTTCCTGATACGAATATCTGGCTGCAAATTGGAATCATTTCCGGACTTTCAATCATACTCAGTCCCTATTTCTACGCGCTCTCAAAAGTTATTTGGGCGAATTTGTTTTTCTCTTATGATCCGGAAGCTATAAACAAGTTCAAAGTTCCGATAGCTATCGGAATGAAAAGTTCAAAATAGTTCAAAGCCTTTAAGCTCATTTGAACATTTGAAAAACAAAAATCCCCCAGCCGGCAAACTGAGGGATCACTTAACCCAATGGGGTTAACCTTACAAAACAATTATTGAAGGATGACATTTCGATCTTTCGGGTATTTAATCTTAAACGAATAGGTGAATTTATCCGTGACCTTGGTTTTCAGATCAATGGTCCAGGTTAGTTTACCAGTCGTTTTGTCATAATCTGCTTTCCCCGTGTTGATCGCTTCTATAACGATTTCTCCGTTGCTGGTTACAGGGATCTGGTCCTCAATTACCAATTCTATCGTATTTGCTTTCAGGTTCTTCACTGAAATTTCGTAAGCATACGTGCGTTCGATATCGTTTCCAATTACTTTTTCTTTGTAATCTTTCTTCAAAAGAATGCGTTTCGCAATGATGTTCGGATCTTTGCCCAAACTCAGCTTCAGGGTATCATTCATGGTGGTCGGATCAATGTATGTTTCCCCTATATACGTTCCATCAAAAAAGATATTTGCGCTTGCAGGAACCAATTGCAAGTCTTCCAGTTTCAAAACTTCAGCTACAAGGAATACTCCCGGATCAATTTTCGGAACGGTGTAGTAGCGGTAATTTGCTGTCAAATCTACATTGCGCACTAAAACCAGGTGGCTTTCATCACTGCTTTCAATGGTGTAAGGAAGATCAATCTTATATTCAGCAGATAATACCCGGTTAATCACTGTCGTAAAATTAGCTGCTGTTTCACTTTCCATATCCATAGCTGCTGCGTCATCTTTTAGCGCTTTTTTCTCGTACTGTACGGAAGGCGCGGCAGTCAGTCCATAACTATTCATACGTCCGTTAACCGCTCCAAAATTGTAGTAATCCACATACCACGGATGCAAATCCGGTTTGATTTTATTTTGGTAAGGATCATTCGTCGACAAAGTCAATTGTACATCGTTCCAGTTCTCGCCGGTACTCTGCTGAATACTTGCTTTATAAGCCAGGTTCACCTTTCCGGAAGTAATTTCACTGCGAATGTCATAAGTAGGAACCCAGGATGCTCCCGAAGCCAGGTAAGAAACCGCAAGTCTGCCTGCTACGACTTCTTTTGACTGAAGCGTTACGACAATGCGGTGAATCGGTCCTTCGGGAACTTTCGGTGTATTGGAAGACTGGTAATTCTGAAGATCTGTCAAACGCGCATTCATCTCATTCAGGGTAGTGCTTTTCGTCTTCATGCGTTTATTGAGAACTTGCAATTTCTTATTGATCTCATTCATTTTTAACTGGTAATAATCCAGGGCCTGCTTCAGGAGTTGAATGGAATCGTTTACTTTTCCCTGTCCGCGGATTGCTCCGTTGTTGGAGAGGATTGTTTTGGAAGCATTCAACACATCGATCTCATCCTGGATTTCTTTGATATCGAACTGGATGTTACTGATGGAATCCTGCAAAAGATTAATGTCTTTGCGGATTTTTAACGGAAGTCCTTCCAGCTTTACTTTTTCAGGTTCCGGATAATAGATTTGGTATTTCGAATCAATCAGGACCACATTACCAAAAGCTTTTACCTGGAGGCTTTTCGGGTCGATATTCGGGCTCACGCCTTCGATAATGAGTTCCGTAATCCCGGGTTTTACGTTAAAATTTGCTTTGCGGTATATCTGTGCACCACTCGTGTAAACGGTTACTTCGCTTACGGTAGATTTGATAATCTCTTTGTCGTTGGCAGCAAGTGAAAGGAAACTTGGGAGAATCGCCAAAAGGACAATAACTACTCTTTTCATAGGAATCAATTTCCTTCAAGTACCTCCGGAATTAAAATTGGTTCAAAAGGTGGTTTAGAATTGTCTGAAAGGTGCGGTTGAGCGATTAAACTGTCGATTTTATATTTTTACTCCCGACAGAAAGGAATGATTTCTCCTTCTTTGAATTCAAAACTTTCCACAGTAGTATGTTCCGTCCAAATGCAATTCTCGTCGTATTCATCGTGATAAGTAATCTTTAATACCTGATTTTTTTCAGGTTTATGCTGATAAGGAATCGTATAATCGTCTTCCCTCTCTTTGGTTGGAAAAATCCATTTGGTGGAAGAATGAAAAAGTCCGGCCTCTCCCATTCCGTAACCAACATCCAGATAGTTGATTCCGTTTCGGGTTTCCAACAAATAATGCTGACTCCAGGAAACACCACAGGCTTCTGACATAGTACTGTAAATAAATACATGTTCAATTCCTTCGATCAACGGGTTTTTGATCATTATCAACTCCGCATGACCGGGCTGATCACCATAAGTTACTTCAAATTCAGCTTGCTTTCTAATTTGTCTTCGGGAGAAAATCCTTATAGAAGCATAGTACTTATCAGGCATCGTATCGTTGCCTTTAACGATTTTCGTGAGGCCCCAAACAGCTGATGTTGTATCTGAAACTCTCAGACTTTGGTTTGTTAATAGTCCGCCCCAAACATATCCTCTTTTCTTTCCGGATTCTACCTGGATCCATTTGGATGTAATTCCGTTGATCGTGGTATCCGTAGCTGAAACTTTCAGGACTTTTACCTTGTCTCCGATTAATAATTTCGTAAGCATTTCCGAACCAGAAGTAGGTTCTGATCTCAGTTTACACGCATCCGCAAAAACAACCGCTTCTTTTAATGGCTCATACCAATCCCTGGTCCAGCTTTCAAAGTCATAAACATCTGTACTAATCGTTTCAGATTCATCCTGAGCATAAAACGGAACAGATGCAGAAAGTATTAAAATCAGCAGCAGAAACTTTTTCATGATCTTAGATCAATTCTTTGATCTCTCCGATAATCCGATCTGCCAAATCAGAAGCAGCTTGTGCATCCTTACTTTCGGTATACACACGAATGATTGGCTCTGTGTTACTTTTGCGCAGGTGAACCCATTCCTTTCCGATGTAAATTTTCACACCGTCAACCGTATCCACTTCTTCATGCTTGTATTTATCGGCCATTTTCACCAAAATAGCATCTACGTCAATTCCGGGTGTCAGGTCGATTTTTTTCTTAGCCATTTCGTAGTTCGGGTAAGAAGCACGAAGCGCTGTCATACTCGTTTTTTTGTGCGCTAAATGCGACAGGAACAAAGCGATTCCAACCAAAGAATCTCTTCCGTAATGAAGATCCGGGTAAATGATTCCCCCGTTTCCTTCTCCACCGATAACCGCGTTGGTTTCCTTCATTTTCACCACCACATTCACCTCACCTACTGCAGAAGCATGGTAATTACATCCCACTTCTTCGGTAATATCTCTCAAAGCTCTTGTAGAACTTAAATTGGAAACCGTAGCTCCTTTTCTTTTGGAAAGGATGTATTCTGAAACGGCAACGAGTGTATACTCTTCACCGAACATCGATCCGTCTTCATTTACCAAAGCCAGGCGGTCTACGTCAGGATCTACGGTTATTCCCAGGTGAGCACCTTCCGAAACAACACGTGCAGACAATTCTACCAAATGTTCTTTCAACGGCTCGGGATTATGCGGAAAATGCCCCGTCGGATCACAATACATTTCAACGATATCGGTTACTCCTATTTTACGAAGTAATTGCGGAACTGAAATTCCGCCTGTAGAGTTTACCGCATCAACAACAACTTTGAAATTCGCATTTTTGATAGCCGGAATATCTACATCTGACAACCCACAAATAGCTTCGATATGACGTTCAATAGCTTCGGTATCTGAAGTTACTTTCCCCAAATCGTCCACTTCTGCAAAAACGAAGCTTCCTTCCGTTGCGATTTTCAGCAATAATTCTCCTTCAGCCCCGGAAATAAATTCTCCTTTGCTGTTCAGCAACTTCAATGCATTCCATTGTTTCGGATTGTGAGAAGCTGTGAGGATAATCCCTCCGTTTGCCCGGTGATATGGAACTGCCATTTCAACGGTCGGAGTTGTGGATAATCCCAAATCAATGACTTCGATTCCCAAACCAACAAGTGTTTGAATAACCAGTGTCGAGATCATTTCCCCGGAAAGGCGTGCATCTCTTCCTACTACTACTTTCAATTGACCGGTGCCTGAAACAGATTTCAACCAGGTTCCGTAAGCCGCAGCAAACTGAACAGCATCGATCGGAGTTAAATTATCGCCCGGAGAACCTCCGATCGTCCCTCTGATTCCTGAAATAGATTTGATTAATGTCATGATAAATTGAAAATGGATCAATGTAGGTACGCGATTAATCGCATACCTACATTTTTTTAATTCATAATTGTTTCTTCAGATCAATCATCCGCAAAACAGTCACAGCTGCTTCCACACCTTTATTCCCGTGTTTTCCGCCTGCTCGGTCAATAGACTGCTGTTCGGTGTTGTCAGTGAGCAAACAAAAACCAACAGGTTTGTTGTACTTTAAAGTCACGTCCACAATTCCCTGGGTTGTTCCCGAACAAACAAAATCAAAATGCCTGGTCTCTCCCTGGATCACTACACCAATGGCAACAATCCCGTCGATTTGGTCGTTCTGAGCCAACCACTGTGCTCCAAGAGGCAATTCAAATGCTCCCGGAACCTGCTTCACATGAATATTCGATTCTTTCACTCCCGCATTCAGAAGTGTTTCCATTGCTCCTTCCAGAAGTTTGGAAGTAATATGACCGTTCCACTCAGAAACAACAATGCCGATTGAAAAATCGGCACCGTTTGGAATTGTATCTTGATCGAACGCTGATAAGTTTTTTAAACTTGTAGCCACGTTTCTAATTATTTAACGGATACTCTCGCAATGTATTTGTCAATCGATTTTTGCTGACCGAACATGTAGTAATCCTGGTTAATTCTTTCGTAAAGTTCTTTTGCTTTTGCAAAGTCCTTGATTTCTTCAGCAACCTGACCAGCTTTGAACAAATAAGTCGGAGTAGTCCACTCGTTTTCATTTGCTTCTGCAGCATCAATGTACATGTCCATAGCATCTTTGTATTTACCCATTTCGCTATAGCAGTCACCCTGAAGGCCAAGTGCCATTGCCGGACCGTAAGTATCTTTCAACTTCACACCTTCCAACAATTTCAATGCTTTCTGGAAATCTCCTTTTGCCATGTATTGGCGAGCTAAAGTAAATTCTGCTACTTCACCACCCTGATACCCGTCATTTTTCTTAACGAAAGGCTCCAATTCCGCAATTGCCGCATCTACTGAATCTTTTGCTGCCAGGTTCAATCCCCGGTAATAACCTTCATTTGCTTTCTGGTTATTCGGAGCGTAAACAAACTGTCTGTAAAGAATGTATCCAAGGATTACAACAATTAATCCTGTCACTGCAAAAGTGATCATGCGAAGTTTTTTGTTGTCTTTGAATTGACGTTTAATATCATTAAAACTGGTAGTTCCTGCCATTTGAAAATTTATTTAAGCGTTGCAAAAATAATCTTTTTTTCGAATTAGGAATTGAAACTTATTAAAAGGTGAATGTGAAGAACATAAAATATGGGTAAGGACGCAACGCATCGCATCCTTACCAGTATCAATTTTCCAATTTAAAATAATTGTATACCTTTGCCCCGGTTTTAGGTTCGATTGTAAGTTTACAAAAGACAATAGGGAATTCGGTGTAAATCCGAAACTGTATCTGCAGCTGTAACTCTTATCAAACGGTCTTCAATAAATCCACTGTACTGACTTAAAAAATCAGCATGGGAAGGAGAAGTAACCGGAGAGAAGTCAGAATACCTGCCTGGAACATATAATGAATGAAGACTTCAGATTAAAGTCGAGTTCGAAATGGGAAATTCCTTTTCCCAATTTGTTCTTATTCTCTGATTTTTTCATTTGCTAGCATCGGAAGCGTTTTGCCTCGGCTACCAGCATTTGTCATGCTGTTCAATCAAAAGCTGCGCTTTCTCTTACTCACTTTTTAAATGCTTAAAGGCAATGAAAAAAATGTTACTCGCAGTTAGTGTGTGCTGCATCCAATACACACAAGCACAAACTGTCGTTACGTTCGACGACCTGACACTTACTCCCAACTCCTATTGGGACGGTTCCGATTCCACTTTTGGATTTACTTCCGGAGGTGTCTATTTCGAAAACTCCTACAATTTCGATTGGGACTACTGGTCCGGAGGGTTCATTTACTCCAGTTCAACTGATGTTACGACAGCGGGTTACACAAACGACTTCTCTGCTTTTACAGGAATCGGCGGGAACAACAGCCAGAACTACGCGGTTAACTACGGCGGGGGAATCGATTTCGGTTCTGAAAAAGTACTGAGCAGCATTCAATTAACCAATACAACATACGCAGCACTTTCTATGCGTGACGGAGATTCTTTCGGGAAACAGTTTGGTTCGGTGAATAACGCTCAGGGAAACCCTGACGGAACAAACGGTGAAGATTGGTTCCGCTTGTTGATCATTGGGAAAGATGCTCAAAGTACCGTTACAGATACTGTTATTTTTTACCTGGCTGATTACCGTTTTGCCAACAACACGGAAGATTATATCGTAAACACCTGGGAAACTGTTGATCTAAGTGCACTTGGTGAAGTTCAGTTTTTGGAATTCGAATTGGAATCATCCGACCACAATGCACAGGGAATCTTAACTCCCGCTTATTTCGCTTTGGACAATCTCGTTTACGGAACAGCCGGAATAAATACTTTGAATCTTGTAAGCCAGGAAGTTTATCCGAATCCGACTACCGGAAAATTCACTGTAAAATCTCCGGGCGGGCAAATCAATGTATACGCTTTATCAGGAGAATTGATCTTGTCTCAAACAACCAACGGGATCCAGGAAGTTGATTTAAGCGCTATTCAGTCTGGAACATACCTTATTGAAACAAGTACTTCCGAAGGAATTGCCAGAACACGCATCAGCAAAATTTAATTGCTCCTCAAGCTTTACATACCGACCCTTTTAATAATGGCCTCTTGTCCGGTTTTCGGGCAGGAGGTTAAACCTATTGAAGAAGTAATCATTTCTCCGGTCAACGAGACAGAAAACAGCATCCAGGTCGAATTATCGAAAGATAAGATCCAAAATAAGCTTGCCAACGACCTGGGACAAATTCTAAGCCTGCTTCCCGGTCTTCAGATCAAAAATTATGGCGATGTCGGCGGATTAAAGACCGTCAGCTTTCGTAGCCTGGGAGCCGGACATACGGCATTGGTACAGGATCGCACTTCCGTTTCAACCACGCAGAGCGGACAGGCCGATTTAAGCTCTTTTCCCGTAGATTTCATCGAGAAACTTGAATTAATCACCCTTTCTCCTACGCGCACCCAAATCCCCATTCATGCAAAACTGGCCGGAGTCGTTGTCAATGTGGAATCTGTGCATTCCTACGTGGGTACAAACAATCGAAAGATCATTGCAGGGATCCAGGCAGGTTCATTCGATCAATACGAAGGTTACTTCATGCTCCAAAAAAGAGGACAGAAATGGGCCGGAACATTAACTGGTAAAATCCGCTCGTACGGAGGTTCTTACACCTACACTTACCTAAACGGAAACACAACCATCAAAGACCGCAGAGAAAACAACGGTTTACTGGAATACTTCGGTACCGCATCCATTCGGTTTTCACCCAATCAACATCATCAATTCCAACTCCGGGTTTCCGGGAATGAATTCCAAAAAGACCTGGCAGGAGCAGTTATCTTCTACAACAGCAATGCGGCACAATATTTAAACGGTTATGGTTTGAGCGGATCGTTAAACCATCAGTTCAAAAAGAATCGCTGGAATGTGTTCTCTTCCGTCAACTATCAAAAAAACAACCTGCAATACCTCGACTCAGCTTACCTGAATTCACAAGGCTATCTGGATTCCAGGTATTATTCCGATCAATTCGATATCCAATCCCAGGCGGCTTATTCCGTTACCGACAAATTGGAACTGCTTATCGGAAGCTCTTTCATCTCGGAAGAACTGAAAGGGAAATCACTCGTCGGAAACCCCTATCGAAATACGTCAGAAAGCCTTTTGGGCATTGAATGGAAAGCCTTTGGAAAAATCCTGGCGCAAATTGGCGCACAAGGTGTTTTTGAAAAACGCGATACGACACTTAAAAGTCAATGGAATTTGCTTCCTGCCGTTTCCTGGAGCTTTGACCTGGGAAGAAAAAACAGAATCGGAGTTGTTTACCGCTACACCTGCCGTCAGCCTTCTTTCAACGAATTGTACTACCAGCAAATCGGAAACACCAAATTACATCCGGAAAAAGCACATATCGCATCCCTCCGTTATGATTTGACCCTTCCATTCAAAAAAGGAATTTCGCAAACAATGGTCCAGCCATTCTACTCATATGTTTACGACAAAATACTTGCTATTCCTACCAAAAACCTCTTTATCTGGAGTATTCAGAACATCGGGATATCAGATGCTTTCGGAGTCGAATTTACGGAGCTTATTCAGAAAAAAATCAAACACAATACCCTGGGAATATGCATCAATTACACCTTTCAGTACACACAGGATATCAGCGATCCACTTAGCCCGACTTATAGACATGTTTTGAGTTATTCTCCGTTACATTCCGGCAGCGTGGAACTGGATTATTCCTGGAAAAAATTAAGCTTCTTTGTTCTCGGATCGTATTTGGGAGAACGCTATGCATTGAACCAAAACATTCCTTCCAATTTGCTGGAAGGTTATTTCCTGCTCGATGCGGGAACTTCTTATACCCAAAAAATAAACAAAAGCGAACTCACCCTTCGTTTGAGTGTCAATAATATGACCAATAAACAATACAGTTATATCAATTATTTTGTAATGCCTGGAACTCATTTTAATATTCGACTTCAATATGCACTTTAAAATCATTCCGATATTATTTATTACACTTCTTGCATTTTCCTGTAAAAAGAAAAAAGCAGAAGAACCGGATGCCCCGCAGACATTGCAACATGGAATACTTGTTCTCAATGAAGGTTTGTTCCAACAAAACAATGCCGCATTAGGCTGGTTCGATTTTTCAGCGGGTTCCTATACCGGTAATTTCTTTGAGCAAAAAACCAACCGCTCACTGGGAGATACCGGGAATGACATGAAACGTTACGGCGGAAAAATCTACGTGATTGTCAATGTTTCCAGTACGCTGGAAATCCTGGATGCTTCAACCGGGAACAGCATCAGTCAGATTTCCATGGTTGCCAACGGAACTCCCAAACAACCGCGCTACATGACATTCAACGGTTCAAAAGCATACATTACTTGTTACGACGGATTCGTGGATGTTTTGGACACAGCTTCACTCAGCATAACAAACCGCATACCCGTTGGTGCAAATCCTGAAGGTCTGACGATCAGCAACGGAAAACTATTTGTAGCCAACTCCGGGGGATTGAATTTCCCGAATGTAGACAGTACTGTTTCTGTTATCGATTTGGGGAGTCTGCAAGAAATCACGCGAATTACAGTTGGAAAAAACCCGGGATCCATACAGGCTGACCAAAACGGGGACGTGTATGTTATTACACGCGGAAATTATTCCTCTATTCCTTCACGCATGCACCGGATCAATGCAAGTACAAATACACTGGCTCAATCCTTCACATTCGACGCAAGCGGAATTGCCGCATTCAACTCAAACTTCCTGATCTCCTACCATGATTTTAGCTCGGGAAACAACCGGATTGCACTTTTCGATACAAACACGGAAACAATCACTAATCCCCAATACATTTCCACTTCCGGCATACAAACACTATACGGAGTTCAATATTCACCTGTTACGAATAAAATTTACTGCATGGATGCGAAAAATTACACCATTACCGGACAGGTTCATGTATTTTCTTCCAACGGCATTTTTGAAACAAGTTATAACGTAGGACTAAACCCAACAAGCATTTTGATTTATGAATAAGTTCATTCTCCTCCTTTTTATTGTACCAGGATTTTTACATGCACAAAGCTTTCATCCGGCTCCCGGAAATCCCGGAACAAATGCCATTAAGAGAGATAGTTCCTGTTTTGTTTCCTGGGCCAGCGGCGGCACGGTTCAAAGAGGCTACTTGGATATTGCCGATACTACCATTACTATCAGCGGATCAAACAGGGCAAGTTACGGAAACCTGAACCTGGCTTTGGGACCTGCAACCGGTTCTGTGACAGATGTACTTTCTCTGGGAGACAGTGGCATTGCAACCTTGAGTTTTGAACAGTTTATTATGGATGGTCCCGGTTATGATTTTGCCGTTTTTGAAAACGGATTCATGGATGATTATATTGAAATGGCTCACGTAGAAGTCAGCTCCGACGGGATACACTTTTTCCGATTCCCTTCAACAACAGAAATTCCTACAGCGGTTCAAGCATCTAATGCTACCTACACGGATTGCCGCTTAATCAATAACCTGGCCGGAAAATACCGCATTGGCTACGGAACACCCTTTGATCTGAATGATCTTCCAAACGATCCGAATCTGAACAAATCTGCCGTAACACTGGTGCGGATTATTGATGTAATTGGCGCTGTTTCGGACCATGTAACAACCGATCAATTCGGAACAACGATCAACGATCCTTATCCTACGGCATTCGAGTCGGGTGGATTTGACCTGGAAGCAATCGGAATTATTAATGGCACGCTTGGAGTGGATGATTTGGAAACTTTAAACGTAAAAGTTTTCCCGAATCCGGCAGCGGACCACATTCAAATTATAGTAACCGGTGAAGCTGATTTAAGCCTGTATTCAACAGACGGAAGATTAATTCTTACCAAAAAGCACCTCAATTCTACATTCATTTCTATGGATGAATTTGCCACCGGAATGTACTATTTACAGGTAAATCAAAACGGTAAACAACAGAATTTGAATATTTTGAAAAAATAGACACAAACTTTCAATTATTATTGAAAATATTGTATATATTTGATTCATGCAATTAGAACAAGCCAAACAGCAATTCATTCAAACCTGGGGAAACTTCGGATCTCAATGGGGAATTAATCGTTCAATGGCTCAGGTTCATGCGTTGCTAATCGTTAGTGACAGTCCCCTTTGCACGGAAGATATCATGGAACGTCTTTCTATTTCCAGGGGGAATGCCAATATGAACATCCGCGAATTGGCCAATTGGAATCTGATCTACAAAGAAAGCATTGCCGGAGACCGGAAAGAGTATTTCCGGGCGGAAAAAGACATGTGGGAAGTAGCCAAACGTATTGTGAAGGAACGCAAACGCAGAGAACTCGAACCTTTACAGCAGCATTTGGCTGAACTCAAAAAAGTAGAACAATCCTACGAATCCATTTCTTTCGTAGCAACAATTGAAAATATTGAACGTTTGGTCAGCAGATTAGACTCCTTATCAAGTACTTTGATGAAAGCGGACGAACACGTGTTCTTTGGAAAAATATTGAATCTATTCAAATAGAAGGAATTAACTTCCTTTTTTTTGATTTTTATTTTCAAAAAATATTGAAAGTTTTGAATTAACAATAAATAAAAATATCATGGAAAATATCGCTCTTCTTTACGACGAAGATTGTCCGCTCTGCCGCTGGTATACGCGTATCTTCGTGAAATACAGACTCCTGGATGAAAAAGGTCGAATTCCTTATGCAGACTACGTTCTACAACACCCGGGAGAGGTCGATACCAACATCGCTCAAACAAAAATTGCTTGTGTGAATCATCAAAGCCAAGAAGTTCGGTATGGGATTGACGGCTTACTGATGCTGCTAGGTTATCACTCACGAATAATAAAGATCCTGGGGAACTTCAAGCCTATTAATTGGTTCTTAAAAATCCTGTACCTGTTTTTCAGCTATAACAGACGAATATTCGCTCCTGCCCCGAAAAGAAATGCATTTGAATGCAATTGCGAACCGCCCAAATCTATCCTGTGGAGAATCAACTTCATTCTCCTGATGAGTTTTATCACTTATGCCATCGTTAGTTGGTATTTCCATCAATTCCTGGGTGAATACCTTGTCGGCACAGCACCGAACGATTTAATCCTGCTTGCGGCGCAAATCGGGTTTCAATGGCTGGCTTTTATTCTGCTCGGACAAAAAAACAGTTATGATTACATCGGCCACCTGGTCTTCGTTTCTTTTTTAGGCGCCCTGCTCCTGCTCTTTTTCGGAATAGGAATCCAGCTGGTAAATTTTCTGGGAATCGAAACCCACTTCCTGGCTGTTGTCTGTTACGGAATGACAGTTACATTCATGTTCTTTGAGCACAAAAGACGTCTTGCACTAAAAGAATGGACCTGGAAATTAAGTCTCAGCTGGATCCTGTTCAGAATTTGCATTTACCCACTTGTTTTCCAACTCTAAAACGCTACATCATGAAAAAGATCGTGCTCTTCGCAGCTAACGGATTCATCGGGAAATCCATTATTGACTACGCAAAAACGGATCAAAAAGAGTATCAAATCATTGCTGTATCCAGAAAACCAATGACTCAATTACCGGAAGGATTCAAACAGGTTCTTTGGGATGGAAAAACGATCGGTCCATGGGCAAAAGAACTGGAAGGTGCAAATTTGGTTATTAATCTTGCCGGAAAATCCGTGAATTGTCGGTATACTACCAAAAACAAAGCGGAAATTTTCGCATCAAGGTTAGACAGTACGCGCATCATCGGTGAAGCCATAGAAGATTGCATCATTAAACCAATTTGTTGGATGAATGTAGCCAGTGCTACCATTTACGAACACTCTTTGGAGAACTCAAATACAGAAGAAAACGGGATCATTGGGAAAGGATTTTCTGTCAACGTCTGTAGAGCGTGGGAAAAAGCGTTTGTTGCCTTCAAAGACCTGCCAACCCGGCAAATTATCGTGCGTTCTACCATTGTTTTGGGAAAGAACGGTGGAGTTTACCCGGTATTGAAAAAACTGGCAAGCCTGAGTTTAGGTGGCAAAATGGGGCCCGGAAACCAGATGGTCAGCTGGATACACATCCGGGATTTCTGCAGAGCACTATTTTTTATTGCAGAAAAGGAACAAACAGCTTCTATCTACAATTTAGGAACTCCTTATCCGGTACAAAACCGGGTATTTCAAAAAGAGTTGCGTACCAGTTTGGGGATTCCCTATTTCATCAATCAGCCGATATGGATGCTAAAACTCGGGGCTGTATTTATTGGAACCGAAACCGAATTGATTCTAAAGAGTCGGTACATATCTCCCGAAAATTTAATGCGTGAAAACTTTCAATTTGAGTTTCCCGACATACAGGCCTGCTTAAGTGATTTAAATCATTAATGTTTTATATCATTACTTTTTATAACTGTTTTTCACAGTTGCAACTGCATCCGTTAAATACATTGACATTTCAAACGTTGGCTTCCTATGGATCGAACATTTTTGTTTAATTATGCATACAACTATGCAACGAATTAATTAATTATTTCGTTTTAAAACAAACTTGAGATTATGAAGAAAATGCGCGTTTTAGCAAAAGTATCATTGCTTACTTTAATCTTTCTGGTGTGGAGCAGTACTGTTTTTTCCCAAAGTAAGATGCCTGTAGGTTCTCTTACTACCGAATGGAATCTTTTCCAGGAAGTAAAAGGAGTAAAATTTTCTGCCAAAAAAGAAATTCAGGCAAAGGACGAATATGTGCTGGTAAAACTTGAAAACACAACGAATAAAGAAATAACTATTTCTTATACGCTTGCTGTAAATTACAACTTGGGGTGTAACGGGTGCAACAAAGAACATTTGAAGTCATATACGATTCCTGCCATGTCTTCTATTGAAGGAAATCTTTCACACTTTGCATCTCCGTTGGCTATGCACATTACCAATAATGATCCGAAGAACACTTACATTCCTTTACACATTTCTACAGAAAACCTGACCATTAAATAAGTTAGTCATGAAAAAATTAATACTATTTATCGCACTGCTTGCTTCAGGCCAGTCATTTAGCCAGCAAACCAACTGTTTTATTACCGTTAGCCCTTTAGACACGACAGTATGCCCTGGAGACAGTGTTCCGATTTCAGCTCTTGGTTCTCTTTTGAATGCCAACCAGTCGTTCAATTTTAACTCAAGTGCTATTCCTTCAGGATGGTCTACTCAAGGAGGTCTTGGTTTTACGCCACCATGTGCTCCGGGATCACCTGATGGTACTGCCTTCTACTGGGCTTCTACATCAGTAACAAACGAAACTCCTGGTATTACAACCGCGGCTTTCGATATTCACTGTCCTGGAGGGTTTATATCTTTTGAAATGATCTATGCCAACACAACAGCATCTCCTTGTGAGCAACTCGATCAATATAATGAAGGTGTTGCTGTTCAATACAGTATTGATGGAGGAGCAACCTGGATAACAATCGCATACTATGCCTGGAACGGAGATGTTTTAACTAGCATACCAACGATTACAACTCCTGGAGCACCTTATCCTCCGGTACCAACTATAATGTCTGTCTGGAATTCATTTACTCTTCCCATTCCTGCAGCAGCAAATACTACGAACACCATGTTCAGATGGTATCAGCAAACCTCAAGTAATAATGGTTTCGACAATTGGGGATTGGATAACATTGTGATTAACGCAATGGGTGGAAGCTGTTCGTCAAATATGAACCTGGTTTGGAGTAATGGACTTACCGGAGAAGATAACACGCTTATTGCAGGAGCAGCAGGTACTGATTCTACATTTACAATTAGCGTTTATGACACGACTGGCGCGTTACAATGTACTTCTTCACCGGTTACTATTCATGTACATCCTGATAATGTAACTTACAACTTACAGGATTATGCTTATTCTTACTGTCCTACTACAAACCCAATGGTTCAGGTTACGAATATTTCCGGGGCTATTCCTCCTTATTCCGTAAACTGGACAGATATTCCAAGCACCAATAACCCGCAAAGTTTATCAACGGGCGGTGCAGAACATGACTCCATAACCTATCATGTAACGATATCAGATGGTTGTGGATTCGAAAGGCAGGACAGTGTCATACTAGTCGTTAATAAGTTATTGAATATTGATTCACTGGTTGCATACGATGCAAGTTCCTGTTTAACTGACGGAGCTGTGGTAGCTTATGTTTCCGGATTAACAATTAATCCGAATCAACCGATTTACAACTGGCACGGTCCGGGTGCAACAAACCCATCATTCATTAACTCTACCGTTTGGACCAACCGTTCTCCGGGATGGTATTACTTCACGGTAACAGACGATGCGTGTACGGATTCGGACAGTGTTCAGATTAGTATTAAAAACGCTCCGGTAGCAATCATTGATGCTGATCCACTGGCTGGCTGTGCTCCTTTTGATGTAACATTCGAAAATAACAGTGAAAATTCAACACATTATACCTGGGATTTCGGTGACGGAACGGTGATCAATGAAAACGCAATGAATTCACATAATCACACTTATTCCGGTAATGCAGCGATCATGTTGATTGCATACGATGACGCGAATTGTTCGGATACAGCATATGTGAGTGTTTCTGTTCAAACATGTGGATGTACAGATCCATTAGCAATTAATTACGATCCTACAGCTGTTCAGAACGATGGTTCCTGCCTTTTCCCTGAACCTGTATTTGAAGTTCCGAATATCTTCACCCCGAACGGTGACGGAGACAATGATTTCTTTGAGTTTGTTGTAACCAATTACTCAAACATCGAGTTCAGTGTTGTGAACCGCTGGGGAAATACCGTTTTCCAGGGATCAGGTATGAATCCGAAATGGGATGGTAAAGTAGATGGGGTTATTCCTTCCGATGGGGTTTATTTCATCACTTACAAGATCACAACAGTTAAAGGAGATAAAGCTGTTGAAGGACAAACTTTTGTTCACCTTGTGAGAGAATAAAAATCAATTCATTTGAAAAATCCCGAAGTAATAGTAATATCTGCTTCGGGATTTTCTATTTTTGACCAGCTGATCTCATTCAAAAAACGATGTTCTTTATTCTTTCAAAAATATTGCTATTTACCATCAGTCCCTTTACCTGGCTGTTAATCGCTTTGTACTTTGCGTTTTATTCTAAAAAAAGCATTCGGGCAAAAAGAGCAAAATATGCTGCCGTTTTTATCGCATTGTTTTTCAGCAACACCTTTGTGTTTAAAGAATTTTGCAGACAGTGGGAAGTTTTCGGAACACCTCCTTCAGAAGTCAAACATTACGATGTTGCCGTCGTTCTAACCGGAATGGCAGAATACAATAACGACCTGAAAGTGTTGAGCGCGAGACGAGGAATTGACCGTATCTGGCAGACAATATCCCTTTATAAATCGGGTAAAATTGATCGCATCTTAATAACCGGCGATCATGGCTACATCATCGACAAAGGCCTGCACGAAGCTTCTCAGCTGAAAGAAACCCTTGTTCACTGGGGAATTCCGGAGCACGTAATCATTACAGAAACCAAATCGAAAAATACTTATGAAAATGCGGTTGAATCGAAAAAGATCCTGGACCGTTTATTCCCTAATTCATCCTCTATATTACTGGTAACTTCCGGAAAACACATGCGTCGTGCGAAAGCTTGTTTTGAGAAAGCCGGGGTAAAATGTGATACGTATTCAACCGATTTGTATACCGGCCCCAAGCGCTCATATACCTTCGATGAGATACTTATTCCTGATGTAAGCACCATGAATGACTGGCATGGATTACTGAAAGAGATGTTCGGTTATATTGCATACGACATAACCGGAAAAATCTAATTTAGTTCGTCTTCTTTTCAGGCTCATCAATGATAATCAATGGCCCGGATCCCGAACCTTGTCCTTGTTCCCTGTTGTATTTAACCGCATTACAAACACCAATAACCGCAGGAACCGGAAATGCAATCCAACCTGCGTAATCAAACCATTTTGCCTTTACTTTCAGCGACTCTACCTGCGCCCTTCCGATCGAATCCCGGTAATCAATGTATCGAAAAGTATTTCTACCCACCGTTGTTTTCACTCCTATCGTATCCGGGAACGGATTGTAGAGAAAATCCCATCCTTTTTTGTCCGAATATCCCGAATCATTTTGAAAATTCGGGTTTATCCGGTTAAAATATAAAAAACCTTCCCGGTTACAGTCAACTTCTACCGGATGTTCATCATGCACACCCGTGCTCATAATAGCAGGAAGACCAACACGCACCAAATAGGCGAATCCCATTCTCTTACTTTGAAGATAATGGCCGTACTCATGCTGAAAAATACGATTATCAGGATGAGGAGCACAACTTTTTTTTGCCAGGATGTAATTCCCGAAGCAAATCCCCGTCCAGCTCACATTCATGTTTAGAAGCGTACTCCCATTGGGATAAGAGACATTGTTTACTTTACATAAAACAGTATTGTATAAATGAGCCATGAAAAAACCTATCCCGGGTTGCGGTCCCTGATAAGTAAAACGGGAAGCAACCTCCAAAAAACGTTTTCCGGACCTCGAATTGGTATCGGAAACAAATAATCCTCCCCAAATGCGTGCATCATTCCTGGCACTTTGGTTCGCTCTTTTCCAGGCAGCTTTCCACCTTTTTTCCTTCGTTTTTACAAGCCCGGCAATGAAACCACTCATCCAGGAATCAATAATGATGTATTCAGGAGTTTTCGAAGAAGTATCCGATGCTTTTGAAGGAAGAGCAAAAAAAATGCAAAGAACTAGAAGAAATAAGGATCTGATGGAACTTGTCGAAGATTTCATGCTCAATTCTAACGAATGAAGGATTATTTTATGATTTTCAAACTTAAAAATAATGTAATTTAGATTGATATTTAGCTCGAAACTCTATGAAACAACTATTATTCTGCTTTTCAATCTGCTTAATTGCAACCGCCTGTTCCAATAATCCGAAAGAAGAAGATTCGGACAACCTAAAACCAGGCCTGGAAACAGCAGGAAAACAAGAGGAAAAAGTAACGGACACACTTCCAAAACGAAATGGAGTTGTTCGAAACTTTACTCCTGAGCAGGTGAAGAAACTGAATAAAATCCTTCCTCAAAAGACGGTTGAATTAATGGTTGCTTACCTGGATTCGCTTTCATACGTCCATACCGACAAAGATTTTGCCCGTGTTTATCATTCCGGGAGAAAGGTGTTCGGTGATATCGAAAAAGCAGTCTCAAAGAAATTCCCCGATGGCTACTCCGGAATGGAAGCCTTAAGTTTTATCAATAAATCCTTTACTTTCCGTTCTTCTTGTGAAGCTGAATGCACCGAGTTCGTACTGGATTATAATTTCCTCGATCTTCAAAAATTGGCGCAATACACCAAAGGAGAAGCAGATGATGACTTCATGGCTCTAAAAATCCTTGCAGAAGGATACCAGGGAAGACATGAACCGGGATGGTTAACCTTTTTCGAGCGCACCTGGGATTACGGAGGCGGATCTCTTCTGGGCGACAGCAACACTTATAAATTCCTGAGCGGTTCATTTCAGGTTATCAAAAAAAGTGATTTGTTCAAAAAAGATCTGATTAAACTTCGTGAAAGAGCAATCATAGACATGGAACATGGCATTTACATGTTTCCGAAATCAGTTGTACTGGCAGAAATAAACCGCATCCTGAAAACAAAAATCCTTTCTTACCCGGAGGCAAACCGGATTTTACTCCTCAAACAATTGATTGAAAGAGATCAGCAAGAGCCTGCGCTGCAGTTTAACTGTTCCGATCCGGAATCCAATTGTAACTGGGGCGGGTAAATGTTTAACAAGTTCAAATCTTCTTCGCTCGTAGAGCTCCGAAGGTTCAAAAGAGTTTAAAAGTTCAATTTGAACATTTGAACATTTGAACATTTGAACATTTG
>CBINBC010000007.1:0-139083 GCA_966248825.1 uncultured Fluviicola sp.
TTTTATGATCGTAAGACGGAGCAATCCATCCCATAGTCAGCGATGGCAAACGATTAAGTGCTGTGTCTGACAAAACTGGTGGAATAGAATCAGTTTGAGAAAAACTATGAACTGCTGAAAAAGTCGTTAATGCCAATCCAAGAACTACTGCACGTAAATCAAAAGCTGGAGCAATAACCGGTCGATTTAATTGGTAAACACGCTCCAATTGCGGTTTGGTAAATCGACCACATACTTTTTCGTGTTTGTGATTCTCCAGGTAATTCACAATGGAAAAATCCGGCATATTTGTAAAATCAACCACTGATTTCTCACAAGATCCGCAAAAACGGCCCGTTGCTTCCGGGGTCATCTCGTTCCAGTTTTTTTCACAAGGGTCCGGGATGGAATATTGGATTGATTTTGCCTTCATTATAAATAGATTTTTTGACAGTACAGTGTATAACTCCGAAAGTTCAGATCTATTTTGTTTATTTATTAACTTATATGATTATCAAATCATTTTTTAATTAAATTAGTTCAAAACAGTTTGTTTATGATTCGAATAAAACGATTTCAAAGAACACTCATCATTTTATTGGCAGCCATTAATTCGCTTTTCTATTCCAGTTCGCGCTCTTATTCACTGCCTGACATTCTTTCCAACACGATCATTTTTACCGGAATTGTTGCACTCTTTGTGTTTAGCTATGTCTACATACGAAACAGTTACAGCCGTAAGAAAGCAAAGGTTAAATCCTAGTTAAACCCGTATTTCCTGCACTTTTATAGTCCCCAAATTGACTTTTTTAGGTATTTTTGAGCAACTTGAAAAAAAGCTAATGGGTAAAAGTTCTATTTTCCTGGCGCTGATTGCGGGCGCTCTTGTACAATTTCAGGCAAAAGCGCAAGAATTTACTCCTGAAAAATTGTGGTCTCTCAATCGAATTTCAGGAACAATCGGTTCTTCCAACGAAGAATGGATGCTCTATCAAAGCAGCAAAACAGATTATACCATCAACAAAGGAAAAACAAGTACTTTCTTAGTCGAGTTAAAAACCGGTAAAACAAGCACTTTAGATCTTGACGGGGCCTGGAATTTTATCTGGAATACTGAAAACCAGTTGGTATTCCTTCAGGCTGCAGGTTCCGATATTGAATTGAAAAGCCTGAATCCGTCCACGAAAGCAATCAAAGTACTTCACAATTTCGGAACAACGCAAGTTGAAGGTATTGCTTTAAGTCCCGACGGAAAGCGGTTTGTTACATTAGAACCACTAAAGATTAAACAAACCATTAAAGACAAATACCCGGACCTTCCGCAAACTTCCGGAAGACTGGAAACAGACTTAATGTACCGCCACTGGAACCAATGGTCTTCTGCCGAAGTGCCTCATTTATACTGGTACGAAGCTTCTTCGGATGGAAAGTTCATGAAGAAAGCAGATGTAATGGAAGCCGAAAACTACCCTTCAGTAACCGGTCCTTTCGGTGGAATTGAAAGCGTTTGCTTCAGCAAAGACGGACAAACCATCTTCTACTCGACCAAAAAAATGGCCGGAAAGACTTTTGCTCAATCCACAAATTCCGAAATCTACGCATACCGTACTTCAGACAAGATCACCACGATTTTATCTTCTGCCCACAAAGGGTATGATACCAATCCTGCTGTCAACTTTACCGGAAAAACGCTTGCCTGGCTGAGTATGGAAAAAGACGGGTTCGAAGCAGATAAGAACCGTATCCGAATCATGGACCTGGAAAGCAGACAAGAGAAAGATTTGACGGCAAGCATCGATTTAAGTGTGAATGAATTTGCATGGCATCCTTCCAAAGAGATCATTTATTTTACAGCGACAACAAAAGCAACCAAGCAGTTATATTCCATTGATATAAAAACAGGAAAGATCCAGCAATTGACTTTTGACCGCTGCGATTATGTGAGCTTCAGCGTGATGAAAGACCGCATTTTGCTTGAAAGGCAGGATATGATCCATCCGACGGATATTTGGATTTTCACTCCGAAAACAAACTTGATGGAGCAATTGACCCATGCCAACAAGGACGAACTGAATGGAATTGCAGAACCAACCGTTCAGGAAAAATGGATCACAACCACAGATGGTAAAAAAATGCTTACCTGGGTCATCTACCCTCCGAATTACGATCCGGCTAAGAAATATCCTACATTGTTATATTGCCAGGGCGGACCGCAAAGTCCCGTATCCCAATTTTTCTCTTACCGCTGGAATTTCCGTTTGATGGCTTCTCAGGGATACATCATTATCGCACCCAACAGAAGAGGCTTACCCGGATTCGGACAGGAATGGAATGATGCTATTTCGAAAGACTGGGGCGGTCAGGCTATGCGTGATTACCTGACAGCAACCGACAGTTGTGTGGCTCAAATACCCGCCATCAACAAAGACAAATTGGGGGCAGTTGGAGCAAGCTACGGAGGATATTCCGTCTACTACCTGGCAGGAATCCATGAAAACCGTTTCAAGGCATTTATCTCCCACTGCGGATTATTCAACCTGGAAAGCTGGTACGGAACCACAGAAGAGTTATTCTTTGCAAACTGGGATATAGGCGGACCATACTGGCTGCCTGAGAACAAAGAATTGTATGCAAAAAACAGTCCTCACAAACTGGTTGACAAATGGAACACACCCATGCTTGTGATCCATGGAGGAAAAGACTTCCGTGTTCCGGAATCAGAAGGAATGCAGGCATTTCAAGTGCTTCAGCTGAAAGGAATCCCTAGTAAGTTTCTTTACTTTCCTGATGAAGGACATTGGGTGACCAAACCTCAGAACAGCATTTTGTGGAACCGGGAGTTTTTTGACTGGTTAAACACTTATTTGAAATAGGAATTACCTGAAAAATCAGCCCAACCACCAAAAAATAACATTAACCCAGACTGGTTAAATCGGGTCTGCTAAAAAATAAAAAACTAAAGAGATATGTGGAATAGAATAGCCAATATCATTCTGAGAAACCGTTTTATTATCCTTGCTATCATGGCATTACTGACCGTTCTTTTCGGTTACTATGCGCTGACAGGTTTGAAGATCGACAACAAGTATGGAAACATGCTTCCGAAGGATAGTCCAACACAGATCACATACCTGAATTTCAAAAAAATGTTTGGGGAAGATGGATCTGCGCTGATCATTGCTATCAAGGATAAAGATCTGTACAGCAAGGAGAAATTTCTATTGTGGAAAAACCTGGGTGATTCCATTCTTCAAATTGACGGGGTAATCTCTGTTATCTCTGAGGCAAAGCTTTTTAACCTGATCAACGATACTGCCAACAGTCAATTCATGATCAAACCGATTTTCTCCGATGTTTCATTCAAAGAGAAATCCATTGAGCAAATCAAAAGCGAGATTCGGAGAAACCCGATCTACAATGGAATCATGTACAATGACTCCGCAAACGTTAGTTTGATGATGGTGACTCTGGATGAAAACTTTTTGATCGATAAAGAGAAGCAAAAAGTAGTTATTGAAATTGAAGAACTGGCAAAATCTTACGATAAGAAATTCAATGAGATCCATTTCGCAGGGTTGCCTCACATGCGTGTATTGATCGGGAAACGAGTAATGAGTGAAATGTACCTGTTTGTTGTTCTTTCCATGCTGATTTCCTTCGGGATCATGTACTTCTTCTTCCGTTCGGTGCGCGTAACACTTATTAGTCTCCTGGTTGTTGCAGTCACGGTAATCTGGGCCATGGGTACGATCGGTCTGTTCAATTACAACATTTCCATCATGATGGCGCTCATTCCTCCGCTGATGATCGTTATCGGGATTCCAAATTGTATTTACCTCTTTAATAAGTACCATTACGAGTTCAAACAGCATGGGAATAAGATCAAAGCACTTACTCAGGTAATTCGTAAAACGGGAACAGCAATGTGGTTGACAAACGTAACTACCGCAATCGGTTTCATGACCTTTCTCTTTACAAGTTCTACAAAGTTTTTCGAGTTTGGAGTTATTTCATCGGTAAATATCATGTTATGTTATGTGGTTTCCCTTTGTTTGATACCGATCTTTGCATCTTTCTCGAAGCAACCAAAAACCCGACACTTAAAACACCTTGACCGCAAAGCTGCAGTTAAGTTCCTCGAAAAGCTTGTTCAAATTACCGCACATAACCGCAAAACAGTTTATGCAGTTACTATTCTTTTGACTATTGGAACCAGCATCGGGATTTTCTTTATGAAAGTTACCGGGAATATTACCGGGGATCTTCCGGCAAAAGATCCTATTCTGAAGGATATCCAATTCATAGAAGCCAATTTCGGTGGAGCGGTTCCCTTTGAAGTACTAATCGATTACAAAGAAAAAGGGCGTTTGTTCGGTAAGAATACCATGCAGAGTGTGGAACTGGTTCAGGAAATGCTTGCCCAGGATACCCTGTTTGCCAAGAGTCTTTCCATAGTGGATTTTGTGAAAGTAGTCAACATGGCTTACTACAACAACAATCCGGAACAATACAAGATATTCGCTACAAAGGATAAGCTGCGTTTGAATGCTTACTTAAAGAATTTATCTACGACAACCAATAATTCGACTTTATCGATCAAAGAATTGGTAGATACAACCAATCATATTTTGCGCGTAAGAACTTCCATGAAAGATTTGGGATCTTATGAAGTAGAAGACCAGGTCCATCTGATCGAACATCGTATCGACAGCATCATGAATCCGGATAAACCTATGCTGGAGAAGTATTATTCCAACTATAAGAAGGGTAAAAAAGAATACATCGATTCTATCTTTGAATTATCAAGCGGGGTTTACAACAGCCTCACAGCTATTCTATCAAACGGAGACGATAAAAAACAGTACGCTTTCGATTCCGATCCTGAATTGGTGAGAAAGTATTTCAATAAACCAGCCTTCAAGAAAAAACTTCGTGAAGCGATAGATCAGGAATATTACGACATAACACTAACCGGAACATCTGTTGTGGCATCCGAAGGGACAAAATACCTGGTAAGCAATTTAACATCCAGTATCGTATTTGCAGTTATTTCAATCGCCGCATTGATGTCACTCTTGTTCTACTCGTTCAGAATGGTTATTGTATCAATGATCCCGAACTTAATTCCAATGGCAATTACTGCCGGAATCATGGGAATATTCGGTATTCCGCTAAAACCTTCTACCCTGCTGATCTTCTCGATCGCTTTGGGTATTACAGTTGATAACACCATCCATTTCCTGGCACATTACCGCCATGAATTGAAAACAAAAAAATGGGATCTCAAGGAATGCATTGCTATTTCTATTCGTGAAACCGGTTTGAGTATTATTTATACATCCGTAATCCTGTTCTTCGGATTCATTGTATTCGTGTTCTCAGATTTCGGAGGAACTCAGGCCCTGGGTTACTTATCAGCTATTACCTATTTCGTAGCTCTTTTCACAAACCTGATCTTACTGCCTTGTTTGCTTTTAAGTTACGAACGCAGATTAACTACAAAATCGTTTGAAGAACCTTTATTTGAGATTTATGATGAAGACTCGGATGTAAGCTGGGATTTATTGACAATCGAAGGAACAGAAGATTCAAACTCCGATATTCCCGGTTCTGAGCAAAAAAATAAAGATCAGTCAAACGAACCAAAAGAAGACTAAGCATGAAAGGAATCATTCTTGCCGGAGGTTCCGGAACACGGCTTCATCCGTTGACATTAGCTATCAGTAAACAGTTGATGCCGATTTATGATAAGCCGATGATCTATTATCCGTTATCGATTTTGATGACCGCGGGAATCCGTGAGATCCTTATCATTTCCACTCCGCATGATCTGCCACAATTCAAAAAGCTATTGGGTGACGGAAGTAAACTAGGCTGTTCCTTTTCCTATGCTGAGCAGGCAGAACCTAACGGATTGGCCCAGGCATTTGTGATCGGGGAATCTTTTATCGGGGATGATTCGGTAGCTTTGATACTCGGAGACAATATCTTCTACGGAGTTGGAATGGATGAATTACTGAAAGAAAATGCAAATCCTACAGGAGGTGTCGTTTACGCTTATCATGTGAGTGACCCGGAACGCTACGGAGTAGTTGAATTTGATGAGGTCATGAATGTCCTTTCCATAGAAGAAAAACCCGCAAAACCGAAATCAAATTATGCGGTTCCGGGATTGTACTTCTACGACAATGATGTTATAGAGATTGCCAAGAACCTAAAACCATCCTCGCGCGGAGAATACGAAATTACTGACGTGAATGCGGAATACCTGAAACGCGGCAAATTAAAGGTTGCCATTTTGAGCCGCGGAACCGCCTGGCTGGACACCGGTACTTTCCCTTCGTTGATGCAGGCCGGACAATTTGTACAGGTTATTGAAGAACGCCAGGGATTGAAAGTCGGCTGTATCGAAGAAGTTGCCTATCGAAACGGGTTTATTTCTGCAAGCCAGCTGCAGGAAATTGCTCAACCTCTTGTAAAAAGCGGCTACGGGAGTTATTTGTTGCAACTATTGAAAAAATAATGAACGGTCTTTCCTACTACACCGCTTACCTTGAAAATGAAATTTCAAGTCTGAAGCTGGCCGACGAACCTCATAATTTGTTTGATCCGTTGCGCTACTTTCTCTCTTTGGGAGGTAAACGTATGCGTCCGGTACTGACACTACTCAGCGGTGAGATCTTTAATACTCCGAAGGAAGAAAGTATCTGCGCCGCCCTCAGTCTTGAGTTGTTTCATAACTTTTCACTGATTCACGATGACATCATGGATGAGGCCCCTGTCAGACGCGGAAAACCAACGGTACATCAAAAATGGAATACAAGTATTGCCATTCTCTCGGGCGATGCTTTATACATTGCCGCTTATCAGCAATTGGCAAATTATTCCGACCAAAGACTCCCTCTTTTGCTGCAGCGTTTCAATGAAACAGCTATAGAAGTGTGTCAGGGACAACAAATGGATATGGATTTCGAAAACCTGGATACCGTTTCCGAAGCTGAATACATCGAAATGATCCGTCTGAAAACTTCCGTTTTGCTCGGCTGTGCTTTGGAGTTCGGAGCAATTGTCGCGAACCAGGAAGAAGAAATCCGCAAAAATCTCTACCAATTCGGAGTTTCCCTTGGAATCGCTTTTCAAATCCAGGATGATTTCCTGGACCTGTACGGCGATCCCGAATTATTTGGAAAACAAGTCGGGGGTGACGTGCTTGCAAACAAAAAAACACTGCTGTTTTTAAAAGCCTTGCAGACTGGAGACAATCGTCTCGGCAAACTGATCCAAATGGATGCAGATCCTCAGAAAGTCGTGTATGCACAGGAACTGTTCGAAGAATTGGGTGCTAAAACAGCAACACTTGAGGCTATGAAATCCTATTACGACCACGCAATGGGAAATCTGAAACAACTCGAGGAAAAAGGATTGGAGACAGGAACACTGCATGCCCTGGCTCAATTCCTGATCGATCGGAAACTTTGATTTTTTTCATTCGGCGAAATCGGTTACCTTAGGGAAAAACTAAACCATGAAAACACTCAAAATTCTACTCCTTTTCGCATTCTTTCCGGTATTCGTTTTTTTACTTCATGCATGCGGCAAATACCCGGACGGTCCCAATTTCTCCATCTTATCACGTAAAACCAGGATAGAGAATGTGTGGGTATTGAAAGAAACTCTTCATACAGACGGATCAGTGGAGCACAACCCTACTCCCGGGTACACAACTGAGTTCACCAGCGATGACGAAGTAATCCATACCAACGATGTAGTTACTTTAAAAGGAGAATGGGAGCTGACAAACGACAAGAAAGACCTGATGATTACCTTTGATGGAATAGGAAGTACTACTTATGAAATAAGACGGTTGAAATCAAACGAACTTTGGCTCAAAAACAGTGCAGGTGAAGTGCTAAAATACAAACCCGATTAATTTTTCTTTTTCTTATACTGCTTCAGCACTTCGTGGATAAATACAATGGGCAGCAGCATGCTCAGGTTGTAATAAAGATCTTCCAAAGGAATGGTCCCGATGCGGATTCCTACAATGTGGTTTTCAGAGTACCAAACTACCGGTTCACCCGTAAAAAAACCGGTTAATGCCCCGTTTACGATCAAAAAAGGAATCAGGCAAACCAGGAATGCCAATGCAAAATAATTGAACCAGGCTGCTTTTAACCGGAAATGAATCCCGATAATCAACAAACAGGAAAGAGAACAAGCTGTGAGCGTGTACCAGTTCCGGGCATAGAAAATAGTCAACAGCAATCCGGAAAGCACCATTGCAAAAGCAAAAGCGCGACCTAAAAGATCCAGTTTCAGATTGGGGAAGTAGCCTCGTATTACTTCGTAAACAAACACGCACGCGTAGGGAACAACTAAAAAGAACAGCACTTCTTCGATAGGCAGACGAAACAAATAAATTCCCTGGAGGTATTTGGGAGTGAAGCCCCATATCTGATGGATCGTGAAATAATTGTCCCACAACAGGAAAAACAACCCTACCAGCAGGATTGCAGGAAATACGGTTTTCCAATGTGTATAAAAGTGGATTTTCTTATCGAAACTCAATAAAAACGGAAAAATAATCGTTCCAAGAATAATCCAGAAGTAGAAACTCATTTAACCGCTCGATTTTGTTTGTAGATCTTTCTGGCTTCAATATAATACTTGAGGGGTACAATCAATAATCCGAAACATTCGCCATCTTCCTTATTGATATGTTTGTGGTGCATTTTGTGAGCTCTCCTGATCGCTAAAAAGTAAGGCGTATTGATCTCGCGTATCCATTTAAACCGGCGATGAATAAACACATCGTGGATGAGAAAATAAGTAAATCCATAAGCCATGATCCCGAATCCCATCCATACAAAGCCATACTGTTTATACATCAATCCCAGCATAATTCCCAGCCAGCTCGGTACGGCGAATATGAGGAAAAAGACATCGTTGCGTTCAAAAAAACCGGGCTGTCCCTGGTGGTGGTCCTTGTGGAAATACCACATAAATCCATGCATAGCGAACTTGTGTGCTGACCATGCCGCGAACTCCGTAAGGAAAAAAGTCGCTATAAAAATCACTATTCCTGTCCAGGTAGAAATCATCTGTTTAAAATTGCAAAAAATATCACTAAGATCACAAATAATCCGACGGTAACTTTATTGGTCTCCACATTTTTTCTGCTTAATATCCAATAGGAAAACAAAGTGGAGAAGATCATCCAGCAAATATAGTTATACACCGGAACAGCATGTCCTTCCCACGACCAAAAACCTGAACGAATGGCAACCGGCTCCAATATCCAATCCAAACCGGTCATAAGTGCTCCGGCAATAACTGCTTTTAAAACCCGTGGAATTTGCCATTTGTGAACAATTGCCGCAGAAGTAAACGTAAGCAGCACCCAATTCAAACCGATGATCAAAGGAATTCCATCCAGCGTATACCCCAAAACACTTCCGTAACGGTAATGCCCGAATAAAACCGAAGTGTGCACTCCAATCCATTCGATGGAATAACCCGCAGCCGCAATAAGTAAAATATCCACATGCTTCTTAAGTGAGTAATCCTTGAACGACAAATACAAACAACCGAAGGAAAGCAACAAGTTGAAAGGAGTTAGTTCTAAAAAATAGGACCGGTAACCGGTGTGCAGTCCGATCAATCCGACGGTATAGAAGATCACTAAAATGACTAACAGCAGGTTTTGCTTTTTTAAAGGGCTCATGGACTAAAATTTAACTCCGAATAAACATACATCATCTACCTGTTCCAGGGTTCCCTTCCAGGATCGAAAATGGTTCTTCAAAAGTTCATGTTGTTCGATTGTTTTTTCAGAAGAAATACGCAGTAGGTAAGCATGCAGATTTGCCAGTTTCAATTTTTTTCCTTTTTCCCCGCCAAACTGGTCGGCATAACCGTCTGTGTAGGCAAACAATTCGTCACCCGGCTCCAGGTCGATTGTATAGGTTTGGAACCCGGTCATCCAATCACTTTTACCCACCGGCATTTTATCCGCAGGAAATTTGATCAGTTCTCCGCCTCTTACCAGGACCGGATTATTATAAGCTGCCGCATAAGCCAGTTTCCGGGTTGATTCGTCAAAACAGAAGAGCACACCGTCCATTCCATCTCTGGCGCCGTCATGGGAAATGGATTCTACCAAGCGCTTTCTGACATGATCAAAGATTTTGCCGGGTTCACTAATCCCAAGTTGATTAATAGCTTCGCTCAAAAATGTAATATTCAACGCACTCATGAATGCTCCGGGAACTCCATGCCCGGTGCTGTCACAAATAGCAAGGTAGAACTTGTCGTCCCGTTTGGCTGCCCAGTAAAAATCTCCGGACACAATGTCTTTCGGCTGAAAGAAAATAAAAGACTCGGGAAGCGACTCTTTGAGCAATTCCTGTTGTACCAGCAAGGATTCCTGTATTCGTTTCGCATAATGAATGGAATCCAGTATCTCGGTTTGCTTGCGTTCAATCACTGATTTCTGATCTTCAATCTCTTCGTTTTTCTTATTCAACAATGCATTGGCTTTTTTCTTTTCCTGGTTGGACCTGAAACTGATTACCAACGATACAACAATCAAAACACCAATCAGCACCAATCCCAGTATGAGGTTGCTTTTACGCTCATTCTCCGCTTCAATCTTTGCATTGGTCTGCCTGGAAAGTGCCAGGTCCTGTTCCTTTCGTTCCAATTCGTTCAATGAATTAAGCGTTGCGATTTGGTTCGTTACTGCCTCAAGGTCTGTTTTCTCCTGCAATGCATTTGCCTTTTCATAATATTCCAATGATTTTTTATAATCTCCGGCTTTCTTTAAAATCTCTGACAATGTGGTGTATGTCCGAATTTGAGCATTCGCGTCTTCTGTGTCCTTAAAGGCATCCAACGCCAATTCAGCAGCTTCAATTCCTTCTTTAAACTTGTATAATTCGGCATAGATACAAGCTTTCGTAAGCTGCACTTCACCATAACTCAATAAATCCGCTTCGTGATTGGCATATTTCTCTGCAGTCAACGTAAATTTCATAGCTTCATCAAAGCGTTTCAGATCGAACAGGTAATTGGCACGCCCCAGGTAATATTCCAGCCAGATATCTTCTTCATCCATTTCCTTCGCTACAGCATACATTTCATCCAAACAGGCTTTTGCTTTTGAAAATTGTTTCTTTGCCCGGTAATCCAATGACAAATTATAAAGAATGGTCTGCCTGTTGCGCACTGCATTTATTTCCCTGCTCAGTTTCCGGGCTATTTCAGAATATTTCACCGATTCATCGATCATATTCCTGTCATGATAAACAGTACTCAGGTTCATGTAAAGCTGTGCTTCCTGTTCCTTGTTTTGGATCCGTTTATTCAGCTTCAGTCCTTCGTTGAAAGTAGATATCGCCTGATCGTAAAGTCCTACCAATTTATAGGTTGCTCCCAAATTGGAGTACAAAACCAGCACTTTATCATCCTGGTGGAATTTTCTGGCAATATCAATGGCTTTTTGGTAATGTTTCAACGCCTGCGCATACGAACCCTTTTCATAATAAACAGATCCAAGGTTCGAATAAGCTCCGGTTAATTTATCTTCCTGACGGTTCTTTATCCGAAGCGCTATCAATTCATTGTACACTTCGATCGCCTTTGTATATTCAGCAGTATACCGGTAGTAGATTCCCAGGGTGTTCTTTGCATCCATAACACCGTTCGGATAGCTCTTTTTTTGGGCCAAATGCAAGGCCTTATTCGCAAAACTAAAAGTAGAATCCAACGAATAATCCAGGTAGGTCCAGGCAATTTCATTGTATTGAAAAACCCGCATGGTATCTGAAGAAACAGGTTTTGATAAACAACTTCGAAGACTATCCAGATACGGACTCTGAGCTTGCAAACCAAGCACTAAAAACAGTGAACCGATTAAGAGTCGAAATTGCATAAGCGAATATACCAAAATGAACGAAAACCTTATGCCAAAACTTTAAATTGGGTATGCTCTACAACTGCTATCTGACTTCAAAATGCAGGTATTGTCCGCCCGGCGCTTGCACCAGGTACCAACCTGGAGAGAATGCGGAAACATCCAGATCCAGACTATTTGCACTTAGTTGGTTCCCGTTCACTGGTTCTTCTTTACCAAGCAAATTATACACTTTGATGACGTCCACGAAAATAATGCCTGAAGAAACAATGGTCAAAATGGTTTCCGCAGGATTGGGATAAGCACTTAAAGAACCTAAAGGGAAATCACTTAGGCCGGCTGTGCCCGTTCCCCCCACTTTTTGCCAGGTACTATTATTCAGGATGCTTGCCGCAGAACTGCACGAACCCTGAATGTTCGACAGTGTCATGGTATTCGAGTTAACGGAATAAACAAAAGAAGTGGAATCATCCGGGCACATCACACCGAAAGCAGCACCGGCCGGGTCGTATGTAACCATTACTGAATTGGCTGAAAGGTCGTGCCAGGTACTCGTTTCTGTTGCCGGATTCCCGCCCTGCTCATAGCTGATTTGGAATACACCGGATGCCAGGAAATGAATTTTGGTAGAGTCAATACCCAATCCTTCTAAACCGACAGCCGTATTCCCGGAAACTTTCCAAACGCTTCCGACCTCCATTTGCGCAAACAAACTTGCAGAAGACAATAAACTTAAAAGTAACGTGATTTTCATCCCAATTAGTTTCTCGCGAAGGTATCGAAATACGCCAAAAAATGCATTCCCTAAAAATCAACCTTTCGGTTGATTTTGACTGTTCGAATTAATACAGGAAATTATTAAACGGATAGCGAATGGCAAAGATGCGCTTGATCTCGGAATACATAGTCTCCTTGAGTTCTTCGACATTTTCTTTGTCCGTAGCGGAAATAAAAACGCATTTGGTAGCCGGCAGGCGGTTCATCCAGGTTTTTTTCAATTCCTCCAGCGTCATGTTCGAACCATTTTCATCCGGTTTATATGCATCGATCTTATTGAAAACAAGAATCATCGGTTTATCCTTATTATCCAGTTCAGCCAGCGTTTCATTCACAATATGCAGCTGATCTTCAAAGTTCGGATGGGAAATATCCACCACATGAATCAATAGATCCGCTTCCCGAACCTCATCCAGCGTAGACTTGAATGATTCCACCAACTGATGAGGTAATTTGCGGATGAATCCAACGGTATCCGTCAGCAGGAAAGGCAGGTTCTCAATCACCACTTTGCGAACGGTCGTATCCAAAGTTGCAAAGAGTTTATTCTCTGCAAACACTTCCGACTTACTCAGCAGGTTCATTAGGGTACTTTTCCCCACGTTGGTATAACCAACCAAAGCAACACGCACCAATTGTCCACGGTTTCCGCGCTGAACCGCCATCTGCTTATCAATCTCTTTCAGTTTTTCTTTCAGGAGTGCAATCCGCGTTTGAATGATCCGTCTATCCGTTTCAATCTGGGATTCCCCCGGACCACGCAGACCGATCCCCCCTTTTTGACGCTCAAGGTGAGTCCACAATCTTTTCAGTCGTGGAAGCATGTACTGCATCTGCGCCAGTTCGACCTGTGTTTTTGCGTGAGAAGTACGTGCCCTTGAAGCGAAAATGTCCAGGATTAAAATGTTCCGGTCCAGAATTTTACACTCCAGTTCTTTCTCAATATTTCGCAATTGGGAAGGTGAAAGCTCATCGTCAAAAATGACCAGTTCAATTCCGTGTTCTTTAATGTATTCTTTGATCTCTTCCAGCTTTCCTGTTCCAACAAAGGTTCTCGGGTTTGCTATCGGAAGTTTCTGTGTAAACCGTTTCACAGCAGTAGCACCGGCAGTTTCTGCCAGGAATTCCAATTCATCCAGGTACTCGTGAGCTTGTTCATCGGTCACCGTAGATGTAATGATCCCAACAAGTACGCAGGTTTCTTCTACTGCATCAACTAAAACGTGACCTTCACTCATTATTCTATTTTCGTAATGTTTGAACGAATTTTACCAATCCTTTAATTTCGGGTGTGCTCAACATATCTTCGTAAGGCATCATCCCTTTGTCATTTCCTTTCCGTATCATCTTCTCAATCGCTTTCTCGTCGAGCGTACTGATTGACAAATCCTTTGCATTCGAAGCCTTCAGGGTTCCGTCCGGTCCATGGCAGGAAGCACAGTTCAGGGTGTAAACTGCTCTTGCATCTTCCAGAGGGATAGGCTCATTGGAAACAGGCTTATTGCTCACTTCCGGTTTTTCCGTTTCTCCGCAACCTGCACTCAATAAACAAACGGAAAGAAGTATTCCGAAGCTGTATTTTAGAACCATCCTGTTGTAAATCCTCTGAATGGCCATGGAATTCCAGCCAAAATGATTAATAACCCGATCACATACCAAATCAAAATAGTTTTGTGTTTTTTAGCCGGATCCAACGCTTTTTCTGCTTTTTTACGACCAATCGTCAATAAAACTGCTGCCAGCACCATAATGATGATGTGTTCCATTCCAAAAAAACGGAATTCTGCAACACCATTGATGTTTTTTGCTTTCATCCAACCGTGCCCGTAATTCACTTTTCCGGAAACAAAGGCCAGAATAGCACCGATTGTTACCTGAATATGTACCATGACCATTGCAAACAGGTTCAGCATTTTATCGCTTTTTTCGTATTTGCCGCTTTTGCGTTTCATCAGCGCGTTCACAATTGCAAAAACCAATAATGCCAGAACTAACCAACGCAAGCCCGAATGTCCGTGTTTTAATGCATCCATAATAAGAAAGTTTTGGCAAAATTACCGAAAAAAAGACCTCATTGGTCGAACTCAATCACTTATTTCCACATAGAATCACTATTTTTCAGCCCTTAAAACCAGAAGTCGTCGAAAAATGATTCGCTATATTGTTGCTCTCTTATTTCCATTGAGCGTTTTTTCTCAAGCTGAAAAGCCTCAGAATGGAGTTAAAGCCCCCAATCAAAACTCATTTGTGCTTACAAATGTGACTATTTTGGTCTCACCCGATAAAACCATTGAAAACGGTACCATTACGGTGCGGAACGGAAAAATTACATCTGTAGACAAAATATTACTCACAACTCCTAAAGATCTGGTAGTTATAGACGGAAACCATGCCGTAGTTGTTCCTTCCTTCATCGAGGTAAACTCCACCATGGGAATCCCGGCCGACCAAAAAGCGGAAAACAAAACCGGTCCTTATTATTGGAACCATGCTATACGTGCTGAATTCGATGCAATCGACTGGTACAAAGCAGACGAGAAAATGACTGCTGAATACCAGAAAATGGGATTCGGAACTATATTGATTCACAGAAACGACGGCCTGGCACAAGGCTACGGTTCTTTGATGCAACTGGGTACAACAAACGCGGATAATCAGCCCTTTTTGAGCAAAGCAGCTTCTTTTTATTCCTTCCGCAAAGGAAGTTCTCCGCAGGATTACCCCAGTTCTTTGGTTGGATCAATCGCTTTATTGAGACAGTCTCTTTACGATGCGCAATGGCATGCCGAATATGGTAAAGATGCCAATTACACCCTTGAAGCTTTAACTCTTCAATTGAAAAAACCGGCTTTCTTCGCCTTAGAAGATAAATCGGATGTGTTCCGTGTGAAGTCATTCATGCGGGAATTCAAGCGTGAATTTGCGGTAATCGGGACCGGTCAGGAGCAATTCCTCGGAAATGCCTGGGATACCCTGAAGGTACCATTGGTCATCCCGGTCAATTTCCCGGAAGCATTTGATTTAAAAGATCCTTACCTGGCTCACGAAATTCCGTACAACGAATTGAAGATCTGGGAAATGGCTTCAAGAAATCCGGGGTTTTTATTCAAACACAAAGTTCCTTTCATTACTTCTGCAACCGGACATACCTCTGCTGCTGATTTCTGGAAACACATTCACCAGGCCCTTGCTGCAGGCTGGTCGGTAAATGATGTTTTGCGCTCTCTAACCATAGCTCCTGCTACTTTATTGGGAGTTCAGAAAGAATTAGGCACTATTGAAACGGATAAATGGGCGAATTTTACGCTTTATGATCAGAACCCTTTTCTCTACAAGGCCAAAGTACTGGAAGTATTCTCAAAGGGAGAACGCAAGATCCTCCAAAATGCTCCGATCTCGGACATCCGCGGAACTTATAGTTTAAACATTGACGGTGTTAAATACTGGCTTGAAATTGCCGGAACACCAAGTCAACCCGAAGCAAAGGTCAAATTGGTACGTACCATCCAGGATTCATTGACACTTGCCAATAAATCAGACACACTGACAACCAATGCGAAACTCACGCTGCTAAACAACGATATCGCTATCCACTTTGTACAGCAAATGGATGGTGAGAACCAGGTTTTCAGCTTAAAAGGTGATGTCAATCCGCGCGTGTTCATCTTCGAAGGCGAAGGAACAAACAACAAAGGCAAATGGATCAAATGGAGTGCCTTACGCAATAAGAAATACGAAGCGAAAGACGAGAACAAACAAGCCTGGACAGCAGATACATTGACCATTTCTCCGGTTCGTTTCCCCAACAGTGCTTTTGGTTTCACTACTCCACCCAAACAATCCGTGATTATTTTCGAACAGGCTACTATCTGGACGAACACCGACGAAGGAATTATCCAGGAAGGAACTGTGATTGTAGAAAACGGGAAGATCAAGGCCATTCACAAAGGTTCCGGAACTTATATGAAACCGAACGATGCTGTGGTAATCAATGCACGCGGAAAAATCCTAACGACCGGAATTATTGATGAACATTCGCACATTGCACTAACACGCGGCGTAAATGAAGGCGGACAGGCTGTAACCTGTGAGGTGCGCATGGAAGATGCCATTAACGCAGAAGACATTGATGTATACCGTCAACTGGCAGGAGGTGTTACTGCGGCCCAATTATTACATGGTTCAGCCAATCCGATAGGTGGTCAATCTGCTTTGATCAAATTGAAATGGGGCCATTACCCCCATGAATATCCTATTAAGAATGCCCCGAAATTTGTGAAGTTTGCTTTGGGAGAAAATGTGAAACAGTCTAATTGGGGTGTGAGCAACCGCTTCCCCCAAACACGCATGGGTGTTGAGCAGGTTTACATCGATGCATTTTCCCGCGCGTTGGCTTATCACCAGGCAAAAAGCGGACACCAAAACGGTAAGCAAAAAGATAAAAACACCACTCCCCCGTCGGTAGACCTGGAACTGGAGGCTTTATACGAGATTGTAACGGGTGAACGCAGAATTACCTGTCACAGTTATGTGCAGTCAGAGATCAATATGCTGATGCATGTGGCGGATTCCTTCGGATTTAAGGTAAATACCTTCACACACATTTTGGAAGGATACAAATTGGCCGACAAAATGAAAGAACATGGAGTTGGTGCTTCTACTTTTTCAGATTGGTGGGCTTATAAATTCGAAGTAATGGATGCAATTCCCCAAAATGCTGCTTTAATGACAAACATGGGATTAACAGTTGCCATCAATTCGGATGACGCCGAAATGGGAAGACGTTTGAACCAGGAAGCTGCTAAAACAATCAAATACGGTGGTGCAACGGAAGATCAGGCGTGGAAAATGGTGACTTTGAATCCTGCAAAACTGCTTCACCTGGATGACCGCATGGGAACCGTACAGGTTGGGAAAGACGCGGATTTAGTTCTTTGGACAAACAACCCATTAAGCATTACAGCGAAACCATTATATACCGTTGTAGACGGGGAGATTCTTTTCGATGCTCAAAAAGATTTTACCATTCAGCAGGAAATTGCAGCTGAAAGAGCGCGTATCATTGCAAAAATGTCAGAAGAAAGCAAGAAAGGTGAAGCCACCAAGCCATTCTTACGCAAGCGCAAAGGACATTTCCACTGCAATACATTGGGCGAAGAAGAATCATTGGAAGCGAACGAACATTAAACATCCGGCATTCAAAAACATGAAAACAATTATCTATACCTTTTTGGTCCTGCTGGCAAGTGTAAATGGCTACGGACAAAAGAAATACAATAAGATCCTGGTAGAAGGTGCAACTCTGCATATCGGAAACGGAAGCGTGATCAGCACCGGGTCCGTGGGAATTGAGAATGGGATCATTACTTTGGTGAAGAATACGCTTGCTTACACTTACGACAAATCCGACTGGGATACGGTAATTACGCTCAACGGGCATCATTTGTACCCGGGATTCGTAGCTCCGAACTCTACACTGGGGTTAACAGAAATCGATGCGGTTCGTGCTTCCAGAGATTTTCATGAAATGGGGACTTTCAACCCGCATGTGCGCGCACAGATCGCTTACAATTGTGAATCCGATGTGATTGAAACGGTTCGCACGAACGGGGTATTGATGATCCAAACTACTCCCCGAGGCGGACGCATTTCCGGTCAATCCAGTTTAATGGCCAGTTCTTGCTGGAACTGGGAAGACGGAACGATCAAAGCAGATGACGGTGTGCACATTGAATGGCCCTCTGCTTATACCCGCAAGTGGGGCGATCCGATTACCAAACCGAATGAAACTTACGAAGAACAAAAGCATGAATTGATTGCTTATTTGATGCATGCGAAAGTAAGCGCAGGTAATAAGGATAAAAATACACCGCTCCAGTACAGTGCTATGAGCGATTGTTTCAACGGAGAAAAACGGTTTTATTTCCATGCGGATGAGGTGCAGCAAATCAACGACATCCTGGACCTGATCTCGGAACTGGAAATCAAATTCCCGGTAATTGTCGGCGGATATGAAAGCTACCTGGTTGCAGAACGTTTGAAGATCAAAAAAGTACCGGTGATGATCGGACGTTTGCATTCGCTCCCACGACATGACGATGACGCTTTCGATCTACCTTATAAATTACCATTCCTGTTACAGCAGGCCGGGGTACAATTCTGCCTGCAGAATGAAGGAGATATGGAAGCCATGAATGCAAGGAACCTTCCTTTCCTGGCAGGAACAGCTATGTCCTACGGTTTGACGGAAGAAGAAGCCATTCGTTCAATTACTTTGAGCGCCTGTGAGATTATGGGAATTTCCAAAAATTACGGGACCATTGAAGTCGGTAAGAAAGCGGTCTTATACGGTTCTACAGGCTCTGCTCTGGAGATGAAGAGCAACCAGGCTTCGCTCCTGCTTATCAACGGAACTTTTGTTCCGACTACGAATTTCCAGACGGAGCTTTATAAAAAGTATAAGACGAAGTACGGGAAGTAATTTATCTGGAAGACTGCTAAATGAACGGTTATGGTAATGGACCATCAGAAAATTGATCTTTACGGGAAACCTTTGCTTCAGAAAGTAGTGGTGAACCCCCCGTTTGAATTTTCGTTTCCGGTTTCAGACAACGCTTGTTTTTTATTTTCCCTGCAGGGTGAAATCCAATTTCATGTAAACGAAGAGCAGTTGGTAATTCCAAGCAATTATTCCTTGTTTCTAAACTGCATCAATACCGAAAAGAAAATAAGCCAGGCTGTTTCAAGCACTATCAATGAGATCGTGGTAATTCATTTCCATCCCGATATTTTAAAGCGGATCTATGAAAAAGAGTTACCGTCGATCATCCAACCGGCAAAGCATATCGTATCGAACCAATCAACCGAAAAAATAAACAATGATTTTCTCATCCAAAAATACATGGAAGGTCTTATTCTTTATTTTGAGAACCCGGCTTTGGTAAATGATGAAATCCTCGTCTTAAAATTGAAAGAAATCATTCTGCTGCTTTTACAAAACCGGAGTGCAGAAACCATCCGGGTGATACTTTCCCAGCTTTTCTCTCCTGTTGTTTATACTTTTAAGCAAATCATTGAAGCGAATCTCTTTTCACCGGTAAGTATCGATGAATTGGCGCAGAAAACCAATCTGAGTGTTTCCTCTTTTAAAAGAGAGTTCAGAAAGCTGTACGACGATTCTCCTGCCAATTATATTAAAATCCAAAGACTTGAAAAAGCGGCTACCCTGCTTTCAACATCCGATAACCGGATTACGGAAATTGCTTTTGACTGTGGTTTTAATGACCTCGCCAACTTTACCAAAAGCTTTCATGAAAAATACGGTATTGCTCCCTCCAAATACCGTTTGACCCAAATCAACAAATAGTTGAGCTGATTCGCAAAACAGATTTCTTTTTTGTCCCGCAACTTTGCATAGTCAATAGTGACATAACGATTGAAATGCAAAAAAATGAACTTTTCCGGTTGGCTCTTACCAGCATTATTTGCTATCACCATTTTATCATTTACAAACAAAAAGGAAAACATGAAAATTAGTCAGGGACAAGCAGCTCCGTCATTTACCATTAAAGATGTAAACGGAAGCACCGTTAATCTATCCGATTACAAAGGAAAAAAAATACTACTCACTTTTTATCGAAATGTGGGTTGTCCGATTTGCAACCTTCGCTTCCATGAAGTGCAGGAAGAAGCAGCTTACTTTCAATCAAAAAACCTCATTGTTCTGGCGGTTTACGAAAGCACTGCTGAAAATATGAAAACTTACCTGGAAGGTGAAACCCCGCCCTACGCTGTTATGCTGCCAAACCCGGACAAAAGCCTGTATCAACTTTACGGCATCGAAAGGAATAAGGGGAAAATTTTTAAAAGTATTTTCCATGGGGCAATTGGCAAGGCAAAGAAAGGCAGTAAGCTTTTTAAAACGAAAATGAAGCAGGACGGGGACATGGGTACCCTGGGGGCGGATTTTTTAATTGACGAAAACGGAATTGTAAACAAAGCGTACTACTGCAGTTACATCGGGGATCATTTACCGCTTGATACCGTTAGAGCATTTTTAAACTGAGTTATTCTTTGATTTTTATGTAATAATGGCTCGCAAAAGAAAGTCGCGAGCCATTCCACCGAGCACTTTTGCATTTTTTATGCATTTATTTTCAAGCTTCCGGGCAATCAATCATTTGATTCAATAACTTAGCACTCTAATTTTAATTATCTGGATCATGAAAAAAATCTACTTTTTCGCGGCGATGCTGATTTCCGGCAATACGCTGTTTGCTCAAAATTTAACTCGTACAGATGTCGGTTATACAGCCGGTGACAACTACACGATGTATGCTTCCGATTACGTAAACCCAGGAAGTGCGGGAACGGGTGTAACCTGGGATTTGTCTGCTATGACTGATAACAGCCAGGTAACGGCTGTGGTAACAGCTAATTCTGGCGGAACTTTTCCAACTGCAAATGTCAAAATAACTCAGTCAAACGGAGGAGTTATTTACTACAACATTTCCGCTTCTAAAATGGAGTTGGTAGGTTTGGATGCAGGAGGAACTGTTTTCACCTATTCGAATCCTCAAACTTACATGCAGTTTCCGGTTACAAGCAGCTATAATTATACAGATGCGTGTGCAGCAAGCTTTTCTGTAAGCGGTTATGCTTTCAACAGAGCCGGAACAATCCAATCGGAATATTCCGGTACAGGTACATTGATCACTCCGGAAGGAACTTTCACTAATGTGGTTCGTATCAAGTCCACTCAGACAAACACGGATACTTATGCCGGAGGAACTGTCAACTCATCGATTGTTGCTTACAACTGGTACAAAGCAGGAGTTAACCATGAATTGGCAAATGTTTCTGACATTACGGGTGCTCAAACTTCCCAGTCTGCTTATTACACAAGCGTTCCTGCAAACCTTGGATTGGAAGAAAGCGAATTGATCAATTTATTGATGTTCCCGAACCCAACTACAAGTTCTGTTCACATCAACTCTGATGAGGTGATTTCCAAAGTTGAAGTTTACAAATTATCAGGTGAATTGGCTTTGGAGCAATCAGCTAACACTACTTCTGTGGAAATGGATCTTTCTGCTTTGAATACAGGAATGTACCTGGTGAAAGTATACGGAACGAACGGAGCTGTTTCTGTTAAACGTGTTTCAAAGAACTAACCTTATAACCTTCATAAAACTGAAAACCAAGTGTAAAATCAAGTGGCTCCCCGGAAATTGGGTAGTCATTTGGTTTTAATACTCCTTCATCCATGCATTCAGAAGACATTTCCGGGAGTTCCGCACAGGCATTTTTTAACAGGTGAGCCCTTGTTACACGAGTGCAAAGGTCATCTGCTGTTTCACAAGGGGTATTACGGGGACTCTTGATGGGTCACTCACGAAGAAGTGAAGGTCTCTTACTAAGAGATGAAGGGTGTAACGCGAACAGTTGAGGGTTATTTCCTTCGAGGTGAAGGATTCACAAGAAGAGTTGGCGCTTGTTTCCCTTCCCCTTAAGCTTACGACGATCCAATAACTCGTTCCGGGGAAAATTTAGTAATTATTGCTGATCTGAAAAAAAATAACAACTCATAAAGGCTGATTTTCCGATCTTTATGTAACTTCAACTGCATCATAAATTAAAACCGATGAAAACAAATTACCTTTTAGCCACCTTATTACTTTTAGCCGGATCCTTATCCGCTCAATCACTTAACCGATCGGATATTTTCTTTCAATCCGGTGAATCGTATACCCGGTATTACTGTGATTCCATTGGTCCCGGACCGGCAGGTAATGGTGTGACCTGGGATCTGTCTTCTTTAAATAGTTATGCCAGTGAAACGCAAGTGGTCACGGATTATTCAGGATCCACTTATCCAACTGCAAGTATCAAGGTAGCTATCCCATCATCAGAAGATTATTATCAAATATCCGATACACTTATCCAATTGATTGGCAGACATTCTCTTGGTTTTCCCGGCAATTATTCGTTTACCGATGCTATGGATTATCTGAAATTTCCTATTACCCCCTTATTGAACTATTCAGACAACTATTCCTGCAATTATGTAAACAATGTAGGGCACAGTATGTCAGAAACAGGTTCCATTCAACGTGAATTCTCAGGATTTGGAATACTTGTTACTCCAATCGGCACTTTTACGGATGTCTTACGAATCAAATCCGTGCATATACTCAGTACAACAGATAATAATAATGGGAATATTTATCCTGACACGCTCACAACCTACTATTGGTATAAAGCAGGAGTGCATCACGAGTTAGCAAGTGTCGTTTACAGTAACTCATTTTCAGGAGCGTATGCCATTTCAACCTACCTGGATGTTCCAACAGATTTAGGACTGGAAGAAAATCCTTCTTTTCAGCTTTCCTTATTCCCGAATCCATCGGCCACATTCATAAGCATTCAATCCGATGAGGTAATTTCCAAAGTTGAAGTTTACAAATTAGCAGGTGAATTGGCTTTGGAGCAATCAGCTAACACTACTTCTTTGGAAATGGATCTTTCTGCTTTGAATACAGGAATGTACCTGGTGAAAGTATACGGAACGAACGGAGCTGTTTCCGTTAAACGCGTTTCAAAGAACTAAGCCGGTATTCAATTTTTTCAAAATCCTTCTGCCTCAGGGTTGAGGGATTTTTCATTTATGCCCTTATTTGATCTCTTTTGTTTTCATTATTTTGAATTTTGCATTTTGAATCCTTTTAACCTTTCCTAACAAAAGCTTCTTTCATCTGAAACAGGCATTATCAATTTTGTTTCCTATTTTTGTTAGACAACATAAAAAATAACGTTATGGCATTTGAATTACCAAAATTAGCATACGCATACGATGCACTTGAGCCACATATCGACGCTCGCACGATGGAGATCCATTATTCAAAACACCACCAGGCATACGCAACAAACCTGAATAATGCGATTGCAGGAACGGATTTAGAAGGAAAATCAATCGAATATATTTTACAAAACTGCAAAGACAAACCGGCTGTGCGCAATAACGGCGGAGGTTTCTGGAACCATAACCTGTTCTGGGAAATTATGGCACCGAATGCAGGAGGAGTTCCAACAGGTGAACTGGCTCAGGCAATCAACGATGCTTTCGGGACATTCGAGCACTTCAAAGAAGAGTTTTCAAAGGCCGGAGCAACTCGTTTCGGTTCTGGATGGGCTTGGTTGTGTTTAGAAGACGGCAAATTGGTTGTTTGTTCTACAGCAAACCAGGATAATCCGATCATGGGCGAAGGCTGCAAAGGAACACCGATCCTTGCTATGGATGTTTGGGAACATGCTTATTACCTGCATTACCAAAACCGTCGCCCGGATTACATCAACGCATTTTTTAATGTAATTAACTGGAACAAGGTTGCTGAGAAATACGCTGCAGCGAAGTAATAATTTGAATAAAACAGTAGGTACGCGATTAATCGCGTACCTACTGTTTAAAAATAAAACCCCGACAATAAATGTCGGGGTTTTATTTTTTCATCCTTATGAATCCAGACAAAACAAGTAGGGGTGTAAAATTTTACACCCCTACTTGTCTTCTAATACCTGAACTTATTTCTTCGTCACAACCAATCTTTTTGGTGCCGACTGATCCATGCTGACCAGGTAAACCCCTTGTTTCAACTGACTGATGTCGAGGGTTGTTTTGAATGCACCTTCCGCCGGATTCACTTCTGTTACTACTGCACCGTCGATCGAAATAATCCGGATCACTTTTACCGCCTGGTCTGAAATAATCTCAACGACCTTATCAGCCGGGTTCGGAGCCATGCTCCATTCAATTTCTTTGTATTCTTCCAGTCCTAAATACGGCGTTCCGTTTGTCTCAATTCCGTTTAAACCGATCGCATAATCGGCTTCCAATAAAACCCCTCCGACCGGAAGATCGAAGAACATGGTATCTGTATGCGGAACGTAAGGAACATCAACTAATAAGTAGTAAGAACCATCGGATACGTGATCGATCGTATACCTTCCGTCTGCAGCTGTGTATGCGAAACCTTTTGTTTCATGCGTCTGTGCATCTTTTAAAAGCATCAGTGCTCCTCCAAACGGCACGTTCAATGATTTCAGGTATGAAGTATCTACTACAATCGTTCCGGAGACACTCCCGGTACCACTTAATACATCCAGTGTATCCGAGTTGATATTTGCGTTATTCAGGAAGCAAGGCAATCCGATTGCATCTGCTCCTGTCCAGGTGGAACTTGTTGCAAAGTAAAGCGGAACTGCTCCCGGAAACAGCACCGGATCCGGAGTAAAACGCACATGGTATAATCCGGTAGGAAGACTGTCAGCTACATAATTTCCATTCGTTACGTTCACTGTTTCTACCGGTATTGCAACGATGGTATCCTGAACGAAGTTGAATACTTCCAGGATTCCTTCAGCCGGCTGCCCGTTTACAGTCAAACTTCCGGAAATATCGTTGTTTGCTTCCTGCTCATCCAGGAAAATTGCCGAATCATATATTCCGTCTGAAACATCTGAAATAACCAGCTTAATGTGGTAAGTGTTCCCTACCTGCGCAAAAAACTTTGCCTGTAACGGAACGGTGTATGCATCAAACACAAAGTTCCCCGAATTAGGCCCGCTCAGATTGTCAATGTAGTACTGAGAGTTTACCAGTTGATTGATCGAATTGATCTCTACAGGGATAGCAGTTCCGGGAACATTCGCAATATTTACCGGAACTCCCCCGTTTTCAGAAACCAGGAAAAGGAAGCGGTCATTATAAGTTGTATTTGAATATTCAGGATATTCCTCCGAAGCAAAAATATAATTGAATCGGATGGTGTCAGTTATAATAGGTGTGAAATCAAAATGAACTGCAATTGCATCGTGGCTTGAAGCACCCTGACCGGTTAAATTCCCATATTGGATGATATCATAATCTCCGGGCATGCTCAAATCATAACTTGAGAAGTTAGCCGATTGGACACTTGACATATTTGGAAATCCGGTTGAGAGTACCAAACCACTATTTACTCCCAATGAAGAGCCATTTTCAAAACGGGCAATTTGAGGCTGTGCACCTTGTATTCCCACATTGGAAATACCCTGACACTGCACCCCAAAAATGTTCGTGATCAATACTTCCAGGTCTGAAACACCGGAATAAATCAGTTGAGAATTCGAAAAATTGGAATAAGTGAGGAGGAGAGCAATTACAAAAGTTGTTTTCAATTGTTTCATAGCGCGGGTTATTTTTTTGAACATGACTTAGACGCCACGATTCAAAAGAAAGTTGCACACTACTTTTCCAACAGACTGAAAAACTTAGTTTATTGCTTCCACGGCAACGATCTCGGGAGCAACCTTTTTCACTGCTTCTTCCAATCCTGCTTTAATGGTCATCACACTCATGGAACAATCGCTGCAAGCTCCGAGCAATCTCACCTGCGCAACTCCTTCATCAGTAATATTAACCAATTCCATATCACCTCCGTCTGCATTTAAGTGAGGTCTTAATTCACTCAATGAAAGGTTGATCTTATCAGTTAATTCGGATTTATTTAACACCATCTTTTTGTGTTTTTAATGCTTTACGCGCTTTTAGCACGTTTACCTCTTCCACAAAGATACGCACTAATTCTTCAAATGCTAATGCCGTGGGCGTATTTTCCTGAAATACAGCAGGTCTGCCCGCATCTCCGGACTCACGTACTCCCTGTACTAATGGAATGTGCCCCAGGAAGGTTTCATTCATTCCGGCAGCCAGGTTTTTCACTCCGTCACGTCCAAAAATGTAGTACTTATTCTCCGGAAGTTCGGCAGGTGTAAACCAGGCCATATTCTCTACCAAACCAACGATCGGAACATTGATCGTATCCAATTTGAACATGTTCACTCCTTTGCGTGCATCTGCAAGAGCAACTTCCTGCGGTGTGCTTACAATCACTACTCCGTCCAGCGGAACAGTTTGTACCAGCGACAAGTGAATATCTCCCGTTCCCGGAGGAAGGTCGATTAATAAATAATCCAATTCTCCCCAGTATGCATCTGTAAATAACTGCGTCATTGCTTTTGCAGCCATTGGTCCGCGCCAAACAATCGCTTCATCATTTTGAGAGAAGAATCCCATGGACAAGATCTTGATCCCGTAGCTCATCACCGGGTTGATCATGGGTTTTCCTTCTACATCCAGCATTGTCGGTCTTTCACCGTTCACGTCAAACATCGTAGGAATACTTGGCCCGTAAATATCTGCATCCACAATCCCGACACGGTATCCTGCTTTTGCTAATCCGCCGGCTAAATTTGCAGTTACGGTTGATTTACCAACTCCGCCTTTCCCGGATGCCACAGCAATGATATTTTTTACTTCCGGCAGGATTTTACGGTGAGTTTCACGCGCTTCTGACGGCAATCCTTTTACCATGCAGGTAATTTCGATATCTTCTCCGAAAACACGCTTTAAATTAAACTCAACAGCTTCCTGCATGCGTTTTCTGGCGTGCAATGCTGGATTTGAAACATAAATTGTAAGGGTAATTTTCGAACCTTCAATCTGCAGATCTTCTACAAAATTGAGTGTTACGATATCTTTTTTTAGATCCGGCTCCAAAATGGTTGCCAATACGTCCAAAACTGCTTCCTTGGTCATGGTAATTTATTTACCCTGCAAAAATAGCTATTCGTTCGCGGAACTTCTCTTAAAACGAACTATTTTCTGTCAGAATATCCCGGATTTTAACCTTTCTTGCTGATTAGGTTCTGCATTCATCCGGAAAGAAACTAAAAAGTCCCTCTGTCGTAACAGAAGGACTTATTTTATTAAAAGTGATTTCGAATACTTATGGTCTTCCCGCCGGTCTGGTAGGAGTTGTTGGTTTTGTCGGAGTGGTTATTGTTCCCGGACGTGGGGTGGTTGTTGATCTCGGAGGTGTTGTTGTTTTATTACCACCGTTCCCATTTCCGTTTCCGTTCTCATCATCAACCGTTCCGTTCGTTCCGCCGTTAGGACCTCCCGATCCCTGGCCCGGATTGGACTCGTCCGTTCCATCCGTATTATTTCCGTGGCCATTATTCCCGTTTCCGTTACCTGTACCAATGGTACCATTTCCGTTTTCACTCGGACGGGCAGCACTTACAACGCAGGATTTCGTATCTGATCCGCTTGCATTCGTAGCTGTAATAACCAAAGGAATAGAAACGGTAGACAAGGTTATATTCACTTCGAAAGAAAAAGTAAGGACGTTGCTTTCAATACTGGAAGTAAACGCCACATTTTCCCCGTTATACAAAATACTTACCTGGCTTGCATTGGCTACATTCTGAACAGTTCCTGTAATTAATGCCGTTCCAACCATGAATACTGCCGGGCAGCGAAGCGGTTTCGTTAAAGTAATCACAGGTGCCGGGATTACCTCCGGTGCGTTGTAAATAACAATCTTCGAATCGGTAGCGGTTCCACCCGGTGTAACCGCAGTTGCAACAATCACGTTTTGACCGAGCTGGTAAGTTGCATTGAAACGAATTCCTCCGGTGGAAGCTTTGTATTCAAAGTTTGTTGCAACACCATTCACTGTTACTGAAACCTGGGATGCAGAGGTAACTCCCGTAGTCACAATCTGAACCGTTTGTGCAGACTGATCCGTTTCCAAAGGCGAGATCGAAGGACTTGTAATCTGGATCGTTGGAGCAGGAACTTTGATCACCTCATTTCTCAATACACTGATCGATTTACTGTTCTCACCACATTTGTTATTTGCCTTGATAACGATTGCATTTGTACCCAACACTAAATTTCTATCCAAAGTCAGGACTCCGGTTTGCGGGTTATAAACAAACCCGATTACCTGCCCGTTGTGTGTAACCGTAATTTCAGACTGATTTGCCACGTTCGATACTGTCGCAGATAAATTAAATCCGTCCGAAGTAACTACCGAATTATTTGGTGTAGAACTTCCTGTAATCGTTACAACCGGAGGTTTACAAACCGTACGTGTTATCTTCCAGGTTAATTGTTTGGAACCGCACTCGTTTCTTACAAAGATCTCAATCACATGTTCTCCTTCTGTCAAAGCAATATTCGCAGACACAGTATGCGAACCTTCATCATAAAGAAAAGCAGCATTATTTCCGTCAACTTTCACCTGGATTTGAGAAGCCTGGGCTATATTGCTTACTGTTGCTGAAACAGGAACCGATTCACTTTCTGTAATGAGTGCTTCGCGAACAGGTGTCAAACGAATAATATCCGGTGCAACACATGGAATCGCTTTCGGCTTCATAATAATTACGACAGTATTGGTTGTCGTACCGCAAGCATTGGTTGATTTAATCTCGATAGAATTTGATCCTTCTATTAAACTCACCGTTTTCTCAAACTGGGAAGTACCTGCGTTAAACGTTCCTGCAGACTGCAGGTTTCCGTTCAGGTAAACCTCCACCTGGTTTACAGAAGTGATATTGGAAATGGTTGCTTTTACAGTGAAAGCTGCATCCTCCACAGCTGTATTCTGAACTGTTGGATTGATGAACGTAATCACCGGTTTGTTACATGGAGTTTCAATTCGTTTGTAAATGACCGAAGTAGATGCAGTGTGACTTCCACCTGCATTTGTTCCTGTAATTTCAAAGATATTATTCCCGGCATTCAAAGTGTGATTGAATGTCACTTCCAAAGTTGCCGGATTAAATGTCCAGAAACCCGGATTCACTATCAATCCATCTTCTTTCACTACGATCTGCGACTGCATAGTCACGTTTGTAACTTTTGCCCTTACAACGTAAGCAGGAGTAGAAACTACCTGACCTGGTGCTGCAGGATTAATAAAGCTAACTACAGGAGGCTGGATAACCTCGTCGCGTTTATAAATAATCTGTGTCGCATCCGATGAAGTCCCCGCGCTGTTTGTTGCAGTAATAGTTACAGTGTTCGCACCCAAATTCAAAGCGGTGTTCAGCGTCAATACTTTCGTAGATGTAGAATAAGTGAATGTGGAATAAGGCGCACCGTTTACCAATACCTGGATCTGCTGTTGATTATCCACATTCAGTACAGTAGCTGAAATAGTGCTGTTCGGCACATTCACGGTATGCGGGTTCGCTGCCGGGTAAGTGATTGTTACAACCGGAGGCAATGTAGGATTTGGTGCTCTGTAATTGATCACCGTTGTTTCCATATCGGAACCAGCGGCGTTTGTCGCCGTAATTTCGATCACATTTGCCCCGTTCACCAAACCTGTAGTGAATTCCATTAATTCGTTGGATGCCGTGTAAGTGAAGTTTGAAGAAACCTGTCCGTTAATCTTCAATACGATCTGGTTTGCCGCACTTACGAAGCGAACTCGTGCTTTCACAGGGTAAGAAGCATTCAGAGATGTAGAAGGATTCAGGCTCGGGTCGATGAAAGAAACAATCGGAGGCTGAACAGAAACTGGCTTTCTATAAATAATCGTTTGTGTTTCGCTTGCAGTTCCTGCAGTATTTGTTCCTGTCACAGTAATGATATTTGCCCCTTCGATTAAGTTTACAGCGAAAGAAGCATTACTGTTCATGAATGTGAAATTGGTCACATTCGCTCCGTTCACATTTACGTTTACGCCACTTTGGCTGGTAACATGAAGCACAGAAGCTATTACATTCTGCGTTCCCGCTGAAGTATTGTACGGATCTATATTCGGAGTTGTGAACTGAACAACCGGCGGTTGCACCGTTTCAACGCGCTTGTAAATAATGGTAGTCTGCTTGGAATCGGTTCCGTCTGCATTTGTTCCGGTAACAGTTACAACGTTTGCTCCCGGCACCAGGTTCAATGATTCTGTGACACCATTTGAAGCAGCATTGTAATTGAAAGTTGTCAGATTCGTGCCATTCAGCGTTACTTTAACCTGGCTCTTCTGAGTCACATTCAATACAGTTGCATTCAGGTTGAATACAGCACTGGAAGTTTCATATGGATTTGTCCCGGGATTTGTAATGGTAACAATCGGAGGTTTCGGAGCAATGCGGTTATAAACAATGATCGTTGTTGCAGAAGCCGAACCAGCTGCATTGGTTCCGATTACTTCGAACACGTTTTGGCCCGGTGCCAAAATCACGTTGCTGGTAAACTTATCCGTTTGAGCATTGTAGGAAAAATTATTGTTGATCGCACCGTTCTGCTTAAAGCTCACATGCTGTGCATCTGCTACGTTCAATACATCAGCTGTTAATGCAAACGTGTTTTGATTGACCGTATATGGATTGATATTCGGATTCACGAAATAAACAACCGGCGGCTGAATGATTTGCTGTGGCTGGTAAATGATCGTAGCGGTTTCGCTGTCTGATCCATATTGATTCGTTCCTGTTGTGATAACAATGTTTGATCCTGTCACTAAATTCAATGTAGAAGTAATTCCACGCGTTGAAGCATTGTAAGTAAATGCTACAGGACTTCCGTTCAGGGTCATTGAAATTTTGTCCTGTCCGGTAACATTCAATACGGTTCCAGTGAGGTAAAACACCGGGTTTTGAACGGTTGTAGGATTTGAAGCCGGATTGGAATAAGTAACAACCGGTGGAGTTGGAGTTTCTCTGACGTAGTTAATCACCGTTTGGTCCATATCCGAACCAAAATCATTTGTTCCTGTCAATTCAAATACATTCTGTCCCGCAGCTAATGTTACAACACTTTGAAACTCCTGGGTAGAAGGGTTGAATGTAAAGTTTGTAACGTAATTCCCGTTTTGTCTGAAAACCACGTTGGAACTTGAAGGAACGTTTTGAATTTTCGCTCTGATTACATAACTGGCTGAATTCACTGTTATTCCGCTGACACTCGGATTCGTAAAATCAACTACCGGAGGAGTTCTGGTAGGTTGAGTCCAGGTCGGATTCGTTACAACCGGCTGGCGCACTGTATCCTGGTAAGTCGATGTATGTTCGTAATGTCTTCTGATATGGAACTTCAGGTACACACTGGTGTAATGGTACCAATCATTGGCATATTTTCCTTTGGAAGAAAGATGACCGTCAAAATTATCAGCCATCGTAAAAGTAGTCTTGTGTTCAATCCCCAAAGAAACCCCTTTTGCAATCTGGTATCCGAGACCAATCCCAACGCTTGGCATGAATTTACCCATGCTTGCCGGTGAATTCAAGTCCGTTTCGAACTTCTTATCCGTCATGGCATGAATCTCAGTCTGGGTATACGAACTTTCCGCCAATTTCGTGGAATCATACAAGTAAGTGAATCCGTCAGATCCTTTCAAATCACCCTTCGCTCGATACCAGGTATATCCGATACCACCGAAGATATAGGGATCCCAACCTGTGCGTTCTCTCAACTTATTGAAATGGATCGCCAATTCCAGGCTCAATTCATGCAATCTTGTGCCAAAATTCAATACTACAGGTTGACCGGCAGCAGTGTAATCCGCGTAAACAGGATTGGAAGAAATAGTTGTAGAATCGGTATTATAACCTTTCCATAGTCCTGTCAAATAACGTAAACGCAGATCAAAACTGATCGGCTTTCCGTAGTTGTAATTGAACTGATGACCAAGTATCAACCCGTATCCCAGATCCAGTTTGTAAGGGACATCTGTTTTCGTCCATGTTCCACCGACATTTAACCCCCAAAACCAGCGGCTATCGTTATCATAGTTTACTTTTTCGTTTTGAGAAAATAAGGTGGTGGTTAACAGCAGACCTACAATTAGTGCGTAAAAATATTTCATAGTCTAAAGTTTAATCTATTTTGAGCCTTAACCATTCCTATGCCAAAAAAACACAAAAAGGTTTCCATTTAACAAAATTGACGGCGCGAAACTACGAAAAAACCATTAAAATATCCCCGAATGTATTAGTTTTACAATCATATACGCATCTTTCGCACATGAATCTCAGCGCTGTTAAAGTATTGTTAATCTCCTTTTTAAGTATGTCATCCGGGTTCGCTCAGTTGACAAACGACGGATGTCCGAGCGCGATTCCTTTATGTCCGGGTGTGTCAGTTTCAGGATCCAATATCGGAGCAACGGCAACCGTATGCCCCGACTGTGAAGATGATTTCACGTTCTGTTTCACAGGAACAAACAGTGTTTGGTATCAATTCAATACCAATATAACAGGCGGAGATGTCACCATTAATTTCAGCAATATCCTCTTCAATCTTCAGGCAACCCGTGGCACGGAATTACAAGCAGCCATTATACAAGCAGCCGTTCCCTGTGATGCGGCAACTTATACATTAATTAGCAATTGTGAAGCCGGTTCAGCAGGGAATTTTTCCCTGACAGCATTGGGACTTCCTGCAAATACGACTTATTACCTGGTAGTAAACGGGGCAAAAAATGCCGGTGCTGTGCTTCCGGCGGAGGCTACCTTCGATTTGATCGGCTCAGGAACGGGATTTGACAGACCAGCTCCCGGGCTTTCCATCGGCGGCCCAACTATTACAGTTTGTCCGGAAACCCCGACTTCATTTACTGCTTATCTGAGCAATTGCACGGATACCAGCGATTTCAGCTGGTATATCAACGACACACTGATAGCAGTTACACAATCTTCTTTATGGATAACAAGCAGTTTGCAGGACGGCGATGTAGTTTCCGTAGACTGCAGCTGTTTCGATGTTTGTCCGCAAGCATTGACATATACTTATGCAGCGGTAACCGTTGACCCCTTAACAGTAGATGCCGGTCCGGATTACACGATCCAGGCAGGAGGGAGTGTGCAGATAACGGGAATTTCAAACGGGACCGATTTCATGTGGAGCCCGACACAAACATTGAATACACCTTACTCTATGACTACTTACGCATCTCCGGAAGAAACAACTGTTTACACCCTGACCGCTTTAAATACGAATTGTTCCCTTTCCGATGAAATGACCGTTTTCGTTTCAAACAACCTGGACATTCCGGGAAGTTTTTCTCCGAATGGCGACGGGCACAATGACAAATGGGTTATTGACGGAATCAGCTTCTATCCGGATGCACAAGTAGTTATTTACGACCGCTGGGGGCAAAAAATCGCTGAGATTTCCGGTTATAGTCTAATCAAAGCCTGGGACGGTACCAATAAAGGAAAGCCTGTTTCGGATGGAGTGTATTTCTATTCACTGGATCTGCGCCAAAATAACGACACCAAACCTCTAAAAGGAAGTATTACCGTAATCCGCTGATGAAAAAGATTTTGCCATGCGTACTTATTTTGATGACCTTTTGCTCTTACGGACAACAGGTGAGCCACATGTCGCAATGGATGCATCACCAGTATGCACTGAATCCCGCATATACCGGAATCAAGACTTGTCTTGAAGCACAATCAACATTCAGAGGCCAGTGGATCAAGGTAGACGGAGCACCCTATTCCGGATGGGTTAGTGTTCATGCTCCCCTTCAGGCAAAACGAAGAAAATTCCTGAGCGGCAGACACGGTTTGGGCGGAATGGTTTATCTGGACAACATCGGTCCTTTCCAGGATATTCGTGTACAACTATCCTATGCCGGGCATTTCAATTTCTCATTGACCAATCGCTTGTCATTGGGACTTGCTGTTGGTGCGCGGCAGCTCTCTTTCGACCTGAACGAAGCAAAACCATTAACTCCCGACCCAACTATTAACGGAAGTGCATCCCAAATTCTTCCCACTGCAACCTTTGGTGCGTGGTGGAACGGAAAAAACTACTTTGCCGGATTTACTTTGTATGAATTGATTCCTCAAAAATGGAATGTGATCGGTACGAACGCAGGATCACAAATGCACTGGATGGTTACAGGCGGATACAAACTCTATATCAACCCTAAAATCGATTTGTATCCGGGGATGTATATCGCATATACTAAAAACACACCGCTGGAACTGCAAATACATACGCTGGTCGAATTCCAGCGCAAGTTCAATATCGGATTGGGTTTAAGGAATACAGATGCTTTAATTGCCCTGATCGGATTCCGGTTCAAAGAAAAGTGGAAGCTGGGTTACTCCTATGATTTTGTGCTTTCTAAAATGCGCCCCAACACCTTCCACTCGCATGAGATCACCCTTTCATTTTCACCGTGCAAACAGCGTTCGGAAAGCACATCAGGCTGCGCTGATTTCGATTAAATTCTCAGGCTATTCCCATTTCACTGTTTATAAGTATCTGCTTCTCATCTCTGCAAAGGCTGATTTCTTTCGAAATTTGAGGGTAAAGCAATTTTGAATGAAAAAACAACTTTCTATAATCGCATTAATTTGCGCATTGGCTGCATGCGTACCGGCAAAAAAATACAACGAGCTCCTTGAAAAAGAAAAAACATGCAGCGAGGAATTAAGTAAATACAAAGCTTCCAGCATCGAAAATGAAGGAAAAGCAAAGGATTTGCAGGTAATGGTCGACCAATTCCGAAAAGACATTGTTTCTCTGAAGAAAGACACACTGGAACTGGGATCAAACCTGCGTTTTTTGCAATCACAATATGACCTGATGGTGGCGCAAAACGAAGCGTATGAGCAAAAGTTGGATCAAATGCGTATGAAAGGAGCTAAAGAATCGGCAAATTACCAGGCAGATATTGATGCAAAAAACCAGGAACTTCAGCGCAAAGAAGATGCATTAAAAGCTTTGGAAAGCGAATTGGTTGCCAAAGAGAAACTTCTGATTGAACGCGAAGAGCGTGTTACAGAACTCGAAGAAATGATCAAACGCAAAGATGATGCAATGAAACAGTTAAAAACACGAGTTTCGAACGCATTAAAAGGATTTGAGAACAAAGGTCTGACCGTTGTCGAAAAGAACGGAAAGATTTACGTTTCATTGGAAGCCAAACTACTTTTTGCATCAGGAAGCACAACCGTGGAACCGGACGGAAAAAAGGCTTTGATCGACCTCGCAAAGGTATTGGAAAATGAAAAGGATTTGGAAATCATCGTTGAAGGCCATACTGACACCGACAAACTGGCAAGTTCTGCCCATCCTAAAAACAACTGGGAATTAAGCGTTCTACGTTCAACGGCAGTAGTTGATATCATGATTGGGAATAGCAAAATGAATCCGATGCAGTTAATGGCCGCAGGAAGAGGCGAATATCATCCTGTCGATCAGAATGACAAAGCAAAAAACAGACGTATCGAAGTAATTATATCTCCAAACTTAAACGAGTTATACCAGATTTTAGACGGGAAATAATTTCCGGTTGGACATCCAAGAAAGGCACTCTTTTGAGTGTCTTTTTTTATGGAATAATTCGTAACTTAAAGTATACAAAAGAAAGGACATTCAAATGGAACAAACATTGGTCGTAGGTGCAACAACAAAAGAAGATCGATACGCCAACAGAGCGATACGCGCATTAAGAAGTCACAAATATCCGGTAGTTGCTTTCGGACAAAAAGCGGGTACGGTGCTAGACGTGGATATTGAAACGGAATGGAATCCGGATTGGGATATTGAAACAGTTACGTTATATCTTGGTCCTCAAAATCAGAAGGAATACATAGATAAAATCATAGCCTTGAAACCAAACAGGGTGATTTTCAATCCGGGAACCGAGAATCCGGAGTTTATTGAAAAACTGAGAGCTGCTAAAATCCATCCTGAAATCGCCTGTACATTGGTGATGCTGTCTATTGGAAATTACTAGAACAAAAAAATCTTGCTTTCTCAAGCAAGATTTTTTTATGCCTAACCACAAAGAGCAATGTGTTCCTTTAATGCATGAATGACCGTTTCTGCTATAAGCGTATGGAATGCATTCTTATTATCTTCAGAAGCGGTTTCCAATGCATTGTAATAGCGAAGGCGATTTTCCAGCTCTCCCTTAATATTGGCGATCGGATACCCATGCTGCATCAAAATGAGGTTCATAATTAATCTGCAGGTTCTGCCATTGCCATCAATAAACGGATGAATGCGAACAATGCGCTCGTGCATTTCTGCCGCTAGAATAACCGGATGAAGAATTGACTTGTTTTCCTTGTAATACACAAAAACCTCTTCCATCAATGGATTAAGCAGATATGGCTCCGGAGGAAGATGGGTACTCCCGGAAATACGGACACCAATTGCTCTATAGACACCTGCATTCTCACGATCTATTCCTTTTAGGATCAAGTAGTGGATTTCTTTCAGGACCCGCTCCGAAAAAACGGTTTTATTCTGAATGATTTCCCCCAGGTAACTGATCGCTTCAGCATGATTAATTGCTTCCAAATGTTCCCGAACAGATTTCCCACCAACGGTAATCCCATCATTAACTACCAGGTAGGTTTCCTGCAAGGTCAAGGTATTTCCTTCAATTCGATTACTTTCATAAGTATAATTCAAATTGAAATATTCTTCCATTTTCTTCAGCTGTAATTGATTCAGAGGACGTTTCGATGACCATATACTTAATAGATCTGAACATTCCTGCAGCAATCCGCTCAATTCTGATGAAATGGATTTTTCGTGCTTTGTTTTGTTCTTGCGGTTATACTTAATACGTTTCTCTGCAACTTCCATTGCCTTTTCAAACAAACGGCTGTCATCATCAAATAAAGCATATATTCGCTCGCCTATCCAGGTTGCTTTAGTATCATCTTCGTTCAGCTCTAAATGGATAATGAGTAATTGAAGATGCTTTTCGGAAGGTTGTCTCTCTCCTTTTTCATACTTATTCAGTAAAGCGGTATCTATTCCTGAAAGATTTGAAAGTTCTTTCAGGGTATAGTTAAACCGCAAGCGCGCTTCCTTAAAAAGGGATCCTAAACTCATTTTGACTAATTTTTTTTAGACAAATTTAGTCAATTTTTTCAGGTGAAAAAAGCCCCGAAAAAATTTTTTCACTTTTTCGGGGAACTTCTTAAAGTATCAACATCGCATCTCCGTACGAATAGAACTTATATTTTTCTTTGATTGCTTCATGATAGGCTTCCATCATTAAGTCATGTCCGCAAAAAGCAGAAATCATCATTAACAATGTAGAAAGTGGGGTATGGAAGTTTGTTACCAAACTGTCTGCAATACTGAAATCGTATGGTGGGAAAATGAATTTATTTGTCCAACCATCAAATGCTTTTAGCATGTTATCTGTAGAAACTGAGGTCTCCACTGCGCGCATAGACGTTGTTCCGATAGCACAAACACGTTTCTTATTTCTTTTCGCTTCGTTAACAATGTTTGCAGCTTTCTCAGTAATAATCACCTGCTCTGAGTCCATTTTATGCTTTGTCAGATCTTCTACTTCCACCGAACGGAATGTACCCAATCCAACATGCAATGTAACCTCCGCAAAGTTGACACCTTTCAATTCCAAACGCTTCAACAATTCACGTGAGAAATGTAATCCTGCAGTTGGCGCTGCAACAGCTCCCTCTTCTTTAGCATAGATTGTTTGGTATCTCTCCTCATCAGCTTCCTCCACATCACGCTTGATATATTTCGGAAGCGGAGTTTCTCCAAGCTCCGTAATTTTTGCCTTAAACTCTTCGTAAGGACCGTCAAATAAAAATCTCAGCGTTCGTCCTCGCGAGGTTGTATTATCAATTACTTCCGCAACCAATGAATCATCATCACCAAAGTACAATTTATTACCGATTCTGATTTTTCGTGCAGGATCTACCAATACATCCCACAACAAACTTTCACGGTTCAATTCTCGTAATAAGAATACCTCAATCTTAGCACCCGTTTTCTCTTTGTTCCCGTACATACGAGCTGGAAATACGCGTGTATTGTTCATAATCATCACATCACCTTCACCGAAGTAATTGATAATGTCCTTAAACAAACGGTGCTCAATCTTTCCGGTATCGCGGTGGATGACCATCAATCGGGCTTCATCACGGTTTTCACTTGGGTATTCAGCAATCAGTTCGTCCGGAAGGTCAAAACTGAATTCAGAAAGCTTCATTTTATTCATACAAGCTGTATTTTTATCTGCTTTAAATCAAAAGTGGGCAAAATTACAAAAAATCAGGCTATTTACAAAGGTTGTTCTTCAATGAATGAGATCCATTCTTCAACACTCCTGGAATCTTTGATATCGTAAATACCTGATTTGGTTCTTCGCAATGCAATGAGTGTAGCCCCACACCCCATTTTTTGTCCGAAATCATGAGCAATCGAACGAATGTAAGTCCCTTTTGAACAAGAAATCTCAAAATCAATTTCGGGAAAACGAGAGGAATCAATCTTGAAATCCATCACTTCAATCGTATTGGCCTTTAACTCTTTTTCGATTCCTGCTCTCGCATAATCATAAGCGCGTTTACCATTGATTTGCTTCGCTGAGAATAAGGGCGGAACCTGCTGCTGTACTCCCAGAAAACTTAGACGGACTTCCTCCAGTTGTTCTGAAGTAATCCCTGAAGTATCGTTCTCTGAATTGTACGCTGTTTCCAAATCGTACGAAGGAGTTGTTTTGCCTAAAAGGAAAGTTCCTGTATATGTTTTTGCATCCGAAGTCAGCCCCTCGATCAGTTTGGTGTGTTTCCCAATACAGATCACTAACAGACCTGTTGCCAAAGGATCCAATGTTCCGGCATGACCGACCTTGAGCTTTTTAACTCCCAACCTCTTACGTAAGTGCCAACGCAGTTTATTGACCGCATCAAAAGAAGTCCATTCAAAAGGTTTATCCACCAAAATGGTGCTTCCCTGTGCAAATTCTGTAATCATTAAAGGATAGTTAATTCATAACCACAAAGCAATAGGATTAAAATAATCCCTCCCACAACAATACGATACCAGCCAAATAGCTTAAAACCGTGTTTATTCAAAAAACCGATAAATCCTTTAATCGCAATAATTGCAACAATAAAAGCAACTACATTTCCGATTATCAATAAATTGATCTGATCTCCGGACAAAGAATCGTGTTTCTCAAAATAATCCAGGGTCTTTTTGGCAGTAGCTCCAAGCATCGTAGGCAAAGCCAAAAAGAAAGAGAACTCGGCAGCCAGTTTCCGGCTCATTTTCTGACTCATACCCCCTACAATGGAAGCTCCTGAACGTGAAACTCCGGGAATCATTGCAATACATTGAAAGAAACCAACTTTTAAGGCATCCCAATAAGTCATTTCTTCCATTTTATGAATACTCGGCCTGTTGAACCAGTTATCCACAAACAACAAGATAATTCCTCCAACCAAAAGGGAAATAGCTACAGCCATCGGACTTTCCAACAATTCATCGATGTAATCTGAAAGTAATACACCTAAAACTGCTGCCGGAATAAATGCAACAATCAATTTCAGATAAAACTGAACACTTTGAAAGAAACGCTTAAAGTACAATACAAAAACAGCAAGAATAGCTCCCAACTGAATGACAATCATAAATAACTTGGTAAAATCATTATTCTCTACTCCCATTGCAGCTGAGCCCAAAATCATATGTCCTGTTGATGAAACAGGTAAAAACTCAGTTAGGCCCTCAATGAGAGCCAAAATAATTGCTTCAAACCAATTCATGGATTATTTATTCTTGGGAGTTAGAATCTTTTGCTTTCTTCATGATGCCGTAAATCATTACGACGAAACCAGCTACAATTAAAATTGGAGCAACAGTAATTCGAACAGTAGAAAACAATTCCTTTTCGTGAAATTCGGATGGAGTATCCGCACCACCACCAATCATCAGAAGGTAGCCGATAATGTTAATTGCCAAACCGATGAAAATGATCCGCAGGTTTTCTTTTTTAATAGGAAAGTCGAATTTATTGTTCATGATATAAATGAATGTGTCGCTAAATTAATATAAATCATCCAATTTCGCACGTAAATATTTGTTTAGCGCAAACCAGGTAGAAACAACCGTTAGCAGGCAGCCGATAATCAACAAGGAAGCAAAAAGCAGCAACACATCCAGCAATTTCATGTCAATTTCGACAATATCAAGCACATTGTTCAACGCAAAAAACACGGTCATCAGAAAAGCCATTCCGATGATTCCGGAAACAATTCCCTGGAAAATAGCTTGTTTTAAGAATGGTCTTCTGATAAAACCACTGGTAGCTCCTACCAATTGCATGGTTTTGATGGTAAAACGCTTGGAATAAAGAGCCAGTCGAATGGTATTATTGATCATAGCAACAGCAATCACAATGAGTAAAGAAGCAACTATTAGAATCAGGAAAGCAAATTGCTTGAAACCCAAATTCACTTCTTCCAGGGCAGCCTTATCGTAATTTACTTCAGCGAGCATTTCTCCGTACTCATTATTCAGACGTTTTTCGATTTCCTTCATCCCTTTTTTTGTCACAAAAGAGCTAACCGGTCTGAAGTTAATAGTCGGAGGGAGCGGGTTTTCGCCTTCAAAAATGGCAAGAATTTCATCCGAATTCTGATCAGAGCCTTTAAATTCATCGATGGCACGTTCCGGCGAAACAAACACTACTTCCTTAAAACAATCCCAGGATTTCAGTTCCTGGGCAACCTGCTTGATATCTCCCGGATTATATTCCGATTTAAAGAACAGGTCGCCATGCAGGTTCTCGCGCGCCTGTTTTTGCAGAGAATCCAGACCGATGACTCCGGCCAGTACCAAACCAATCATAAACAAGACCAGCGAAATTCCGATTACGGTTGAAATGTAACTGGTTCGCAGCCCTTTCTTTCCTGTTTTTTCGATTCCTTTACTCATCATTACGAAATTACACTTTTTCAACACATACTTTTTGACGAATTTGAGAAGCTATTAACGAAGAAATGAACAAATTCTCAGCTTTCTCAAATTTTGCCTATTTCGTAACTAAAAAACGCCTATTTTGTGACAACTTTAATTCGTAAACCCTATGAAGAGAACTATTTTTTATGCCGCCTCCCTGGCATTTATCGCTTTTGGAATGACCGCTTGCGGAGCTTCAACAGAAGAAAACCAGGAAGAAACTCCAGTTACTTATACATTGGATTCAAACGCCTCTACCCTGAAATGGAAAGGCACTTATGCAGCAGATGGACATTCCCACAATGGAACGGTCAATATTTCAAGCGGATCAATTAGTTATAAAGGCGAAACATTCGAAACAGGAAGTTTCACGGTCGATATGAGTACCATCAAAAATGAATTAACTCCTGAAATGGGCTCGGAAGACCTGAACAGCTCAATCATGGGAGAGGGGTTATTCAATACAGCTCAATTCCCGAATGTAGCTGTTGTTATCAACAGCATTTCAGACAAGGAAATTGATGCTACATTAAAAGTTGCCGGAAAAGAAGTTCCTGCTAAAATGCCCGTTAAGGTTAATAAAACAGACAAAGAATTAACTGCAAAAGGAAAATTCACAGTTGACTTTTCACCTATGAAAGCAGAAGGTTTCCAACCAGGAAAAGAACCGGGAAAGGAAGCCCAATACATCAAACCTGATGTTGACTTTGAGCTGAACCTTGTAATGAAGGCCAAATAAGAAGCAAAGCTTCTAATAAATTCCACGCTAGTGGAATAAAACATAAATTCAAGGCTTCCTTAAAAAGGAGGCCTTTTTTGTATCTGGGCATACAAAATCAAAACTTTAATTTTCACAACTACTAAAACAATTAAAAGCATTTAACACTTTGTGTTTTATTTTTAAAAAATTGTGATTATTCTGTTTTTTGGAATCATTGGAATTGTTTTTGGATTATTTTTGCCGAAAATTAATTTCAGATGAACGTTTTCAAATTTGGTGGAGCTTCCGTGAAAGACGCCAATGCAGTAAGGAATGTATCACGCATTCTTTCCCTTTTCCCTAAAGACCAATTGATTGTTGTTGTATCCGCTATGGGAAAAACAACCAATGCAATGGAGGAGATTGTAGATTGTTTATGGAACAGGAATGAAAAACGTTATATGGAATTGATTGAGGACCGCTACCAATTTCATCAATTGATCGTTGCTGATTTATTCCCGGAGAAGCATTATTTCATTTACCAACAGATGGATGAACTCTTCGAATCCCTGAAAAAACGTTTTCACCAGCCGCTTTCGGATAATTATAACTTTGAGTATGATCAGATCGTTTCTTTGGGTGAAGTTTTGTCAACGATGATTGTTGAGGCTTTCATGAAAGAAGAAGGACATGTAACTGCCTGGGTGGATTGCAGAAAGATTATCCGTACCAACCATGAGTACCGCGAAGGCGAAGTGGACTGGGTAAAAACTGAAGCTTTGGTAAAAGAACGGTTAATGCCTTTATTCAAAGACAAGCGAATAGCAATCACTCAAGGATTTATAGGCCACACTTCCGAAGGTTTTACAACCACATTAGGGAGAGAAGGCTCTGATTTCACTGCCGGGATTTTAGCTTATTGCACCAATGCGTCAGGTGTTACAATTTGGAAAGACGTTCCGGGAATGTTGAATGCCGATCCGAAATGGTTCGACGATACGATCAAACTCCAGAAAATTTCTTTCAAGGAAGCCATTGAACTTTCTTATTACGGAGCAAGTGTTATTCACCCGAAAACAATCAAACCGCTGCAGAATAAAGGAATTCCATTGTATGTAAAATCATTTATTGACCCGAATGCCGAAGGAACAGTCATCCAGGAATCCATGGATTTTGACCACCTTGTTCCATCCTTTATTTTCAAAATGGACCAGGTATTGATGTCTTTTACACCGAAAGATTTTTCTTTTATTGTTGAAGAAAATCTTGGGGATATTTTCCAGCAACTGGCATTCTACGGGGTGAAAATTAATTTGATGCAGAATTCGGCACTGAGCTTCTCAATCTTATTTGACAGATCCAAAACGGATCCGATGAAACTGGTTGAAAAATTCAAAGATCAATATACGGTCCGCTACAATGAAGGATTGGAACTGGTTACTATTCGTCATTACGACCAGGCAACTATTGATCGCGTAACTGTTGACAAAGACATTCTTTTGGAACAGCGGACCAGACAAACCATCCGCATGGTCATGAAAAATAAGTAGGCACGCAATGCCTACTTGTTTTTGTAACGAATCCCCTAAGTTTACATTATCATCTTTGAAAAACTTATGAAAGGACTCTTACATTCACTTCTCATCCTCGCGCCTGTTTTGTCATTCGCTCAATCGAAGGCATCTATTGATTCGATGTCTTTGTACTTTGAGTTTAACAGTTATGAGATATCCTTTCGTCACCCTCACAATTCGGAAACCAAAACGAAACTTTCAACACTTAAAAACCAGCCTTTGATTCTCAGGGCATATACAGATTCGACCGGTTCTAAGGAATACAATATCAAATTGGCAGAAGCACGTTTGGATGCCGTTAAGAAATTCCTGAACAAAACCTATCCGAACCAATTCACCATTCGAACAGAAGTCGCCGTAGGAGAAGATATTTCTCAACGATCCGATGCAGATAAACGACGGGTAGACATCCTTGTCAACACCTCTAAAACGAGCAATCATGAACTAGCAGCTAAAAAGAAACGAACTTTTGAACTGAATGTCCCTATCCAATTAAAGATCCAATTCGTTTACGGACGGGATGAGGTCTTGAAAAGCTCCTATGAAGATATTCAGTTCCTGATCGAAACACTTCAGGACGACCCCTCTTTGCACGTGATACTTGGCGGGCACGTTTGCTGCGGAACCGACGGCAAAAACCTTTCAGGAATGCGGGCTGATCGCATCAAGCAGATACTTGTCATGGAAGGGAATATTTCAGGGTCCCGGATCAATGCCATTGGCTTTGGAAACAAAAAACCTTTATTCGTTGAAGATTCTGAAGAACACCGGCAGGCCAATCGAAGAGTTGAGGCAACGTTTTATAAAAAATGATCCATATAAAATATGTAGGGGCGCGATTAATCGCGCCCCTACATATTTTTCAATATTTATTTTAAGAATTTCCCTTCAATGGCTTCACCGATTTGATTGATTTGGCCATCAGGTCGATAATAATTTTCTCAAATCCGTCATCCCGGCTTCTGAATACGTACGTAATTCCATCAATTACTTTTTGCCCGTAAACGTGATAAGTCTTGTGTTCCACTCCAACAGATTTCGAAGCACCTTTTTTACCGTCCACTTTCAATTCGCGTTCATACAAAATAAAATCAGGCTCATCTACCAGGTATTTGATTTTATAAAAGTTCAAACCGGCCAAACGTTTCTTCTCGGAAGAAACCATTTCACGATCAGATCCCCAGTCATCAATAATCATATGAAAATTAGGCCCAACCATTAATTCCCACTTAAAATCATCTTCCACGTGAATAATCTCAGGCTGTGTAGACGCACCGATATTTGCAGTTTCATCCGGCAGCATAATCATCACCGGAATGTCATACGGCTTCATGGAAAAACCCTGGAACTCATACAATTCCTCATCAGTCAATTCTTTACCTTCCTCGGAATCACCACAGCGAACAGCAACCAGCGAAAGCGTTAAAAACAACAAAAAGAGCGGAAATTTTTTCATACCTGTTTTTTAATTATCCATCCGGATTATAATCCAAAAAGAGAAGTAATTAGGACAAATATAGTTTTTTTATCAATTTTGACCCAAAATGACGGTTTCAATTAATTATGAGCAAAAATTTGTTTTTTGAAGCCATTTATCGCTTGTAAGTTCAAAAATTATGGCAGGATACAAGATCCGGGACCTGGAAATTCTCACAGGAATTAAAGCACATACGATCAGGATGTGGGAAAAGAGGTATGGTATGCTCACACCTCAAAGAACGAGCACTCAGATACGCACTTACTCAGACGATGAATTACTGCTTCTTTTAAACATCTCTCTTCTGTATAAAAAAGGAATTAAAATTTCCAGGATTGCAGAAATGAGTACCGCACAAATTTTCGAAACATCCAGGTCCATGCAGGATTCCGGAGACAGTGACACCGCAGTAGAGCAATTTATTGTTTCTGTATTGCAACTCGACGAACAACTATTTCACAATACATTCCATGAACTCATTCAAAAGGACAACCTTTCAACTGTATTTTCAGAGCACATTATTCCCTTTTTGAACCGCATTGGGGTTATGTGGCTGGTTGGAACCATTAATCCGGCTCAGGAGCATTTCATTTCCAATCTCATCCGGCAAAAAATCATTGCTTCCATCGACCAGCTTCCTGTTCCTGATCCAAATAAGGGAAAAGTGATCCTTTACCTGCCGGAACACGAATGGCATGAAATCAGTCTGCTCGTTTACCACTATCACCTCCGCTCGAAAGGACTCTACAGTGTTTATTTAGGGCAGGCGCTTCCATACGACGCTTTAATCAAAACAGTAAAAACACTGAAACCCGCAGCTGTTGTTTCCAGCTGGCTTACCGCTATAGAGCCCCAAAAGATTATCACTCATTTCAACCAGATCGAAACCGACATGCCGGCCATAACTATTTTCGCAGGCGGTTATCAAATCGACCAATTGGAAACCTCTCTTTCGAAAAATATCCGGCGTATCCGCGCACTTTCTGATTTAGAGAATCTTATATGAGGTCCGGATTATTATTTTAAATGGCAACCTCCTATTTGTGTTTAATCTTTTTGTATATTTGTTAAACAAAATACTTTTGTCTTTCCGAATCGATTTTAATTGTAAATTCATTGCGGAGAGGTTCAATATTCAATTTAGAGTGCTCAATGTCAGGAAAAAAAATAGCTATTATCGGTTCGGGTATTTCAAGTTTATCCTGCGCGGCATTTCTTGCAAAGGAAGGGCATGAAGTAATGATCCTTGAACAAAACGACAGTATCGGGGGAAGAGCACGACAGTTTAAGACCGATAACGGATTCACGTTCGACATGGGGCCAAGCTGGTACTGGATGCCAGATATTTTCGAGAATTTCTACAACCAATTTGGTTATACAACTTCAAACTTTTATGAACTGGTAAGATTGGACCCTTCCTACCAGGTAATCTGGGGCAGTAACGACATTGACCCTATTCCGGCTTCTCTTACCGAACTAGAGGAATACTTTGAAAAACTGGAAATAGGAAGCAGTATAAAATTGAGAAAATTCCTGGCTGATGCCGAAAAGAAATATGAAATAGGGATGAAGGACCTGGTTTACAAGCCCAGCTTGAAATTAACAGAATTCGCAGATACACGAATACTGGCCGGTCTCTTCAAAATGCATTTATTCACGTCCTATGCTTCTTTTATCCGGAAATACTTCACCCATCCGAAAATCATTTCCCTGCTTGAATTTCCAATCCTTTTCCTGGGGGCTACTCCAAAAGACACACCTGCACTTTATTCCCTGATGAATTATGCAGACATCCGTCTGGGAACCTGGTATCCCATGGGTGGTATGTTTGAATTTGTAAAAGCTTTCGAGCGGATTGCACTTGACCAGGGAGTTATTTTCTCATTAAATACCCGAGTTCTCGGATTTAACACTTTAAACGGAAAGATCGCATCAGTTACAACTTCCAAAGGACAAATTGAATGTGATTATGTAATCTCAGGAGCAGATTACCGGCACACGGAGCAATTGTTAAAGAATAAAGCGAATTACACCGAAGCTTATTGGTCCAAACGAACAATGGCACCATCCTGCTTATTATTTTACATTGGTCTGGATTGCAAAGTACCCAACGTGCTTCATCATAATTTATTTTTTGATGAGGATTTTGACACACATGCTTCCGACATTTATAAAAATCCGAAATGGCCGCAAAAACCACTTTTTTATGTCAGCTGCCCCTCAAAAACAGATCCTTCAGTGGCTCCTGCAACCGGTGAAAATTTATTTCTTCTAATCCCGATCGCACCGAACCTGGAAGATTCGGAGGAACAGCGCGAAGCCTATTTTGAAATACTGAGAAAACGCTTAATCGAAAAAATCGGATTTGATATCAATCCACATATCGTTTACAAACGTAGTTACTGTATCGCCGACTTTATGACAGATTACAATGCATACAAAGGAAATGCATACGGGTTGGCAAATACATTAAAACAGACTGCTTTATTGAAACCCCGTATCAGGAACAAGCACTTATCTAACCTGTTTTACACAGGGCAATTGACAGTTCCCGGACCCGGAGTTCCACCGTCAATTGTTTCGGGAGAAGTGGTCGCAAAACATGTGATCAAACGAATTGAAAAACTGAACTAAGAACCCTGCTATGAAACAACTATTCGATACCCTTTCCCTGGAAATGAGTGCCCTGACAACTAAAAGGTACAGCACTTCCTTCTCAATTGGTGTTCACTTTTTGAGTAAAGACCTGCAAGGTCCCATACATGCTATTTATGGATTTGTGCGCTTTGCAGATGAAATCGTCGACACTTTTCACGATTACGAAAAACAGGAGTTACTAAAAGAGTTCAAACACGAAACCTACAAGGCTATTGAACGCGGCATTTCACTGAACCCGATCCTAAATAGTTTTCAATGGGCTGTAAACAAATACCGGATTGATCCGGAACTCATCGAAACGTTCCTGCAATCCATGGAAATGGACCTGCAAACGATACAGTACGAGCAAAAAGTTTATGAGCAATACATCCTGGGGTCCGCAGAAGTTGTCGGGCTAATGTGTCTCAAGGTGTTTGTTCGCGGAAATGAAGAAAGTTATTTGAAATTGAAAGATTCTGCCATGAAACTGGGGGCCGCTTTCCAAAAAATCAACTTTCTGCGCGACCTGAATGCAGATTACTTCCAATTGGGACGGACTTATTTCCCGGAAATGAACTTCGATTTGTTTGACCGGGCTATGAAACAGAAAATTGAACAGGAAATTGCCCTGGATTTCAAAGCCGGGTATGAGGGAATCAAAAAACTTCCGAAGGATGCACGATTCGGCGTTTACATGGCTTACCGATACTACGTCAAATTATTCCACAAGATCCAGAAAACCGACGCTCAAATTATTTTGGGGGAACGCATTCGGATTCCGGATAATAAGAAGTACCGTTTGTTATTTACTTCTTATCTTCGCCATAACTTGAATTTGTTATAATTCAGGTTGCAGATTTTAAACAAAAACAGAGAAGAAATAACTTTCCGATGAAGATCTTTCGCGTCGAACAATTCAATGCAGCACATCGCCTGTTCAACCCAAAATGGGACGATGAAACAAACAACCGCGTTTTCGGGAAATGCAACAACCCCAATTTCCACGGACACAATTACAAACTGGAAGTTGAACTCGATGGTCCGATCAACCCGGAAACCGGATATGTTATGGATATGAAACATCTTTCTGACATTATGAAATTGGAAATCCTGGAACGTTTTGATCACCGGAACCTCAATTTAGACTGTCCGGAATTCAAGGATCTGATCCCTTCTGCAGAAAATATTGCGCTGGTTTGCTGGAACATTTTGCGTGAAAAACTGCCTGCTGAACTGAAACTAAAAGTCCGTCTTTGGGAAACGCCCCGAAATGGAGTTGAATACGATGGGAACTAAACCTTTAATGATGGCTAAAAATTCGAAACCAATATCAAAAGCTTAGCTTTTTCTTCTAATTTTACAGAACACATCAATCAATATGAGAGCTCTTTCAGCAATAGGTTTTGTAATCAGCGTCATTGGCCTGCTTTTGGTTTGCTACAATCAGTTTGCTATTATTCCGTTTCTAACGGATCTGAACAGTAATTCAACTATTAAAGACAATGAGTTTACTCAATCCCTGCGGTTCAATTATGAGAACCAATTGTTTTTTCTCAGCATGCTCAGCATCATTGTTGGTGTTTTTTCTGTTTTGTTTTGCTCCGTCGTTTACTTAAAGAAACGCACGCGAATGACTTTAATCGGAACCATTTTAGGCGTTATCGCAGCTGTAATGGGGATTATACATTCGTGGTATTAATATTCATTTGATCGTAGGTTGGCAATTAATCGCTAACCTACAACAATAAACAGGTCCATTCATGGGAAATTTGACATTTTTCTGGCACCGAAGAGATTTGAGAATCCACGACAATGCCGGGCTTTTCAAAGCTTTAAAACAAGAAGAAAACGTTCAACCCATCTTCATTTTTGATACACAGATTTTAAGTTTGCTTCCCAAAAACGACCAACGTGTCTTATTCATTTACCGCACCGTTGAAGAACTAAACAACGCATATGAAAAATTAGGATCTTCTCTCTGGATATTTCACGGAAATCCGGAACAGATCATCCCGGAGCTGGTCAAAAAACATGCTGTCCGGAAAGTTTTCTGCAACCGCGATTATGAACCAAACGCCATTAAACGGGATAAATTCGTTCACGAAGCACTGCAAAAAGTAAACTGCACATTTTCAGGATCAAAAGACCAGGTTATTTTTGAAAAAGATGAGGTCGTAAAACCCGACGGAAATCCTTACCATGTATTCACACCATATATGAAACGCTGGAAGGAAAAACTGAACGACTTTTACCTGAGTTCTTATCCGGTAGAAAAATACACTTACAACCTTAACAACAAAATCGAAATACCTTTTCCTTCCCTGGAAGAATTAGGTTTCAGCGACAAACAAACTCAAAACTTCCCGGCTTCAAGAATTCCTGAGAGCATCATTAGGAACTACCACGATACGCGTGATATCCCATCCATTGAAGGCACTTCCCGTTTAAGTATCCATTTACGCTTTGGGACCATTTCGATCCGTGAACTTGCGAAAAAAGCAATGGAAACCAATGAAAAGTACTTCAACGAATTAATCTGGCGCGATTTTTACCAAATGATCCTCTATTGGTATCCCAAAAGCGTGGATCATGCATTCAAACCGGAATATGACCGGATCACGTGGGAATTTGATGAAAAACAGTTCCTGGCCTGGTGCGAAGGGAAAACAGGTTATCCACTGGTCGATGCCGGAATGCGTGAATTGAACGAAACAGGTCATATGCATAATCGCATCCGAATGGTCGTAGCCAGTTTTTTATGCAAACATTTATTGCACGACTGGCGACTGGGCGAACGTTATTTCGCAGAGAAGCTGCTGGATTTTGACCTGGCAAGCAATGTCGGCGGATGGCAGTGGGCGGCCGGTTCGGGTGTCGATGCAGCCCCCTACTTCCGGATTTTCAACCCAACCAGTCAACAGGAAAAGTTCGATCCGAAATTCGAATACATCAAAAAATGGGTACCTGAATTTGGAACCGCAGATTATCCAAAACCAATCGTAGAGCATAAATGGGCGCGAGAAAGGGTTTTAGACCGCTACAAAAAAGCTTTAAATACGAAATAAAAGATATTTTTACGGCAAAGAGCGATGGGGAGCAAAGTTCATTGGTTTAATCTTTGCGTCTTCCATTTTTTGCGGTGAACCCTAAAAAGGATGGTCTTTTGGTGAATTTACTGACGTCTGAGCTCTCCCGATCTCCATTTCTGCAGGAAGGTTGCCCATGCAAAAGGATTCAGCAAGTTATTTACAGGCGACTGCCCCATGGTGTATAAACGCGTATTATTTTGGTTTACTACATTTCCAAAGGAAAGAGAAGCGTCATTCGGAACCAGCGATGCAATTTGCGCCAATGATTGTCCGGACAATTCTTTTTGAGCTCTTAACATCGCGTCATCGTAAGGGTTCATCTCCACAAAAGCCTGGGCAAATGCTTCCTTGGAAGGCCATGGATAGATAACAACTTCACTTAATTGAATCGTATCAACGGTCATCATGTGAATAATGGAATATCGGTTTTCACTTAAAGTATCCGGAACGATATAAGAAGACGGCTTATGTCCGTAATAGCGGAACATAATCGTATCACTCGGATGAACTACCAGGGAGAAAAAGCCGTAAATATCAGCAATCGTTCCTCTGCGGGTTGTTTTGTTATAAACACCGGCATAAGGCATTTCCTGTAAACTGTCCGAAGAAACGACTACTCCCGACAATTGAATTAAACGCTCATCCTTCTGAGAATTTGCGTTCAGCGAAATGGCAATTACCATCCCGATAAGTCCGTATTTCAACCAATTATTCATACAACAAGAATACGGAATTTTCGATAATCATCGAAAGCTTTCACTCCGTTTAACATTAATTATATGCTGAAAGTCGAAAAGTTAATAGAAAGTTTAACTAAACCGATTTGTTTGTGAACGAAAATAATTACTTTTGCGAGAATTTATTTCAAAAGTAGGTTCACACATGGCACTGTCCAATCTTAATTCAGTCAGAGAAGGTCTCACATACGACGACGTACTCTTAGTCCCGGCATTTTCACAAGTTTTACCACGCGACGTTCAATTAAAAAGTAAAATTACCCGCAATATCGAGGTTAACACTCCTATCGTTTCCGCTGCGATGGATACAGTTACAGAAGCAAGTTTGGCAATTGCACTTGCCCAGCACGGAGGAATCGGAGTAATTCACAAAAACATGAGTATTGCCGATCAGGCATTGGAAGTAAGAAAGGTTAAGCGTTCCGAAAGCGGAATGATCCTGGACCCGGTTACTTTATCGGAGCATGCTCTGGTTAATGACGCTCTGGAACTGATGGCAGAATACAAGATCGGTGGAATCCCGGTTGTTGACGGAGCACGAAAATTAAAGGGAATCATTACAAACCGTGATTTGCGTTTTGAGAAAAACCATTCACGCCCGGTTAGAGAGATCATGACTACCCAAAACCTGATCACGACCAAAGACGGCACCAGCCTGGCAACTGCCGAAGAAATATTACAGGAAAATAAAATCGAAAAACTACCGGTTGTTGATGCAAACAACACTTTAATCGGGTTGATCACCTACCGCGATATCATCAAAGTAAAAACACATCCGAACTCCTGCAAGGACCAATACGGAAGATTACGTGTAGCTGCCGCTGTCGGAGTTACTCATGATACGATCGAGCGTGTTCAGGCCTTGGTTGATGCAGGTGTCGATGCTATCGTTATTGATACCGCTCACGGACACACGGAAGGAGTAGTTGTAAAACTAAAAGAAGTAAAAGCAAAATATCCGCAATTGGATGTTATTGTAGGGAACATCGCTACTGCAGCCGCTGCCAAATACCTGGTTGAAGCCGGCGCTGACGCAGTGAAAGTGGGAATTGGTCCCGGATCCATTTGTACCACGCGCGTTATTGCCGGAGTTGGAGTACCGCAGTTAACAGCAGTCAATGATGTAGCTTTAGCTTTGGAAGGAACTGGTGTTCCGGTAATTGCTGACGGAGGAATCCGTTATACGGGAGATATTGTGAAAGCAATCGCAGCCGGAGCGGACGTAGTCATGATCGGTTCCATGTTTGCAGGAGTGGAAGAGTCTCCGGGTGAAACCATCATCTACGAAGGAAGAAAATTCAAATCTTATCGCGGAATGGGGTCTTTGGAAGCCATGCAGAAAGGTTCGAAAGACCGTTATTTCCAGGATGCAGAGGACGATATCAAAAAATTAGTTCCGGAAGGAATTTCAGGGCGCGTTCCTTACAAAGGAAATTTATTCGAGGTCGTTTACCAGATCGTTGGCGGTTTGAGAGCCGGAATGGGTTACTGCGGAGCAGGTTCTATCGATAAATTGAAAGGTGCCGAATTCGTACGCATCACATCTGCAGGAATGCGCGAATCACACCCGCATGATGTAACTATCACGCGCGAAGCTCCGAATTATAGCTTGAAATAATCGTTGAAACAAATTAATTAGAGGTAGGGGCGGAAAATTTTCCGCCCCTACCTCGTTTATAGAATAAACAATCCTTAATTTTTTCTTAATTCATCCGATTTTACTTTCAAAGCCAAAACAATGTGTTATTTTTGGCGTTCTTGGTTTGAATAAAGTATTACAATACATGAAAAAACGACTAATATTAGCCTTAGGAATTCTATTTTCCCTAAATACTACCGCTCAAACGGACAATGTTGTCATGGAAATTGACGGTAAGAAGGTTACCAAATCCGAATTTTTACAGATTTATTTAAAGAATAATCCCAATCCGAAGTACGACAAACAGGCGTTGGATGAATACATGGAATTATTCAAGAAATTCAAGCTGAAAGTTGCAGAAGCAGAAGCGCTTGGATATGATACTATTCCTAAATTGAAAAAGGAATTGGCAGGTTACAGAAAACAATTATCGCAACCTTATCTGATCGATTCTACAAAGAATAGTTCGTTAGTGAAACAAGCATATGAGCGCATGAAAAATGAAGTTCATGCAGCACATATCCTGGTCAAAGTTGCTGAAAATGCTTCCCCGGAAGATACACTTGCAGCCTACAACAGAATCCTGGCAATCAAGAAACGTATTGAAAATGGTGAAGATTTTGCAACCGTTGCAAAAGGCAAAAACGGTTCAGACGACCCTTCTGCTGTTAGAAACGGTGGCGATTTAGGTTATTTTACTGCATTCCAGATGGTTTACCAATTTGAAGAAGCTGCATACAATACACCGATCGGAAAAATCTCTGATCCGGTACGTACCAAATTCGGTTACCACATTCTGAAAGTCATCGATATGCGACCGGCAAGAGGTACCATGAAAGCAGCACACATCATGGTTGCAACCGGAAAAGATGCAAGTGCGGAAGACATCGAATCGGCTCATAAAAAAGTGGATGAGATCTACGCGAAACTGCAAGCAGGCGAATCCTTCGAAAAATTGGCAAGCGAATTCTCAGATGATTCACAAACAGCTGAAAAAGGAGGTGAACTGCCGCTGTTCGGAACAGGAACCACTACACGTATGGTACCGGAATTCGAAGAAGCTGCATTCCAGCTAAAAGCAAACGGGGATGTTTCACAACCCGTTCAAACAGCTTTCGGATACCACATCATTAAGCGTTTGGACTTAACTCCATTGCGCAGTTTCGAAGAATTGAAAAAAGAGATCCAGGGGAAAGTTAATAAAGACGAACGTTCAGTGGTAACACAACAGTCATTCATCGAGAAATTGAAGAAAACTTATGCTTTCAAGGACAGTTACAGCAAAACCAGCAAATGGTTCGTCCAAAACATCGACACAAGCTACTACAAAGGAACCTGGAATGCGGACAAGTTAAAGACAAATACAGCCATGTTCACTTTGGACAAAAAAGCGTTTACACAAAAGGAATTCGCTTCATACCTTCAAAAGAATTTCAGAGCTTACAGAAACATGGATGCAAATACATTGGTTAAAAAACAATATGCAGCCTGGCAAAACAGCGAGATCCTTGCTTATGAAGAAAGCAAATTAGACAGCAAGTACCCGGATTTCAAAGCTTTGATGCAGGAATACCACGACGGTATCTTATTGTATGAGATCATGTCCGATAAAGTTTGGAATAAAGCCATCAAAGATACTTCAGGCTTGAAAACATTCTTCGAAGGACACAATGCAAACTACACCTGGGGAAAAAGATATAACGCTTATATCTACGAATGTTCCAATGAAGACATTTCTAAAAAGGTAGCTGCAATGCTGAAAAATGACACCATCTCTTCACGTACGGTCATCAATACAATCAATAAAGATTCCGAGTTAAATCTGCGTGTGAGAACCGGAAAATTTGAAGTGGAATCTACCCCTTACCTGAAAGGCCATGACCTGAAAAAAGGAGTGAATCCGGCGTATGTATTTGATGGTAAGTACTACATTGTCAAAGTAGACGAAATCCTGGAACCAACTCAAAAAACAATGACTGAAGCAAAGGGAGCTGCAACTTCGGATTACCAGACTTACCTGGAAAAGGAATGGCTGACTGAAATTGCTAAAAAGCATCCGATTGTCATACATGAACAAGTCCTTTACAGTTTAGGAAAATAATAAAAGAAAGCCGGCAATGCCGGTTTTTCTTTTTGGAAAAAACAGTTAATTCTTAAAATAATGTAATTTGCTTTGCGTTATTGATTGAATCTCAAAAAAGAACACGAAATTAGCAACTCATTTGCTTGACAAAAACAACATGAAATACAGCATATTCCTTAGTTTATTCTTCACATTGGCATTCACCGAATCCTTTGCCCAACCGAAAATCATCGATAAAGTAGTTGCTCAGGTGGGTGATAACATTGTACTTCATTCTGAGATTGAGGGACAAAAACAATCCATGAAGCAGAATGGAGTAACGGACCAGGACATTGACGAATGCGCTATTCTGGAGCAAATGCTGTATAATTTCCTTTTGGTCAACCAGGCAGAACTGGATTCTATCCAGATCAGTGACGAACAGGTTGATGCCGAAATGGAAAACAAACTTCGTCTGATTGAAAGTCAGATGAAGAATGTGAAAGACGAAAAAGGAAATCCCATTACGATCGAATCGTTTTACGGAAAGACAAAACTTCAAATCAAAGAAGAATTCCGCTCTACAATCAAGAAACGCATGCAGGGACAGGAAGTAGAACGGGGAATTACTGCCACCATTGATGTTTCCCCAATGGAAGTTGAAACCTTTTTCAATTCCATTCCAAAAGACAGTTTACCTTACATCAATTCGCAACTTTCCTTTCAGCAAATCGCTATTTTCCCGGCTATTACGAAAAATGACAAAGAAATTGCTTACAAACAAATCTCTGACATTCGGAAACAAGTTGCATCAGGGAAAACAAGTTTTTGTTCAGCCGCAGCTTTTTATTCGGAAGATCCGGGAAGTGCCAAAGCCTGCGGACGCATTGAAGCAACACGCGGAGCGATGGTAAAACCGTTTGAAGCTACAGCATACAGCTTAAAAGTAGGTGAGATCAGTGAAGTATTCGAAACAGAATTCGGATACCACTTCATGCAACTGATCGAAAGAAAGGGAGACGATTACATTGTAAATCACATCCTGATAGCTCCGAAATTCAGTCTGGATAACCTGGATGCTTCCAGCAAGCGAATGGAAAAGTGTTACAGTGAACTCAAAGAAAATAAAGTAACCTGGGAGGATGCTGTGAAGATCTATTCAAACGATGTAAACACCAAAGAAAACAACGGTTACATTACAAACCCGATAACCGGAGAAATCAAATGGAGCGTAGAACAAGTGAACCAGGTAGACCCAATGATGTTCCAGTTAACAGACGGACTGGAATTAAACCAAATCACTGCTCCGCTTCTATATTACGATTTCAACGAACGCAAAGAAGCAATCCGTATTGTACGTGTAGCTGAGCGTACCTTGCCGCATGTCGGTAATTTGAAAGATGATTACAACCTTTTCCGTATGATGGCTTTGGAACAAAAGAAACAGCAAGCAATTGCCAAATGGACGAAAACCAAAATTTCAACCGCATATATCCGCATTGATGATTCTTTCAAAAATTGCACTTTTGAAAATCAGTGGATTCCTAAAGCACCTTAAAGAAAAAACTATAAAACTATGTCAGACGTCGCTGCTATTGAACAACTGGTAAAAGACTACAAAGCACTTAAAAACGAAATTCACCAGGTAATTGTTGGCCAGGAAGAAGTAGTTGATCAGGTATTGATCTCTATTTTCTCCCGCGGGCACTGTTTGCTTGTCGGTGTTCCCGGCTTGGCAAAAACCCTTTTGGTCAATACCATTGCCGATACACTCGGACTATCTTTTAACCGGGTTCAGTTTACTCCCGATCTAATGCCTTCGGATATTGTTGGTTCTGAAATCTTGGACGAAAGTCGCCAGTTCAAATTTATCAAAGGACCCTTGTTCAACAACATCATTTTGGCCGATGAGATTAACCGTACGCCTCCAAAAACGCAATCAGCATTATTGGAAGCTATGCAGGAACGAAGAGTAACTGCCGCGGGAACAACCTACACGCTTCCGCATCCATTCTTCGTATTGGCAACACAAAACCCGATTGAACAGGAAGGAACATATCCCCTGCCTGAAGCTCAGTTAGACCGTTTTATGTTCAATATCTGGGTAGACTATCCGACATTTGTGGAAGAACTCGCCATTGTAAAAAGCACGACTTCAGACACGAAAATCCAATTGAAACAGATTGTTTCAGGCGAAAAAATTGCCGAATACCAGGAATTGATCCGCCGTATTCCGGTTCCTGATAATGTATTGGAATATGCCGTAAAACTGGTTGCAAAAACGCGTAAAGACAATCCTATGGCCCCGCAATTGACCAAAGACTTTATTTCCTGGGGAGCAGGTCCGAGAGCATCTCAATACTTAATCGTGGGAGCAAAATGCCATGCAGCTCTACATGGACGTTTCTCTCCGGACATCGATGATGTGAAAGCAGTTGCCCTGCCGATCCTGAGACACCGCATTGTTCGAAACTACCGGGCAGAAGCGGAAGGTTTCTCCAACGACCGATTGATTACAGAATTGATGAAGAACCAGTAATTCAATATTAAATAAAAACGTAGGGGCGTCTCGGTTAAACCGAGACGCCCCTACGTTTTTTATATGAATACCTGATGTATTAATACGTAATCGTATACGTATGTCCGTTGATCTCAATTGTGAACGTTCCATCACAAGTTCCGGATCCGTAATCAATCTTACGCATTGATTTTCCGGTTGGCGTAATCTCAAGAGTTCCCTTTGTGATGTATGGACATCCTATCTTCACATGCAAAGGATTTGTAATATTCGCCACATAGCCGTCACCGTTTACCACCTGTGCAGTAGCTGTTCCGGTAACATCCCATTCGTCATCGTAAATCCACAAATGTGTCGTATACCCGTTTGTAAATGTTCTGACCTGAGATGAAACATAGGTTGCGATCTCACCGGTAGCCAAAGTCACCACACCATTGATATTGACATTGAAATAAGGCTGTCCCTGTCCGTTTGCCCCCATATTTTCAACAGTCATCAATCCTTCTACTTTGTGGTTGTTTACATAGTAATTAACCGGAGTGTATCGGATAATGGTTCCCTGGTTGTAGTAAGGTCCGTTGTAAGAAATGATCAATTTACCACGGCGTTGTTTTTGGTCATTACAGGTACAATTGGTATTTCCCCAATCGATTGTAATGGTATCCTGTGAACCGATGGTATCAATAGTAATGATCACATTACAATTGGCTTTTTCGGACTCAGTAACTGTGTGTTTGCCCTGATAACGGATAATCGGCTTGTCGATCCCGTAAACGAAGTCCCCGCCCTCATAGGCCTGATCTGACATACTTGCCATTTCAGCAAAAGCGTTTTCTACGATTGCGTTAGTTTTTGGGGCATTACTTTCATCGTATTCCCATTTTGTTTTCTTACAAGATACAACTTGTGCAAGTGCCGCTAAAGAAAGGCTGAAAATTAATAGACGTTTCATTGTGCTGTAGTTTTAGTGATGCGAATATCGTTGATAACAAATAACATACCAAACGTTTTGGGGTTAAATGAGTAAATATCACTTTTAATCGATTATTTGACAAAAAGTTACATATATTCGAATTCTTTTATGAGCAAAACCAAGCTGTTTACATCGTTTTAATTCGTTGTTCACATTCCAGTATTAATAGTTTCAACGAAAGAATTCAAAATCCGAATTCAGCTTCCTATATCTTTGCTACATGAAAGATCTCAAATCTTTACAAGCCCTAATTGCACTCATGGATGATCCGGATGAGCAAGTATATGCGCATGTAAGAGATCGCTTACTGGAGATCGGACCGGATGCAGTGCAGCTGTTGGAATCTTCCTGGGAGGAAAAAGATTACGGGTTGCTTTTCCAGTCGCGTATTGAAACCCTGATCCACGAAATCCAATTCGAAGAATGCAAACGCCAGCTGGTTTCCTGGTATCATAGTTCAACCAAAGATTTACTGAAAGGCGCCATCATTGTTGCAAAATACCAATATCCCGGCCTTGACGAAAAGCATATTTATGATTTCATTGAACGTGTCCGCAGGGATTGCTGGCTGGAACTGAATCCGAACATGACCGCTTTCGAATCAATCCGTATCATCAATAAAGTCCTTTTCGGACAATACGGGTTCTCCGGAAATTCCAAGAATTACAACTCACCGCTGAATTCTTTCCTCAACACGGTGATTGAGACTAAGAAGGGAAATCCGCTGAGTCTGAGTATTCTTTACAGTGTTATTGCCCAGGAATTAAAACTTCCTATTTACGGAGTAAACCTCCCGAACCATTTCGTGCTGGCTTATATGGACAACAACGGTGTGAACCAGTTTATCTCGAACGGAAATGAATACGGCGTTTTGTTCTACATCAACGCATTTTCCAAAGGAAGCATGCTTCAAAAGGACGACATTGTGCAGTTCTTATCCAGTATACAGGTTGCCCCGCAGGCAAGTCATTTTCAGCCTTGTTCCAATTCGGACATTATCCGTCGCATGCTGACCAACCTGGTCTCTTCTTTCCAGCAGGTGGGAAACCTGGAAAAGGTGAATGAGCTGATCGAATTGCGGAGTTTGCTGGATTAACTTCCATTGCGGAACATTGCTTATGTTTTGTCAAAATCATTACTTTTGAAATCAATTGATCAAGCTGTTTTCCGGTTTGATAAACAAATACCATTAACACTGAAATAAACACACTATGATTCAGAATCGTCCGAACACTTCATGTCTGCATAAAAACAGCTACAAAATTGCCGTTTTAATTTTTGCCCTCATTACACCTTTCATCTTTTACGCCCAAGCTGGGATCGGGATGAAGGCACCGGAATTACACCTGGAAGGAATTTACAACTCCGGAACTACCACTTTTAACCCGGAATCATTAAAAGGAAAAATTGTTGTACTGGACTTTTGGGCCACCTGGTGTTCTCCCTGTGTTGCTGCTTTTCCGGAGAACAATGAACTTTATTCCAAATACAAAAGCAAAGACGTTGTTTTCATTGCCATTACCGATGACCCGAAAGAGAAATTGGATAACTTTCTCAAAAAGGGACCAATCGATTTTTGGGTCGGACGCGATGATGACAAACAGGACTTTCTGAATTACCAGGTTATCGGTCGACCGGCGATGTTCATCATTAACCGTGACGGTACGATTGTTTATCGAAGCAATCACCTGGAAGAAGAAAAATTGCTCGAGGTAATCAATACCAACGGAATCATTACAGAAGACGCATCCGGTCATCCGGAAGTTATTGTAAACGGCGGTTTTCGTGGAGGTGAAGACCCCTTATACAATGGCATGAAACAAATGACAGGAAAGAAAACAACCGGTCAATCCGAACTAATAGATCAACTGATCATCAGACCTTCACTGGAAAACAATCAATCCGGTTCTTTTGCTTACAGAATGAAAAAAGAGCATGTTGGAATTACTTACTCCTGCGGATCACTGGAAGAAATCTATGTATTCCTGCACGATCTCCAGTCCGGGATTTGGGTGGAAAACCAGGTTCATGATACCTGTCGATATGACATTGTATATTGGAGAAAAAATGACAATTTCGAGCGAGCCATTGAGGAAATAGAAGAGGGTCTGTCGCGAGGTTTATCTATTTGCTTAGACAGTGTTTCACACCCTCGGAATATCAACGTTTTATCGCTGAACCAACTCAATCAATCCGTTAAAACCCCGGAACAAATTGAGGAAGGAACAGAAAAGCTGTATACTCCTGTTACACTTTTTCTCACCAGGCTTGAAGACCTTACCGGGCAATTTCACATTGCCCACAAGTCGCTGAAAGACATGCAGATTGAAAACCAGGGTATGGAATGGAAAAAGTTGTATGAAGCAGATGCAAAAACAATTACTGATTTTTTAAAATCGAAGGGAATTGTGATAAAACAAGAAACACAAACCATTACGAGCTATGTGATTCGCAAAAAGTAAAAACTTATTTACCCAAATGACGACTTGTCTTTTTACACCGATTTTACAGTCAATCCCCTCTTCAGTCTTCTTTTTCGTATCTTGATCCCGTTTATGCCCGGAAGGTCATAAAGCACTCAATAACCTTTGATAAAACATGATACCATGAAAAATTATTCCCTAATCCTCATGACAATTCTCGGAATTACGCAAACCATTCAGGCACAGGAAGACAAATACCTTTGGCTGGAAGAAGTGGAAGGTCAAAAAGCTTTAGACTTTGTAAATATCCAAAACAAAGCTACTCTTGACCGTTTAAGTAAAGAAAAGGACTACCAGTTTATTTACGACAAGAGTTTGGAAATCTCCAATTCTTCCGAAAAGATTGTTTATCCTGGAATTCGCGGGAAATATGTGTACAATTTCTGGAAAGACAAAGATCACGAGCGTGGAATCTGGAGAAGATGCCTCTTGACGGACTACACTGCCGGAAAAATGAACTGGGACATTCTCCTAGATTTTGATGAATTATCTAAAAAAGACAACATCAAATGGGTTTACAAAGGCGTTTCTGCCCTGCATGGTTCCGACAATCGATTCCTTGTTCAACTTTCTAACGGCGGCGGCGACGCGGTATATATCAAAGAATTCGATGCCGGAAAGAAGCAATTTATCGCTGACGGGTTCCAAATCGATGAAGCAAAAGGGGAAGCCAGCTACATTGACGAAAATACGCTGTGTGTTTCAACCGATTTCGGCGAAGGAACGATGACTACTTCCGGTTACCCGAACCAGGTAAAAATCTGGAAACGCGGCACATTATTGAAAGACGCCCAGTTGATTTATGAAGGCCAGCAGTCAGATGTTGGTACCTGGGGTGGAACACTGAGAGACGGTGATAAAATCTATACCTTCATTTCACAGGCTCCCACTTTCTTTACTTCCAAAAAAATCGTCTGGATCAATAACAAAATTGTCACATTAGACATTCCGGAAGACTGCGGGATCAACGGTTTACTGAACGATCAGTTGATCATCCAACTGAAATCCGACTGGACAGTCAATTCAAAAACCTATCAAAACGGCGCCCTTTTAAGTGTAAATTTCACCAAACTTTTAACGGGAACAAAGGAAGTTCAGTTAATCATTCAGCCGGATGAGTTTTCGAGCATTTCAGAGGTTTCAACGACGAAAAACAAAGTACTGATCAACCTGCTTACCAATGTAACCAGCCAGTTGTACATTTACTCCTTCGACAATGGAAAATGGAGCAGTGAAAAAGTAAAAGCTCCGGAATTCGGAACCATTGCGATCCTCTCAACTGCTGAGCTTTCAGACCAATACTTCTTTGAGTACGAAAACTTCATTACTCCGACTACTTTATACATTGCTGATGCCGGAAACAATACATTTAAGTCCAGCCAGTCACTTCCCTCCTATTTTGATGCGGGTAAATACGAAGTCAAGCAGTTTAAAGCGAAATCAAAAGACGGAACGATGGTGCCTTACTTCGTGGTGGCCTCAAAAGACCTTAAAACAGATGGAACGAATCCCACGCTGATTCTTGCTTACGGTGGTTTTGAAGTTTCCTATCAACCCTTTTACATGTCCACTTACGGGAATACCTGGTTAGACAAAGGCGGTGTTTTTGTATTGGCAAACATTCGCGGAGGCGGCGAGTTCGGTCCGAAATGGCACCAGGACGGGATCAAGGAAAAACGCCAGAATGTGTTTGACGATTTGTTTGCCGTTTCGGAAGATTTGATCGCTAAAAAAATCACTTCACCGAAACATTTGGGCATTACCGGCGGAAGTAACGGCGGATTATTGGTTGGAGTAGCGTTTACGCAGCGCCCGGACCTTTACAACGCGGTTGTTTGCCAGGTTCCGCTTTTGGACATGCAGCGTTTCAACAAATTATTGGCCGGAGCAAGCTGGATGGGTGAATATGGAAATCCGGACATTCCGGAAGAATGGGCATACATTCAGAAATATTCCCCTTACCAAAACCTGAAACCGGGAATGAACTATCCGGAAGTCTTCTTCACAACTTCTACCCGCGACGATCGTGTTCACCCTGGGCATGCCCGAAAAATGGCCGCGAAAATGAATGAATTGGGATACAAAACCTATTATTATGAAAACACCGAAGGCGGACACGCAGGTTCATCGACCAATGATCAGGTTGCAAAATCCAATGCCCTGGTATTTTCTTATTTGTGGATGAAGTTGAGGTAATTGAAAAGATGATGAACCCAATTAACCCATTAGATCATCTTTTCAATTGTCCATTTTCAATTCTCAATTAATTTATTTCTTAATTTATCCAAATCTTAACATTCTCTGGCAGTTTCTGTTCGGTAGAAAGCTCCGATAATTCGTAACTTAAAAATTCACCAATATGAAATGTTATGATGACCTGGAGACAGTTGCGAAATTATTTGAAAGGGAAAGTAGTTCTTGTTGGATTGACTTTTATTGATCAGGAAGGAAGGATAATTGAACGGTATCAGACACACGGTACGATTGCCAAATTAACAATAGACGGATTTTTCAAGATCATCCGTGACGACAATAGTATTTTCCGTATCCCATACCTGAAGGAAACCATCAAAAAAGCCAAAGAAGGAAAGTACCGGGAGGTATCAACCGGAGAAACGATTGAAAACCCGGATTTAATTATGACCTGGAAAGTGAAAACCAGCGATCATACCGATCTGGAAGAAATCAAAAGATATGGATACATGCCGGTTTTTGATTATGATCATCCGAATCGAAATCATCAAACGAAGGAAAATGATGAAGGATAAGTGGCAACCTGTTGGGATTAGAGAAGCGTGTTATTATTTGTATATTCGGTGTTTACACATTGCGCACTCTAACGCATGAAAACCAAGGAAGGTCATGACAAATGAGCTTGATTTTATTTCTGTGCAGGATCAAAGCCTGGATTTCCCCAAACATTTCCACGAAACGTTTTGTATTTCACTGATCCGGAATGGAATTGAAAAGATAGAACTGGAGAATCATTTTCTGTACAGTGAAGCCAACTGCATATCCATTACCAATCCTTACGAAGTGCATGCTAATCCGCTAATTGATCCGGAGAGCAAAGTTAGTTTTGACACGATCTACGTATCTCCTGAGTTAATGACACATTTCCTAAACGGAGAAAAAATTGAATTCCAAAACAGGCAAATCCGGGATGTAAAAATCAATGGGACTTTCAAGCATCTGCTGATAGAAATGAAACAAAACAAGACTTCAGCTTCCGAATTGCTACTAAGGGAATTTATCTCCCAACTTTCACCTTATGCACAAGCTCCGAAGGAGGAAACAGCTTCCCATTCAGATTACCTGACCGAACTGACGACCTACATTGAGCAAAACCTGGAAGACAAACTTTACCTCGATGAACTGGCCCGGATTGTCCATCTGAATAAATACGGGTTTGCCAAAAAATTCAAATCACTGACGGGAATGTCGCCTATGAGTTACGTGCTGATGAAAAAAGTGTTTGCCGCAAAAGCCCAAATCCATGCCGATTGCGACCTCACAGACCTGGCCTATGCCTACAATTTTACGGACATCTCCCATTTTTCCCACAGTTTTAAGAAGTATGTCGGTATTTCACCCAAAGCATACCGGGATCAATTGAACAGGAAATTACCAAGATTATACAAGTAACTGGGGGTTGCACGATCTATCTTTGGAAAAAAATCCATGAAAAAGCTGTTTTCCGTTCTCTCAGTATGCCTATTGATCTCCGTATGTTCTGCCCAGCAAAACCAAACTTTCAGCAAACATCAGCTATTGAAAGATTTTGACCTTTTCCGGCGCATTTATGAAAAAGCAAATGCCGGATTATACAAATACCATTCGAAGCGGGAAACAGACAGTATGTTCTCCACAAGCAGAAAATCCATTCAAAAACACACTTCTTACCGCGAATTTTATAACATGGTTTGGAAGGTCATTGATTTTACCGGAAGCTGTCACAATGAACTGTATCTTCCGGACTCCCTGAAAAAAGAACTCCGCAGGGAAAAAATATTCTTCCCGCTGCCTTTAAAATACCTGGACAACAAGCTTTATACAAATCTGGAATATGAAGGTATTCCGCTTGGAAGTGAAATTCTGTCGATCAATCAAATCAATGCAGATAGGTTTACGAAAGATGTTTCGGTGTTTTTAAGCACTGATGGTCATAACAAGACCGGAAAATATGCTTTTCTTGAAACCAACACCTTGTTTTTCAATGTTTATCTGACTTATGGTCCACAGCAATTTTTTAGTATTAATTATAAAGACAGCAATGGTATCCGGCAGAAAACACTTGAAGCTGTTGATTACAAAACTGCTATTGGAAACTACAGGCGAAGATTCTTACCCGATTCTAAAAAAAACATTCCGGATTATTATTTTCACTACCTTGATCAAACAGGTGTTCTGACAGTCAGCACTTTTGCACTGGGCGGGCCGAAAAGTGAAGGTCATAAAAAATACGCAGCTTTTCTCGACTCGGTTTTCAGTGATCTGAAGCAACGAAATATTCAGAACCTCATCGTCGACATTCGGGAAAACGGAGGCGGGAACGATCCGAACGATCTCTTGTTGTATTCGTATCTGACCAAGCGAGAATTCAGGGAGAACCGTTCAGCATTTACGCTTTTTCAATCCGTTCCTTTTAAGAAATACTATGTAGAAGAAGAAACCGATGAGATCAAAGACCTGGAAGAAACACTCCGGGAAGAACATTCGATCCAAAAAGACGGAAAGTTCTATCAAAACGAAACATTCAATGCGTTCTGGACTCCCAAACCCAATGCTTTTACCAGGAAAGTTTACCTATTGATCAGTCCGTTTGTAGCTTCCGCAGGTTCATTATTTGCCAGCATGGTCAAAAGCGATGAAGGAACAGTAGTTATCGGGCAGGAAGCTTTGGGTGGATATTACGGGCACACCGGGCACATCTCCGTTACCTATCAACTTCCGAATACGGAACTTCAATTGTCCTTTTCAATTGTAGACCTGGAACAGGATGTACAAAAACTGCCAGATCAAAGCTATGGAGATGGTGTCAAACCTGATTTTACGGTGGAACAAACCATCGAAGAATACCTGCAAAGCAGTGATCCCGTTTTGGAATTTGCCTTGAAACAGATCAGCCGTTAATTCGTGTCAAAACCAACTTCCAGCTGCATCTCTTTCATTTCTGAAAGCATTCTGGCAGATGGATTGATCCGTAGTCGTTTGGAAGGCATACTCACTGTCAGATTGTCTAAATGGTCCACCACGGTGAATTTTACCGAACAGTTTCCTTCTTCGCTTTCTTTGAACATCGATTCCAGCTTGTTGAGCATCATCTGGTCGAGTAATTTAATCGGAACGGTAATATTGATCGTCGCGGATTTATTTCCCATCATGTCCTGCAATTGCTCAATGGAAGTAATGCTGAACTCGATCGGTTTCATCTTCGTGATCTTATCCGGGTACGGCCCTTCCTGCACTCTTCCCTTGATGGCTACGAACAAATCTTTTGTCAACAGGTGTTTGAACTTCAAATAAGTATCCCCGAAAATGTATTGCTTGTGAGAATTGGTATAATCTTCGATGAGAATCAATCCGAACGGCTTTCCGGTCTTTGTGGTTAAATGCTGTGCATCCGTAATGATGGCAGGAATGGTGAAATCACGCCCCAAATGATTCTTCACATTTGAAAGCAGTTCCACATTTCCGTTACAGAATGCTTCGATTTCCACCCGGAAATCATCCAGCGGGTGACCCGAAATAAAGATCCCAACAACTTCCCTTTCGCGGTTCAGCTTATACAGCAAACTCCATTCTTCCGAATTCGGGATTGTTGGTTCGGGCATTTTCACGTCGGTGGATTCCCCGAACATGGAAACCTGCGCCGAATTTTCATTATCCTGCAAGCTGTTTCCGTATTTCAACGCATTTTCAATAAAGGTCTTTCCGGAACCATCCAATGCAAAATACTGTGCTCTGTGAGCTCCTTTGAAGGAATCGAAACAACCGGCATACGCCATGCTTTCCAATGCCTTTTTGTTTACCAAACGCAGGTTCAGGCGCTTAGTCATATCGAAAATCGAAGTGAAAAATCCATTCTGACGTTCTTCAATGATATTCTCAACCGGTCCGCTTCCCAAACCTTTGATTCCTCCCAATCCGAAACGAACTGCTCCGGCCTGGTTTACGGTAAACTCATAGGAAGATTCGTTCACGTCGGGTCCCAATACTTCAATTCCCATCCGGCGGCATTCTTCCATGAAGAAACTTACCTGTGTGATGTCGTTGAGGTTATTGGAAAGTACCGCAGCCATAAATTCTGCCGGGTAATTGGCTTTCAGGTAAGCCGTCTGGTAAGCAATCCATGCATAACACGTAGAATGCGATTTGTTGAAGGCATAGGATGCAAATGCTTCCCAGTCCTTCCAGATCTTTTCCAGTACAACCGGGTCGTGTCCGCGTTCCTGTCCCTGTGCCACGAACTGTGGTTTCATTTTATCCAGGATGTAACGCTGCTTTTTACCCATCGCCTTACGCAGAACGTCGGCATCCCCCTTGGAGAAACCAGCCAATTTCTGGGACAAAAGCATTACCTGCTCCTGGTAAACTGTAATTCCGTATGTTTCTTTCAGATACTCTTCACAAGCATCCAAATCGTATTTGATTTCCTGCTCTCCGTTCTTCCGTTTAATGAAATCCGGGATGTATTCCAGCGGACCCGGACGGTACAAGGCGTTCATGGCAATCAGATCGGCAAACACCGACGGACGCAGTTCACGCATGTATTTCTGCATCCCGGGACTTTCATACTGGAAGATACCCACGGTTTCACCTCGCTGGAACAATTCGTAAGTCTTCTCGTCGTCAATCGGGAAAGTATCCGGATCGAGATCAATTCCGTGGCGTTTTTTGACATTCTTGACCGCATCCTTGATCAAAGTCAAAGTTTTCAATCCCAGGAAGTCCATTTTCAACAACCCGGCTTCTTCCGCTACGGAGTTATCGAACTGCGTGCACCACATGCCCGTATCTTTGGCCAGTGCAACCGGAACGAAATTCGTAATATCATCCGGTGTAATGATCACACCACAAGCGTGGATACCGGTATTTCGAACAGAACCTTCAATGCGCTGGGCTTGTCTCAAAACCTGGGCACGCATGTCGTTTCCTTTTGCAATTGCCCGCAATTCCTGCACGTTTGCAAGATCCTGCGGACTATTGGCTAATTTTTCAGCCAGTTTCGGTTCTTCCCAGTTGAAAATTGCATCCAGGGAGAAGTTATCCGGAATAAGTTTCGCCAAACTGTTTGTTTCGATCAGCGGTAAGTCCAATACCCGGCCCGCATCCCGAATGGAAGACTTAGCAGCCATTGTTCCATACGTTATGATTTGAGCTACCTGGTTGGCACCATATTTTTCAATTACCCAATCGATCACACGTCCGCGGCCTTCATCATCGAAATCAATATCAATATCGGGCATGGATACACGATCCGGGTTCAGGAAGCGCTCAAATAGGAGATCGTAAGCAATCGGATCGACATTCGTAATTCCGGTACAGTAAGCAACCGCAGATCCGGCAGCGGACCCACGTCCGGGACCTACAGAAACTCCCATATCGCGGGCTGCCTGGCAGAAATCCTGTACGATCAAAAAGTATCCCGGGTAACCTGTTCTTTCAACCGTTGCCAGCTCAAAATCCAGTCGGTCACGGATCTCGTCGGTGATTTCCGGGTAGCGTTTTGCCGCTCCTTCGTATGTTAAATGACGTAAATAAGCATTTTCACCACGTTTTCCGCCATCGACCTCATCCTCGGGATGCTTGAATTCCTCCGGAATATCGAACGCAGGAAGCAATACTTCACGTGCAAGCGGATAGTGCTCGATTTTTCCTAAGATTTCAGCTACACTTTCGATGGCTTCCGGAAGGTCCAGGAACAATTCCTTCATTTCGTCTGCAGATTTGAAGTAGTATTCTTCGTTCTCCAATCCGAAACGGAAATTCCGTCCTTTTCCTTTTGGAGTAGTTACCTGCTCCCCATCCCTTACACACAAGAGGATATCATGTGTATTCGCGTCTTCACGTGTTGCGTAAAAAGTATTGTTCGTTGCAACGACTTTTACATCGTGCTTTTGTGCCAGTTTGATCAGTGAAGCATTTACGCGGTTTTCATCTTCCTGCCCGTGGCGCATGATCTCCACGTACAGATCGTCTTTGAAAATATTCTTCCACCAGATCAATGCTTCTTCTGCCTGTTTTTCCCCCACGTTCAGAAGCAAGCTTGGAATTTCCCCGCTTAATCCACCTGTAAGCACAATAATATCTTCGTGGTATTGCTCCAAAGCTGACTTATCAATCCGCGGAACGTAGTACATTCCTTCGGTATGGGCCATGGAAGCCAGTTTGATGAGGTTGTGGTAACCACTCTTGTTCTTTGCAATGAAAACCACCAATGAGCCATTGTCTTTGACCGTTTTATCCTTCCGGTCACGACAAACGTACATTTCACATCCGATAATGGGCATCAGCGGTTGTTTGGTATAGGTTTGTCCGTTTTCTTCTGCCTGCTGGCGTTCTGCCTCAATTTCCTTGTTGATTCCGGCAATGGCTTTTTCAAAGTGGAAAGCTGCCATCATGTTTCCGATATCCGTCAGGGCAACAGCCGGCATATTGTGCTTAATCGCTTGTTTCACCAACCCTTTCACATCCATGGTAGACTGAAGGATAGTAAACTGTGTATGATTGTGCAGGTGAACAAAGGGAACATCTTTCAACCGTTCTCTCGCTTCAGCCACATCGACCGAAACAGAATCGTCGCTAGTCTGTTTTTTGAGCCTGGCGCTTTCTTCCTTTAAGTTCAGGTGTGTAAGCCCGATCGGCTGAATGAAATCCGGGTTCGCGATCTTGAAGCGATCAAAAAAGTCTAATTCAACCTTTAATTCCTCTTTGGTGAAAACTTCCCTGCGGACCAATTCGAAGAAACAACGCGTAGTTGCTTCCACGTCGGCTGTTGCGTTGTGAGCCTCACCGAAAGGAACACTGAACAAATAGTTGTGCAATTCCGTTAGTGTCGGAAGCTTGAATTTACCTCCACGACCTCCGGGAATCTTACACAATTCAGCCGTTACTTCGGTACAGGTATCCAACACCGGAAGGTCGTGCATGTTGGTTTCCACCTGCATCCGCAGAAACTCAGCCCCCATGATATTCAAGTCGAAACCGATATTCTGCCCGACAACGAACTGTGCTTTTCGCAAAGCTTCATTGAATTCTACGATAACATCTTCTAAAGCTTGCCCCTGCTCTGCAGCCAATTCGGTGGAAATTCCGTGGATACGTTCCGCATCGTAAGGGATATCGAAACCATCCGGACGGATCAGGAAGTCTTTTGCTTCGACTAAATTTCCCAACTCATCATGCAGCTGCCAGGCAATCTGGATTGCTCTGGGCCAATTATCCAAATCGGTCAAAGGAGCATTCCAATCACGAGGTAAACCTGTTGTTTCGGTATCGAAAATCAAAAACATGTGAGTCTTTTTTTGGGGACACTAAAGGTAATCAAAAGAAAGGGACGAATCCAAAACAAGTTGATAACTCGCTGCTATTTTTAGCAAGTTATTCTAATTTATCATTTACCCCCTCTACTACATTGTCAAAACTTCAGCACCAATTAATATTCTCTCTTACATACCCTCCTACTTTTTTCCAAGTCAAAAAGAATGAGCACTGCTCATGAAGACGAAGCATGGCTTTTTACAAAGCCAAATGCTGAGGTAGTAAGCAAAAACGCCTTTACCCCAATTACAACTTAGTACAGACAACTTATCCGAAAGAACGATTTTTTTGTGATTTTCGTTATTAAATTGTTTTCTTTCGCTCGAATTTCCTGCGGTGCTCATGTAGTTTGGTATTTAGGATACTAACCAGTTTCGCGTTATTATAGACAGCATCTTTGTTTCGCATTTGATTTCTTCTCACATGCTCTTCAATTACTTTGTGGCGCTTCAGTTCCATTCTCGTATCCCAGGGAATGGCTGCTTTCGCGGATTTTCGCATGACCCGGGTAAAATAATTGAATGTCTCAACGAGACTTTCCACCAGCGATTCATTTTCACTGTTCCAGCAAATCGTCTGCTGAACTGTTTCGGAGGTTTCCAGGCAGAATTGCTTCACATCAGCCGCGGTAAATATATTAGCACGTCTCAGCAGCATAAAATTCCGCTTGTTTTTTGCAAAAGCAGCACCTCTTTTTTTGACCAGTTTTACCATTTGCACGAAATCTTTGCAAACCGAGTCTGACATATCCAGGACATTCCGGTCAACGCTATTCTGCAATGCCTGTTTCTCTGCAGCAATTTTCTTCCGCAGTTCACGAATATCGTATTTGTAGCTGTCTCGCAGTTTAAAAAGGCGCATGTCGCCATCCACGTAATAATGGTTGAGAAGAGGAACAGCAATCTCTTCCTGTTCTCTAAGGTTCAGCCAAAGCACTCCGAGATTCGCCTTAAAACGGGTTTGTATCGATTGGATTTCGGTGGTTAGGGAATCACAGTAAAATTTACTTCTTTCTATTTTTTGTTTCACTTTTTGAACCTGTTCATCTTTCATTTTTTTTGCCGGACCGGGTTCTTTAAAGTTATTATTGAACTTGTTCAAAAAATTCGTTTCCGTTCTGTGCAGACTTCTTGATTTTACAGCCATTGCACGTACCTGGTTCCTTTTTACAGCTGTGCGATTAAGCATCTTTTTCAACTGCGCTAAATCCGTGCGGTTCTCTTTGATAAGAACGTATTTTTTGGCTGTATTCTTTTTGACCTGAAACGTCGCTTCAATCCGTGTGTCCACCCTAGCCTTTTTGTAATATGCCCTCGCTTTCAACAAGTAGGCCTCAGTGGAATCCATCAAGTGAACCTTCGTTAAGGAATCTGTTTCTTTCAAAACTTCCTGAAACAGATGCCCGCCCATTGTTAAATTGTAATTTCCGGGCAAGAGGTGATTATTGGGATTGTTCTTCAGACTTGCCAGGTAGTTTTTAAGCTCTCTTTCAAGTTCCCCGGATGCCTTATAATCGTCGCACTCCAGGCAGAATGTTCCATGCCGGCTTTCGTCCATAGCGAGGTATTCCGGGATGTTGTATGATTTAGGGTCCGCTGCAAATTCTTTTACATTTGCTGAATTTTTAGACAAAACCCAAATCGGGTTGTTCGGAAAATGAGTAACCGAAAACTTTTCCGGGTTTGACAGGTAATACTCCGAATTCGCAACACCGGTATATTTCTCTTTCACCTTAAAGGGAAACCAATTGAGGATACTTATAAAAATACGCGGGAAGAATCGGATGACATGAATCGTTTTTGAGCTGTAAACTGTTTTTTTCGGCAGATCACAGATCTTACCTTTCTTTATTTTTGAACCGAATATCAATTCCTTGCTTTTGGTCCGTTGCGCTAATTTCCGGATCATTTTGAGCCTCCATTTTGCAAAGCGTTTATAATCCCAGCTCACAACTCCCGAACACCAGGTCGGATCGTACAAAAACCAAACTCCATTTAGTTTCACCGCACTCCAGGCATGATTATCAAAATACAGCTCATCTTTTACATCAAAATTCACTTCTTTCACATAACCTGTGATCGTTACATTTTGCAAGCCCGCATAAGCGCAAAGCGAATCCATTAAATTGGTATAATCCGTGCAAATCCCTTTATGCCTTTTCAAGGTTCGCTTTAATGAATGATCAGAGGAAAAAGCCCTGCCCGAATTATAGCGCCGGTAATCGTACCTCACATTGCTTACTACCCAGGAAAGAATGGCATCAAACTTCTCTTTATCGGTCGTTTTTCCAGCCGTAATGGTTTCCGAAAGTATCCGGGCATTCAATGAAGCAGCTCTTTCCAGGCTTATTTTTTCGAATTGAATAGGTTTTAGTGAGTCCTGCCCGAAGGCTGCGGAAATAAACCACTGTAACAGAACTGCCAAAATAACTTGCAGTAAATTGTATTTAGCCGGCCGGTTCATTAATCAGGTTTCTTTACATTTTTATTCCAAAACTTTTAAAACGATAATGCGCTTTATGGAAAATGTCACAAACAAAAAAAGGTAAACAAAATCAATTTGCTTACCTTTCAAACGACGGTAACTGCTTTTTAGTTCGTTGCTTCCTGCTTTTGAGGTTCACTAGCAGGCGGCATCAGCACATTTCCTTTTATACGAACCACTTTCACCGGATCATTGACGGCATTGGACGTAATGGTTACCGATTTATTGATCGGACCTGATTTTTCGGTATCATAATGTACTTTTATTTCACCTGTCTTTCCGGGCAAAATAGGTTCAGTTGGCCATTTCGGCACGGTACAGGAGCAGGAACCTTTCACATTTTCCAAAATCAGGGGAGCATTACCTGTATTCTTAAAAATAAAGACACAATCACCATCTGCACCTTTCTCGATGGTTCCATAATCGTGTGATTCTTTTTCAAATTGAATTTGAGCTCCGTTCAAAACTTCACCGGGTTGGGCAAAAGCTTGTTTCATTCCCCATGAGAAAACAAGGCTCAAGATTAAAGTAAGTGTATTCGATTTCATAACGTAGAATTTAAACATGGAAGCAATCTACGCAAACGAAACCACCTGTAAACAAGGTTTAACAGGGCTTTAACTCAAGTCTTAAATAACTGTTAACAGCAGAATGAGAATGATGAAACAATCCTCTTTCTCTTTCTCGCTCTCATTTTCATTCTCCCTCCGGGATGACGAATACTTTGAAGCGGACTTTTTCGGTGCCTTTTTTGGTGTTGGTTGAGAGGATGATTGCGCGGTCCTGTTCGTAGTATTTCCCTTTGGTTTCAAAAGTCACGTGCATCACAGCAGATTTTCCGGGTGGAATTGGTCCCGGGAGTGTTGCTTTGGTACACGGGCAGGAAACTTTATAATCAGATAGGATTAATGGCGCATCGCCGGTATTGGTAATAACATAATCGTGTGAAATGACCGGACCTTCTTTTGTTTTCGGGAAGGTAAAGACAGCCTTATCAACAGAAAATTCCGCTTTCTGACCAATGCAAAAAGCGGAATTCAGTATGAGAAATGCGATAGCTAAACAACGCATTTGATCTTATTTTTTAGTGTGCAGATGGAGCCCCACCGTCGTTTACAGGACTTGTTCCTTCCGGTTGCGGAGCAACATTTCCTTTGATACGAATTACTTTTGTAGGCTCATTTACAGCATTCGAAGTAATTGTAACGTTCTTGTTGATAGCACCTGAACGCTTTGTATCATACTTTACTGTAATTACTCCTTTTGCTCCCGGAGCAATTGGTTCTTTCGGCCACTCAGGAACCGTACATCCACATGATCCTTTTGCATTAGAGATAATCAAAGGAGCGTTACCTGTATTCGTAAAAGTAAAAGTACAAGTTCCATTAGCTCCGTATTTGATATTTCCGTAGTCATGCGTTTCTTTCGCAAATTCGATCTTAGCTCCGTTTTGAACTTCCTGAGCTACTGCAGTGTTTGCACCGATCACAGCTACAAAAGCTAACATCATTGTAAATAATACTCTTTTCATTTTGTTTCTTATTAGTTGTTGTAAATATAGATTATAAAGTGTTACTCCAAATTTTCTTTAACACATAGTTAACGAAAATCATGTCAAAAACCTAATTTGCCTTTGAAACGTATTCGTCAAATGTCAAATCAACATACTTTAAACGATCCTCGATCTGTTTTCGTTGCTCAGCCTTCATGTTCGGATTTTCTTTCAGCAGCATTTCGTAGTATTTCTTCACTTTTTCTTTCTGTCTGGGAACCACAAACACGTCGTAAGCGCCTGCTAAACTTTCCAGTACCATTGCCCTATTTTTATACATCGGATACAAGGCAATCAATGAATCGGCAATAATTACCGAACGCTGGTGCAAGCTTGCCGATGCAAAAATAATGTGTGCCTTATCCATAAACTTAGGCGCTTCCTTCGATTTGGGGAAACGGTGTGTTACGGACAAACATTTCTCAGCATATACGACCGCAGTCTGCTGATCGTACTGCATTCCGGACTTTTTCAAAGAATCTTCAAACGCCCTGACTTCCTGCACTGCAGAAGCTAAATCACCTTTATTAGTAGTATCCGTTGTTTTTTCAGCCGTTTTTTCCGGGTTTGAAGAACATGCAGCCATCAATAAACCTGCAGCAATCGCATAGAATACCTTCATTACTTTCCTTTTTTGAATGACGGGAATTTCATTTTATAAGCTACAGAGATCAATCCCTGGGAAATATTCTGAAGCCGCTTGCTTAGTAATCTTCTTTTCAAAACCGAAAGATGGTCCGTAAACAAAACCCCTTCGATATGATCGTATTCGTGCTGAATGATGCGCGCTTTGTACCCGTCAAACCATTCGTCGTGGAACTGCCAGTTTTCGTCATAATATGTTATACGGATTTTTTCCTTGCGGTAAACTTCCTCGCGGATTTTCGGGATACTCAGACAGCCCTCATGGAATCCCCAAGCTTCACCGGCCTCCTCTTCAATAATCGGATTGATAAAAACACGCTTGAATCCTTCCATTCCCTCAGCAAGCGGATCTTCCTCCTCATCCTCGTCGGTTTCTGCAAAAGGACTTCCATCCACCACAAACAAACGAATAGAACGATTGATCTGGGGCGCAGCCAAACCAACTCCGGATGCTTCATACATCGTTTCAAACATATCTTCGATCAGTTTGTTCAATTCAGGATAGTCCTGATCAATCTCCACCGCTTCTTTTTTTAATATCGGGTCACCGTATGCAACAATTGGCAATATCATTCTTTATTCTTTATTAAATCATTTCATAGAAAAGGTAACGATCCCTGTTCTTTGTACTATTTCTGTGAGTTTAAAAAGTTAAAAACGTTCAAGTGTTCAATTCAACTTTTAAACCTTTTGAACTCTTTGAACCTTTTAACTTGTCACAAAGTTAGGAAATAGACTCTTTCGAAATACTTTTCCTTATTTTACGCGGGTTTGAAGGTAATCCTGGAGGATAATCGCTGCACTTACCGTATCAATTAGTCCTTTCTGTTCCCGGTCTTTCTTCTTCAATCCGCTTTGAGCAATCACTGCCGAAGCCATTTTGGAAGTAAACCGTTCGTCCAGCAAATTGACAATCACTCCCGGAAAATTCTTCTGAACCGCTTCTTTCAGTAAACGTACATTTTGGGTAATGTGTGAGTCGGAAGCATCCAATCTTTTGGGTTCACCGATCACAATCTCCGTAATTTTCTCTTTTACGACCAGTGATTTCAATTCATCCATCAACGTTTTACTGTCAATGGTTTTCAATCCGAAGGCGAACATCTGAAGCTCGTCGGAGAGTGCCAGGCCGGTTCTTTTGAGACCAAAATCGATTGCGAGAATTTTTGACAAGTGCTGATTTTTAAATTACACCACAAAATTACGCTTATTAATTCCGAATCAAAAACAGGATTTTCAGCATTTTGATATTAAATGTAGGTACGCGATTAATCGCATACCTACATTATTTTAATTTTTAATTTTGCTGAAAAACCAAAAATATGCGTTCCATTATAGAAGCTGCCTGGGAAAATCGGGCATTGTTAGATCAGGCGGAAACACGCCAGGCCATTGAACATGTTATTGAAGACATCGACAAAGGAATACTTCGGGTTGCCGAACCGATGGAAGATGGTTCATGGCAGGTAAACGAATGGGTCAAAAAAGCCGTGGTGATGTATTTCCCTATTCGCAAAATGGAAACGATTGAAGTGGGACCTTTTGAATTCCACGATAAAATGGCGCTGAAGAAAAACTATTCTGAATTGGGAGTTCGCGTGGTTCCTCATGCTATTGCACGCTACGGGGCTTTTGTGGCACCGGGAGTAATCATGATGCCTTCTTATGTAAATATCGGGGCTTATGTGGATTCCGGAACGATGGTTGATACCTGGGCAACAGTTGGTTCTTGTGCACAGATCGGGAAGAATGTACATTTGAGCGGCGGTGTTGGAATCGGCGGCGTATTGGAGCCCCTGCAAGCTGCTCCTGTTATTATCGAAGACGATGCTTTCATTGGGTCACGCTGTATCGTGGTTGAAGGTGTACGTGTTGGTAAGGAAGCGGTTTTGGGAGCAAATGTATGTTTGACCATGTCGACAAAAATCATTGATGTAACAGGACCTGAACCGGTTGAACTGAAGGGATATGTTCCTGAGCGCTCGGTGGTCATTCCTGGATCTTATACCAAATCTTTCCCTGCCGGAGATTTCCAGGTGCCCTGCGCATTGATCATCGGAAAACGAAAAGCATCAACCGATTTAAAAACTTCTTTGAACGACGCATTGAGAGAACACAACGTAGCCGTTTAAAAAACACACTATTTTTATCAATTTTGTTAAACTTTGATTCGGGAAACGCTGATCAGCTTGCGTTTTCTGAATCTTTATTATTTTCGACCCGAATTTTTAATTAATCATTTAAATCATGAAAACAATCTTTTCATTGGCTATTCTAGCTACTCTAGCGTTAACATCTTGTAAGAAAGACTACACTTGTGCTTGTACAACAACTGTTCACCAACCTGAAATTTCATTTGGTGGTGATGTTTACCAGGAAGAATCAACAACAACAACTCCTTCTTCTACAACTATCAAGGACAAAAAAGACGAAGCTAAGACTAAGTGCGAGAGCATGAACGGAACAACAACTACTGAAACTTCATGGTCACAGTCTGGGTTTGGTGATCCAACAACTACGACAGTTAAATGTCAGATTCAGTAAGAATTTTTTTATTCGAAAAAACCCGTCTCGGCTAAGCCAGGACGGGTTTTTAGTTTATGGGAAAGCTTTCAAGGTTTTTCCTCTTCCGTTTTCCGTTTTTCTTCTTCCAATCTCTTTCGCTCTTCTTCCAGCTTTTTCTTTTCAAGCTCTAATTTTTCCTGCTCCAGCTGTAATCTTTCTTTTTCAAGTCGGATTCGCTCCTCTTCCAGTTTCTTTGCAGGATCTTCTTCTGTCTGAGTATTGCCCGTCTTTTTTTCAATCTCCTCTTTTCTCTTTTCAGCGTCTTCAGCCTTCTTTTTAGCATCCTCTGCTTTTTTTCTCAGGTTATCGCCTGCACCATCGGGATTCAATTCATCCAATCCGGGAACTTTCGGCAATTTAAACCCGAAACGGGAAGAAACACCGGTAGAAATCAGCGGACCGCCGATACCTACTTCAAAATTCATCCCCACAAACTTGGAAAAGTAGTAGCGGAATCCCCAGCAGGTTCTCATGGAGATCGGAATAGTCGGGAAACCGTCCCAGAAACCGCTTTTGTCATCTGTTTTAACTCCGTTAACGAATGTCGTCCTGTACTTGGCATTACTTCCGATCCCGATTCCCGCATACATGTCCAGGCGTTTGCTTTTTACCGGGAAATGGAAATTGAAACGTGCCTGGATACGCACCCGGCTCATTTTACGCTCATACGAGTTTGTATAGGAAACTCCGTCGACAATGGAATCCAGGCGGTCATAACTCACGCTGCTTCCGCTGTAAATGGCATCCACCCCGACTCCGAACCAATTGTTCAGGAAAAATTCCGTGCGTAAACCGGTTGGGCCGGATCCACGGCTGTCGATATTCGAAATGTTCTCATCGTCTTTTACCGCACCGAGAATGGAACTTTTTAAGCCCGGAAATAAACTGGTGTAGTTGGGAAAACCATAATACGGATCGTTGACCATATTAAACTTGGTATTTGCCTGTCCGGACGCGTTGAATGCAAGCATTATGGACATAACTCCTCCCGCAAGAGTAGCTTTTCTCTTCATAAATTGTAGCGTTTTTGGTTTTATTATTATTTGCAAAAAAACCTTCTCTTTTTCAAAAGAAGGTTGATTTACGGTTTTAGCTTTCAAGGCCGAAATTAAAATTATAGTTCGACCGCCACCTGATTTGAAGCTCGAAATTCGTAAACTACTTATTTCAATGAGTACCTGACAGTATTCGTTATGCTTGCATATTTCCTGCAGAAAAGCCGATAAACCAGTAGGGGCGCGATTAATCGCGCCCCTACTGGTTGTTTTATTTTAATTTTTTAGTTGTTTTGATTCTGTAACTTAATCAGGTTCAATGCAGATCCTGCTTTAAACCAATCGATTTGCTGATCGTTGTATGTATGATTCAGTTTGATGTTCTCTTTCGAGCCGTCAGCATGTACAATTTCCAGGGTTAGCTGCTTGCCCGGAGCAAATTCTGTCAGATCAATAAAGTTAAAAGTATCGTCTTCCAGTATTCTGTCATAATCAGCTTCGTTTGCGAAGGTTAATCCCAGCATTCCCTGTTTTTTCAGGTTTGTTTCATGGATACGTGCAAATGATTTCACGATTACCGCACGAACACCCAAATGACGCGGTTCCATTGCCGCATGTTCGCGGGAAGATCCTTCCCCATAATTGTGGTCTCCCACAACGATGGAAGGAATGCCGGCGTTTTTATAAGCGCGCTGCACTGCCGGAACTTCGCCTACCGAACCTGTCAACTGGTTCACCACTTCGTTTGCTTTTCCGTTGAATGCATTTTCAGCACCGATCAGCATGTTGTTGGAAATATTATCCAGGTGACCACGGTAACGCAGCCACGGACCTGCCATTGAAATATGGTCGGTAGTACATTTTCCTTTTGCTTTGATCAACAATTTCGCACCCAGGATATTTTGTCCGTCCCAGGCCGGGAAAGATTCCAATAACTGCAAACGCGTTGAATCCGGTTTCACAATGACCTGAACACCTGATCCGTCTTCAGCCGGAGCCTGGTATCCCGGATCTTCCACATCAAATCCTTTGGTAGGAAGTTCATCACCGTGCGGCGGAAGTAACTTGATTTCTTCCCCTTTGTCGTTTGTCAAAGTATCGGTTAAAGGATTAAATCCTAAATCGCCGGCAATTGCCAAAGCAGCCACCATTTCCGGAGAAGTTACGAATGCATGTGTATTAGGGTTTCCGTCGGCTCTTTTCGAGAAGTTGCGGTTGAATGAATGCACAATCGTGTTTTTCTCCTGTTTGTCTGCGCCCTCACGGTCCCATTGTCCGATACACGGTCCGCAGGCATTTGTAAAGACTTTCGTACCCATTTTTTCGAAGGTCGCAATGATCCCGTCGCGCTCAATCGTAAAACGTACCTGCTCGGATCCCGGGTTGATTCCGAATTCTGCTTTCGGCGTAATTCCGTGTTTCACGGCCTGCTCCACAATGGAAGCTGCGCGCGACATATCTTCGTAGGAAGAGTTCGTACAAGATCCGATCAATCCCCACTCTACTTTCAGCGGCCAACCATTTTCCATAGCTGTTTCTTTCATTTTGGAAACCGGGGTTCCGCGGTCGGGTGTAAATGGTCCGTTGATGTGCGGCTCCAATGTATCCAAATCAATTTCGATCACCTGGTCAAAGTACTTCTCAGGATCCGCATACACTTCTTTATCCCCGGTCAAATGCTCGGCAATGAGGTCTGCTTCCGCAACGATTTCTGCTCTTCCGGTTGCATTTAAGTAACGGCGCATCGCATCGTCGTAGCCAAAGGTAGAGGTTGTAGCTCCGATTTCTGCGCCCATGTTGCAGATCGTTCCTTTTCCGGTAGCAGAAAGTGAAAGCGCTCCGTCGCCGAAATATTCGACAACCGCTCCGGTCCCACCTTTTACGGTCAGGATATCCGCCACTTTCAGGATCACGTCTTTGGCAGAAGTCCAGCCGTTGAGTCTTCCGGTTAATTTCACCCCGATCAGTTTCGGGAATTTCAACTCCCAGGGCATTCCTGCCATCACATCCACAGCATCAGCACCACCCACACCGATAGCGATCATTCCGAGTCCGCCGCCGTTTACCGTGTGTGAATCCGTTCCGATCATCATCCCGCCCGGAAAGGCGTAATTCTCCAGCATCACCTGGTGGATAATCCCGGCTCCGGGTTTCCAGAACCCGATTCCGTATTTATTGGAGATCGACGACAGAAAGTTGAAGACCTCGTTATTTTCGTTCAATGAGCGCTGCAAATCGGCGTCCGCGCCTACTTTTGCCTGGATGAGGTGATCGCAATGTACCGTAGAAGGAACTGCGACTTTCTTTTTACCGGCCTGCATGAATTGCAATAAAGCCATTTGGGCAGTTGCATCCTGCATCGTTACGCGGTCGGGCGCAAAATCCACGTAGGACTTTCCTCTCTCAAAGGTGTGTGAAGCAGCACCATCCCACAAATGGGCGTATAATATCTTTTCGGTCAAAGTTAAAGGTCTACCAACCACTTTTCTTGCAGCAGCTACGCGTTCAGGATATGCAGCGTAGACTTTTTGGATCATGTCTAAATCGAAAACAGCCATTTCATCATTTTTAGTTCTGTTAAATTTAAGCATTTAAAAAATGGGAAGTTCTAAATGGAGGCTATAAATGCATAGAAATTTTCTATAGGAGACGGACCACAAAGAAGAACCAGCGTAGCTGGTGAAGACGGAGTATAGTCTGAAAGACGTAATACGAAGGTAGAAGCGCACGAAGTATTGATGTTGGTCGATCCACGCCTGCGGCATGGCTGTTTTTTTTTGCCCGCAGATTGCGCTGATCTCGCAGATTGGCTCACCTTCGGCAAGGTTTATTTAACCGCGAAGAATGGAAGAGCGCAAAGGAGGGTATTATTCGATCCATGCCTGTTTGGATGCGTTACCAATTTTTGGTACATTTACTAATCTAATTTTTGATAATGGGAAAAAACACATCAATATCACTCGGAAGTCATTTTGAACAATTTATTAATGACGAGATAAAATCCGGTCGATACGGATCGGTGAGTGAGGTAATCCGTACTGCATTGCGCCTGCTCGAAAGTGAAGAACGTAAATTAAATGAATTAAGAAATGCTTTGATCCTGGGGGAAGAAAGCGGCCAGGTAGCGGATTTTAGCCCGGAAGAACATTTAAAAGCACTTCACAAGAAGTATACATGAACAAACTTGAACTTAAAATCAGTTCCGAAGCACTTTCGGATCTGGAAAAAATCTGGGTTTACACATTCAAAAAATGGTCTAAAGAGCAGGCCGACAGGTACTATGCGCTCATTATTGATGAGATAGACTTTCTTAGATCAAACTATCACACAGGAAAATCAGCAGATGATATAAGAGCGGGGTACAAAGTTTCCTTCGTGAAGTCACATATCATATTCTACAAAATCGGTGACGGTCAAACATTAGAGATCATCCGGATCTTACATCAAAGCATGAACATTGAAGAATGGTTGAAATAGAATAGCGTCGTTACCAGAACCCTCTTTGCGGATTAATTTGTATTTTGAATCTATCGTTAGTTGATAGCGCATAATCAACCATATTGCTTTGGTTAATGAATCGTGAAAATAAGTTATAAGGCATTTTAAAACGACAAACTATGACAAGAGAAGAAGCTCAAACGGCTTGGGAGAAAATTGTTGATATTGGATTTTCCGACTATCAAAAGTTGACTCGTGAGCAACGCATTTGGTTTAATATTGAACCGTTGACAACGGATGGACTTTGGGATCATTATATGAATAATGGGGCAGACAAAAACGCAGACACAATTGAAGATTTAGAATATCTCAACTTTTCATCTATAGCAAATCAACTAAGAAAGTTTAATAAGAAGTATTTTCCGAAAGGCGTTCCCGAAGGACCAGATGCCCGACAAGAACAATTAGACAAGTTCCCGGAAGACGAACTCGAGCAAGACATCGAAGAAATGGATGAAAAGTTTTGGAATATAAGTGAAGACTTAGAAAACGCATTACTTGAACATATAAATACTAAAGGAATAGGAAAAGGATAAAATATCAATGTCGAGAAGGCCAATTAGAGACGCTAAAAAAAATGAAAGAAGAAGTGCCTTTTGCCGAATCTCATAAGGATTATCCATTGAAGTAATAGCTATCGCACGCAGATTGTGCAGATCCCACAGATTAGCTCGCCTTCGGCAAGCTTTATTTTTGAACCGCAGACTTATTGCAACCGCGAAGAGTGGAAGAACGCAAAGGGTGAAATGCATGGATTTTTTGTATAAGACACAACTCATTGCGGATTAATTTGTAATTTGAACAACCGTTAAGTTATAGAGCTTGACCATTAGATTTGACATGTTTAACCTAGTTACAATAAACTGAATTAATAACCATTATGAACTATTTGATATACAACCCCTATATAACCAAATCATACAATTTTTTGCATACCACAGCTTTTCCTCATATTCAATTATGGCAAGAACTATCGAGCATAAAATTTCAAAATAATTCATTGGCATCAATAGATAACAAAGAAATTGATCCTTGGATAAATCAAGCTAAAATCTATTACCATGACGCATTCAAATCCAACTGGAAATCAGGAGGATTACTTTACTATTATAGCTTTTTGAATCTCTCAAAAGCAATATTGGGATATAAAGGCAAAATCAATATTTCGGAACTTAAATCAGAAAGTGTCTATCATGGGCTATCCTCAAATCCTCAAAATCCAGAAAGAATTATTGATTTCGAAATTGAAATACATCCACCCATCTCAAGAAACAAGAAAAACATATTTTCAAACTTCTATGAAGAAATAACAAAATCAATATGGCCTTTTGAGAAAAATATTACTGTTAAACTTTCTGATTTTATTGGCTATTGTGAAGAAATTTCACACGAATCACTTAGCTTCTATCAAATTCTAAAAAAACAAATTGATTGTAGGGCTTTGATTCGGGATAATGATAAAAACCTTTGGATTGAATTTATGGCTGTAAACTCTGCCGTTGATGATTTTATGATAGAATTAAAAGCACAGAAACCAACACTTTTACCTTTTAATAAAATGTCGGATGAAGATAAAATGGCTTGGCAAAAAGGACATAATCTCAGCAATAAACAGCTTCTTGAATGTTCAATAATACGTTTTCCTGAAATTGACCTGGATCCTCAAAAAATTGATCAAACATTTTTTGATTACATTGAGAATTTTGAATCAAAAAATCATATTCAAATGCAGAGACCTATTTTTCTAGATTACAGATCGGAAAATATTTGGAAATATGTCCCTAAACTTCAACTTAATGAAAAATCAATATATTGGCACCCATTATTGTCAGATTACTTATATGCTTTTATTCTGAGTACAATTCTTCGATATCATCCCCACTTATTCAAGTCGGATGACGAAAATTCGTTTATTTCTGAAGCATGGGTTAATCAATCCGCAATAAATTCACTGAGATATTATCTAACATTTTTCACGGATCCGATAACAATCTTAAATTGAATTACCAATACGAATCTTCTGCAAAATGGTGTTTCAATCAAAATTAGAGAGAAGGTAGCACTTGTGCAGATCAAAACCGTTACAATTAAATTAAACACCATCCAACTTTCGCAATGAATAATTATGGCAATATCAGATAAAACAAGAAAATTGCTTTGGGCAAAATCAGGAAACAGATGCGCTATTTGCAAAATTGAATTACTCTCAGAAAAAAACTCCAAAGACTTCAATATAGGAGAAGAATGCCATATAATCAGTAGCAAACCAAATGGACCTAGGCATAAAGAAGGTTTAAGCGAATATGATTATGCTGATAATTTGATTCTTCTTTGTCGCAATCACCATAGAGAAATTGATGAATTAACAGATTCATATACAGAAGAGCTTTTGACATATATGAAAATGAATCATGAAACCTGGGTTCAAAAGACTATTAACAATGCAATTGAAACAAACAACAATGACGAACCAAGGTTTTTGGCTAGAGTTACATCTGGAAAAGAACTATTAAATATTCTATCAGAAGCTCACGGATATAATACTGATTATCCCGAACCCGAGAATGAAGATGAAGCAGCTTTCATCGGAAGTGTTATTCAAGAGCTAATAGATTTTGGTGATATAAGTGTAATGGTTGAAACCCAAGACAAGATTAAAATGGGTTATCTACTGAAAGAATTAATTTCTCGAATCGAAGAAAGAGGATACTTTCTTTTTGCAGAAAGAAATATCGAAGACTACAAACATGGAGGACATACATTTAAGGATTGGTCAATTGCTACAATTGTTATAAAGAAGAAAGACGATCCTGTAATTATAAAAGTAGATTTAACAGAATAGATGGATGTATCAGAAAATATAAAGCGTAAAACTTATTTTGACAAATTCCTTGTCTATTTATAAAACGTCACTACAAATCAACCAATTTAGACAAAGAAATTCCCAACCCATTCGCCACTTCCAGCAAAGTATAAAGAGTTGGATTCACCTTTCCGTTTTCCAACTTCTCAATGGTTTGACGATCTTTACTGCACGCTCTCGCCAGATCGGACTGGCTCCAACCTTTTTGTTCACGCAGTTCAACAATACGTTTACCCAATTCTTTCTTCAATTGATCTTTAGTCACGAATCAAATGTCAGTTAATTTGTTGACAAAGTTGTCATATAAAAAATTGACAATTCAAATTAATCGCTTACATTTGTCATATAATTGTATGACAAATAATTTCATAGCTATGAAACTCCAAAAAGAGCAAGCACTCATTCTTTCACTCATCAAAGACGACCTGGTCAACCAGAAATTGCTGCTTGGTTTGGACGCATTGGGTCTTCGCGCTGCGGATTATTACCTGCAACTCAGCGATACGATCTTTTCCTTGATGGATTTCCCGGAGAGCAGCCATTCCGACCGGGTTTTTGAGCTGTATCTGGATTTGACGAAAAAAGTCCGGTTTGTGGATATTTCCCAATCGCAAAACCAACTGGAAAAACTGGCCCGGGAGATTTATTTGGAGCTGGCGGTGCACCGGTCGACGTTGAAGAGTAGTCGTTGACAAAAATTGGTTATTTTAGACATCATTAAAATACCGAACCATGTCATACGGAATACAACCTTACCGCGTGGATCTTCAGAAGATCCGACAGCAATATGGAACAACAGATGCGGCTTTAAAAGAAAAAATCATCGCTTCTTGTGAAAGCTGGTTAGAAGACCTGGACGATGATTTCAGCAGCGATGACGGCTGGATCGCTTCAAAAACCCTCCTAACCGATTTCCTGGATGGAAAGTGGCAAAAGCCGGACGGAAATACTGCCAAACACTGGTATATCATTGAATTATTGATCAAAGGCTTCGGGAAACTGCTTTCAAACAGACACTGGTATCCGGCAGGCATCTCACCGATGTACGATTACTCCGAATTCCGGATGTATTATTTGGGTCCCAACTCCCCCATTCCTGTTTCGAGCCCGGATGATTTCCCGGTGGTATTCACCATCGAACGAGCGAACTTCGACCAGGCTTTGGCAAACATTCAAAAAGATTACCCGGACAGCAATCAGCAGGCCGAATTTGCCTCCTGGATTGAAGCGACCCGACAAAACGACCAAGATTTGGTGCTTTACTATTTTTAATATTTATTCAATCCAATGAAACAGCTCATAACCATCACCTCATTCATCGTTCTTGCGGCCACTATACCGGGGTGCAAAAAGAAACTGTTTGATTACCGGAACAAGTATTTGGGCGACTACCACATCACGTATCATTACAATTATTGGGAAATGGGCGGGATCACCAAAGACACGACCCTTACTTATGATGGCGAAGTGCGCTACGGCGATAAAGGAGAAATCAAGATGGTTTGGTATGACGGAAGCGAATACACCTTTAGCGTTTCCAAAAAAGGAACACTTTCCAAATGCAATAATTCTATTGGTGCAATGGACAAGAAGCGATTTGAACTCACGTTTACAGATGACGTTTGCGGCACCGGACCGATGGGAGCTAATTATACGGTAACGCTGAGCGGAGAGAAGGATTGACGAGGTTTCTATAACTGGTATTTTGTTGTCCTGCACAGGAAATGTATTTGAAATGGCTTGCCCATCGGTCTACCATGAAAGTCATGTGAAATAATGGCAATACATGGTTTGTTGCCCGCTCTTTAAACCCTTATTTCTTTTTCCTATATTTGAAACGAAACCGGTAACTACATACCAATCAGCGATGAAAAAAACACTTCTTCTTTTTGTTTTCTGTTCAGCAGTCACTTGTTTTGCTCAAACGAATACGTATTACTACAACGGGAAGTTAAAAGAAACTCGCTCGGAACCTGATAAATCCGGGCTATGCCAAATGAAAACCTATTTTATAGACGGCAGTTTGGAATCAGAAGGTTATTACCAAAAGAGCACTTTCAGCAAAACAGGAGCCTGGAAAGAATATTATAACAGCGGTCAACTTTATGCCGAAGGCACCATGAATAACGGATTCCGGTCCGGAACCTGGAAAATTTATCATGAAAACGGGCAATTACTCGGAACCGGAGAATATGCGTCCGATGGATTTCCCGGTTTAAATTCGTGGATAACGTATGATCCTTCCGGAAAAGCAGACAACCTGAATTGTCCGCCACCAACGGAAATCCAAATCCGTTCGCTTGCCAGTTCCATTTACATCTCCCAGGAATACCAGGGCGAGTTTAAATTCAGTTACCAGTATCAATACCTGATGTGGAAAATGGCCGGGGCCGACCCGAGTCAGAAGCTCCCTAACTACCCGCCCCAAAAATGGGAAACTCTTAAAGAAATTGAAGGATACCAAAAAGTGGGTAAAATGTGGAATGCTTATTCCGGATTGTTTCGGGCCTGGGAATATCCAACCAGCCTGGCAACGGATAAAAACATGATGAAGTTTTCCATAGACGTCGGGATGACCGCTTTCTTTTTAGAAGGATTGAAAGTATATCACCTGAATGTCAATTTTATTGATCCGGCTGACGGAAAAACCGTGCTGGATTGGTTGACTGAGCGCATTGTATTGATCAAAAACGAAGTTCCGGTGAATGAAGATAAAGTGAGGGAATACGAACGTTATGTTGAACTTTTGCTAAAACAAGGAGCCAAGCATGCTAATGAACTGTAAGCTAATACACTACCTCTTTTTGGTATGTAGCTGATAATTTCTAACCAAATTCTGCTATTTTTAATCCAACTTACTGCTTATGCTTACACTTGTAATTGTTGGATCTTCCATCCTGGTCTTCGGAATGATTTTCCTGTTTATTGTCAAAAAGAAGACCAAAATCCACGCGATTGATGCGGTTGTTGCAGACAGCACGAGCAACCTCATTCATATTTTTGGCCACAGCATTTACATGCCGGACGATTCTCCGAGCTATGAAATTTACCGCCATTATGTGTTCGACCTATTGAACTACCGGTTCACCCCAGGAGCGAATCAAAAAGGAAAAGGGATTGATATTGACAGCCCGTTTGTGGAGCGAAGTTTGAAAATGCTCTCGCAAAAACTCGGAAGAACACTCAGCCTGGCTCCGGACAAGTCTATACGCAGTGAAATAAAAGTAATCCACCGGGATCTCGATTCCAGTGATACAGAAGTAACTGAAAAGGTTCCGCCCAACGCTTTTGTGGTCACAAAGCTCCGCGAAAACGATATGGGATTGTCAAAAGTACGGCTTGAAATTTACCGCGGCGGAATCGAAATTCGGCGACACGAATTCAGAGGCTGGGCAGAGCATGATTTCCGGATTTATGAAACGCCTTTCTCCAACCAGGTCCTGATGATCTACTCCAAAGGAGGAATAAACTTCGGAATTGCGCTTGCCGTAATCGACCTTACGAACGGAGACTTTTTGTTCGATCAATTCATTACCGAAAACAAAAAAAGCCAATGAAAACGATCATCCAGACAGCATACGTAACAACCCCAACGGAATATTCTACTACAGAAACTATATTAATCCTTATTGCTGCCGCTGTATTCTGTGTATTATTCTTCCTGGTTGTGTATCGCTTACGAGTCAAAGACCAGCGCAAAATCGGTCATATCTCGCACATTCTAACAGATAAAAATCCGCGTTACCTGCACCTCATTTCAGAACGTTCATTGATGAAGAACAATCTCAGTTTCTTTCGGCACTTAGTGTTTGATTTATCGGAAAAGAAGTGCTATGCGGGCGGAGGACAGAAAGGAAACAAGCTCCAGTTCGGCAGTCCGTTCATGCAGCGGTCGGTTGCCGCACTTACGGAAAAACTGCACGTTAAACTAAAGCCACATTTCCCGGAAGACGACGAAGACCCGGATTTCGACCAGTGGGAAAGTGAGGAAGAATGGGAAGACTGGGACGATTCCGGTGAACACCACGAACCGGAACTGGAGAGCATCGAAATTGAGGTGGTCGACTACGAAGAACCTCCGCTCACGGAAATTCCGATCCATCACCGGTACACCAACGATGATCTTCTCAGATCGGATAAAATTAACGACAGTACGTATTTCCTGCTCACTGAAAACGAGCAGAACGAACAGTCCACATTGACGTATGTTCGGAATAATAAGCGCATGGGAAAATACAACCTAAAACTGAAGTATGACAATCTCAATAACCTATTAATCCTTCAGAATGGGAAGCTTGCTTGTTTCAGCTATGAAAAGTCCACTTTTAGCGGGAGTTCGCAAGCACTTTGCCTGTTGAACCTGGAGTCGGGTGTATTGGAATATGATCAGGTTATTCGTGTATAATTCTCAATTTCCTGGTTTTTTAAAACCACACTTAAAAAACAACGAACGATGAATGCTCGGGTTGAAAACCTATCTTAGCAAACGCACATTTAATAGTTAACCCTTTTGTTGAAGCAGCGATACATATTCATCCTCGTTTTTATTTTCACGATACTATGCTTCAAATGGTCGTTCGCGCAATATCCGCAATATGTCATTTACGACAATGAAAACGGCTTGCCCAGCAACGAAGTATACAGCATTGTCCAGGATGCAAAAGGCTTTATCTGGATCGGATGCGACGCAGGACTTTTTAAATTCGATGGTTCAAATTATATAGCCTACAAATGTGCAGACCAGAAATCAAAATCGATCAGTGGATTAACATTATCTAACTCCGGAAAACTATACTGCTATAATTTTCAATCGCAATTATTCTGCTTAAACAATGATCAATTGGAACTGTTATCAGATAAGTTCACAGGGATATCAAAAATTGCAGCAGATCGGTCTGCCAATATTTATGTGTCTCATTTTGAAGGAATCTCAAAATACGATGAAAAAAAGAAAAATTGGAAATCATATTCGAAATTCAGTACGGATTGTTCATCAACTTCACCAAATGTAAATGCGAAAAACGAGGTCCATTTTTTAACATCAAATGCATTTGGCAGCCTGGTAAACGGCAAAATAAAACTGGTAAAGTCACCTCTTCTTCAACCTTCGGGAAGCTTCGTGATGGAAAACGTGAATGATGAGCATTACATCTTCTCCAACTTCCGGTCAACTGTTTTCAAGGAAAAAAACGACCGGATTGGCCATCTGAATAACGAAGCTCTTCTGGCTGCATTAAACAATCGAAAAGTAACGAATGCTGTTTATTTGAAAGACCGATTACTTTGGATCACAACCTATAAAGGACTCATTCAATTCAATCCGCGTACCCAGCAGGTAAAACTGTTGTATCCGAATATTTCATTTAGCGATGTACTGATAGACCGTGAGGGAAATTACTGGTTCACCACCATTCAGCATGGAATGATGCGTGTACCAAACCTGGATTATTTGGTTTGGAACAAAGACAACGATCAACTACCAACAGATAAAATCACGAAAATCACTTCTGACGGAACGAATATTTACTTCGCTACTGTTGATGGAATTATTGGTAAGCTGAACAGCAAAACAAATGCCCTAAGAACATATAGAACAGCGCAAAATGCAGATGTACAAAGTTTGAACTTTCTTTTCGATGAGAACCGTCTCTATTTTAACGTGAACGCCTTGTTTTATCTGAAAGGAAACAAACCGGAAGAAAAAAAACTGGACATAAGGGCGGTTAAAGCATTCTATAAAATTGAAGACGATTACCTGGTATTGACCTCCTTTGGCACATACATAAGAGGAAAAAAGGATTATAAAATCTCCGAAATCTGGTCGAGAGACTTACAATTCGATTCCATCAATCAGTTACTATACATTGCCACCAACCGCGGATTGCAGGTTTTCCACAAAAAAGACGGAATTTGGAGACATTCGCATACCTTGTTCGATGGAATCCAGATCCTCTCCCTTGATTATAACAAACAGACAAAACAATTCTTTGCCCTAACTTTTGACGGACAGATCTATTCCGTTTCCAATAGAAAGAAAACAAGAAAAGTAGCTGTATTACCAGCTCATGTACAGGCCAACAAATTAATCCATTACCGCAACCAACTTTACACCGCAACGAATAAGGGCATTTGGATCTTGCGTTTGGCAGATAAATCCTGGAGTAAAATGAATAGTCAGTATGGGCTGGCATCCAACAACGTACAGGATTTAGTAATTGTAAATGGAGATTTATGGCTTGCAACCGGAAAAGGCGTGCAAAAAATACCGATTCATCGAAAGTCGGAAAAGCCCTTAGCACTTATCTACCTGAACAATCCGGAAATTAAAAACCGCACGCTAAATTACGATCAATCACTGGTGCTTTTACCTTCTGTTGCCCATTACAGCAGTAACGGCCGCTTAGATTATGCTTACCGCATCAACCAGCAGGAATGGATAAAACTGCCGGCATCCATTCAGCAAATCAGCATTCAAAACCTTCCAACCGGAAATTTTACCGTAGAACTGAAAGCGATTGACTATTTAGGGCGCGATTCAAAAAACAACATCCTTCTTTCAGGTTATGTAAAACCTCCTTTTTATAAAACCTGGTGGTTTTTAAGTATCTGTGTTGTTCTTCTTTTACTGCTGGTATATGCTCTTTACCGGCGACAATTGGCAAAAGTCAAAAAGGCATTTAAACAACAGAATGAATTGAATATTGCAAAACTTACCGCCATCCGCTCTCAAATGAATCCGCATTTCATTTTCAATTCTTTAAATGCCATACAAGACCTTATTTTACAGAAACGTACTGTTGAGTCGTATGATTACGTCATCCTTTTTTCTGAATTGGTGCGAAATGCCCTGAACTATTCAACGAAAGAATACATACCCATCCAAAAAGAAATTGAATTTTTAGACACCTACCTGCAGCTGGAGAAACTCCGTTTTAAAGAGGATTTTACCTACCACATCCTATCGGACACCCAGCTTGAAATTGACGTACCAACTTTACTTATTCAGCCTTTTGTTGAAAATGCCCTGCTTCACGGCCTGTTGCATAAAGAAGGGAAAAAGGAACTCGTGGTTACCTTTACTTTTGCAAACGATCAGCTTGTTTGTGTTATTGAAGACAACGGAATTGGAAGAAAGCAGGCTAAAATAATTAGCGAACGGCAAGGAAATGCGCATGAATCCTTTGCTTTACAAGCCATTCAAAAGCGCCTTGACATTATCAATGAACAGCAAAAACAAACCGTTGGAAGTTTTACCTATGAAGACTGTTATCCAGGTCAGATTAACGCAGGAACGCGGGTCACCATCCATTTGCCTTTTAAAAGGCATTTTTAAGACCTTAAGGAGAACGCTGTTCGTAAAACCGACCAGGCGATTGATGAAAGAAATTTGAAAACATGCATTGAATTGGCTCAATTTGTACCATGAAAACACTAAAAGCAATTATTACAGACGACGAACAGGCAGCGCGAAACGTGCTGTTTCAGTTACTACAATTGGAATACAGTTCGATTGAAGTAATTGCCCAGTGTAAAGATGTACCGGAAACCGTTGAAGCAATTAAAAAACATCAACCGGATGTTGTTTTTCTGGACATTCAGATGCCAAACTTTGCAGGATATGAAATTGTCACTTTTTTTGATGAGCTGAATTTTGAAATCATTTTCGTAACAGCTTATGATCAGTATGCCATCAAAGCATTCGAACTAAACGCTGTAGATTACATTGTAAAACCCATCAACCGCCAACGATTGACCCAGGCTATTGAGAAGGTACAATCAAAAATAGAAGCGAAAAAGACCGTAGAACAATACCGTTTACTGAAACAAGCCCTGGAAAGCAAGTCGCTGGAGCACATCGTAATAGCAGAACTCGGAAAGCAGCACATCATTAAACTGGAAGAAATTATTGCCCTTGAAGCTTGCGGGGCCTATACAATCCTTCATTTAAGCGGTAAAGACAATCTTACCGTTACCAAGAACATCAAACAATTTGAAACGCTGCTGCCCGATGACGGTTCTTTCTTCCGCTCACATAAATCATGGATCATACATACACGCCATATCCAACGATATGCCAAACTGAAACTGGAATTGTATCTTACCGGTGCTATCGTAGCAAAACTTTCGCGTTACAAAAAAGAGGAATTTGAGTCGCTGATTTGAATGTGTCCAGGTCATTTAAACGTCATACGTAACACCAATACTGCCATTCCTCAAATCTGAACTTTTTAGTGCTGGTTGTCCTTTTTATTTGCAAATGAATTAAAAACCAATGCAAATGAAAAAATTGATACTATTTACGGTTGCAGCCATTGCAACTTTCTTCAACATACATGCACAGTGGCAAACAGTCGGCGTCGCAGGTTTCTCCACTTCAGATGCAGATATGACCTCACTTGCAATCAACAGTAATGATGAGCCTTATGTAGCATACAGAGATTTTGGAAATTCCCAAAAAGCTACTGTTATGAAATTTGATGGAACTAATTGGGTGACTGTTGGAACAGCTGGATTCTCACCTGGAAGCGCAGTTTATTTTTCAATTGCAATGAATAGCTTAGATGAACCTTATTTAGCATTTGCTAATGTAGCAAGTTCAAATCAAGCCACAGTGATGAAATACAATGGAACAGACTGGGTTGTGGTAGGTTCTGCCAATTTTTCTGCAGGATCTGCAAATCATATTTCTCTTGCATTTAATAGTAACGATGAACCTTATGTAGCCTATGTGGATTACGGAAATTCACAAAAAGCCACCGTTATGAAGTTTGACGGAAACGATTGGGTACAGGTAGGCACGGCAGGCTTTTCAGCTGGAGCCGCAACCTATACGTCTCTTGCATTCAACAGCAATGATGAACCACATGTAGGATATTCTGATGGCGCCAATTCATTTAAAGCAAATGTGATGAAGTTTAACGGAACAAACTGGGTTAATGTCGGTGCAACAGGATTTTCCGCAGGAGGTGTGAATTGGACCTCCCTTGCATTCAATAACAATGATGAACCATATTTAGCTTATAAAGATTTATCAGTTGCTCTAAAAACGACTGTAATGAAATATAACGGTACAAACTGGATAACTGTTGGTTTAGCCAATTTCTCTGCTGGATCAGCAAATCAAATTTCTCTTGCAATTAACAGCAATGACGAACCTTATGTAGCATATCAGGATGTTGCTAACTCTGCAAAAGTCACGGTAATGAAATATAATGGAAACAATTGGACTACTGTTGGTACAGAAGGATTTTCAGCAGGTCTATCAACCAACCCATCCCTTGCATTCACTAGCAGTGACGAACCATGTGCCGCATTTAAGGATGGAGGAAATTCAAACAAAACTACTGTTATGAAATTTATTGAAAATACAACAAGTATTAGTGAATTAAACGAAAGCATGATAACAGGTATCTACCCAAATCCAACAAATTCAGTTTTGAATGCAGAGGTGAAGGAAAACGGTATTATTAAAATCGTGAACGTACTTGGAGAAACTGTTGCCTCACAAGTGCTTCTTTTAGGCAACAACAGCATAGATGTATCCACGCTATCCAATGGCATTTACTATCTGCAAACGGATCAGGGTGATTCAATGAAATTTGTCAAGGAGTAAGCGTTTTCTTTCAATGCAGATAACGCAACTCATCAACTACCAATACTTCAGAAAAATTTAAACTAAACATTATGAAAAAAGTACTACTTTCCGCAATGGCTTTCATGGCCTGTTGCATTACCGCAAATGCGCAATTTGTTGAAACCATTGCAGGTAATGGAAATCCCGCGCACCTTGAAGGAAACGGAATAAATGCCTCATTTAATCGTCCGCATGATGTTGCGATGGATAATGCCGGTAACATTTATGTAACTGATCAGTTTAATCATTGCATCCGCAAAATTGCACCAGGCGGACAAGTAACAACAATTGCAGGGAATCCAGGAGTTTCTGGAAACCAAGATGGGATTGGGACTGCGGCATTATTTAACAATCCGACAGGAATCGCCTATTACAATAACTATCTCTACGTTTCAGATTATAGTAACCATACCATTCGCATCGTTTCATTGTTTGATTTTGCGGTAATCACAATTCTTGGGAATGGATCTCCAGGAGATACCGATGGTATTGGTAACAACGCTCAGCTAGGCGGACCAGTGGGTATCTGCCTCTATTCTTCAACTGAATTACTGTTTACGGAGCAAGTGAATCATAAAATTAAAAAGCTCAATTTAACCAACAATTCAGTTACAACGTTCGCTGGAAATGGAACGCCAGGGTCAACTGAGGGACCTGCGTTAAGTGCCCGTTTCAACGCACCGTACGATGTTTTTGCGTCTGCAGGAGTAGTGGTGGTTGCAGATCAAACAAACCATAAAATTCGTTTAATACAAGGTGGAAATGTTTCGACGTTTGCGGGAACTGGTGTTGCGGGAAACACAACAGGTCCTACATTAAACTCACAATTTCACACACCGCTAAGTTTGATTGGCAATGAAAATGGTGATCTGTTTGTATTAGACTATGGCACCTCAATGATTCGCAAAATAGATCAAACAGCACAAGTCACGAATGTTGTAGGATCTGGTAATCAATTCGCCGACGGTGATTTCACAACTGCAAAATTTAATCAGCCAACAGGTATGACCATGGATAACGATGGAAATTTAATTGTGGCAGACCATATGAATCATCGTATCAGAAAAGTGCATTTCACCGGTACATTAGGAATGAATGATATCCAGAAACCTATTTTTGAAGTGTCTCCTAATCCTGCTAACGATTTTATCGCAATTCAAACCCAAGAGAATGTCAAGCAAGTTCGAATTCTTTCGCTCACAGGCGAAGAAGTTTTGGTATCCGATTCCAAAGAAATTTCGATCCAGGGTTTGCCAGCAGGTGTTTATTTGGTTTCTGTAGAAACGGAGAATGGCACTACACAGCAACGTTTTGTGAAAGAATAAATCTATTCCACAGAACTGTTAAAAAGAGAATATGTAGCGTATTCTCTTTTTTTTGCCATTCTTCAAACCAACTATGTTATTCCTCAAATCTGTTCAATACAGCCATTTGGAAATCCCTTTCTTCGCAATATAAAAAGTATAATTCCATGAAAAAACAACTACTTCTTTTCACTATCGCTTTGGTCGTTTGCTTGCGTGTGAACGCACAAATTGTAAATATTCCCGATGCCAATTTTAAAGCTGCATTAGTGAGTAATCCGGGCCTAAATACAAATGCCGACACTGAAATCCAATTGAGCGAAGCACAAAGCTTCCAATTCCCGATGTATGTATCCGGTTTAAATATCACTGACTTAACTGGTATTGAAGCCTTCACTTCTTTACACAATTTAAATTGTTCATCCAATTTACTCACTTCCTTAGATTTAAGCAGCAACACTGCGTTAACAGATATCTATTGTAACAACAATCAACTTACAAATCTCAATATCAGCAGCAACCCTGCACTTTCTATCCTTCATTGCCACAATAATTCGCTTTCCAGCCTCAACCTGAGCAATAATCCGTCATTGATAGAATTGAGCTGCGACTATAATCCATTGGGAAGTATTGACATTAGTCAACAACAAGCATTATTGCGCTTTTATTGCAATAACTGCGGTATTTCCACACTTGACCTTTCCAACAATCCATTAATAACAGAACTTGGATGCAGTGCTAACCAACTTACCTCACTAAATTTGAGCAACCTAAGCAACCTGGATCTCATTGGATGTCAAGGGAATCAACTCACAACCCTGAATTTTTCGAATAATCTGAATTTGGATCGCCTTTACTGTTTCAGCAACCAACTTACCAGTCTTGATTTAAGCAATAATGAGAACTTGACGGTACTGGAGTGTCATGGTAATCAACTAACCGAATTAAACGTTGCGAATGGGAATAATACTGTCATCGCGAACAACAATTTTAGAATTAACAGCAACCCGGATCTCACATGTGTAACGGTAGATGACGTGGCATTCAGCAATTCAAATTGGACCGCATGGGTAGACGCTCAAACAACATTCAGTGCAGATTGCAGCGGAACGGCAAGTATATCAGAAACAAGTCCGAAAACAGAGTTGTCCGTTTACCCGAATCCGGTCATCAGTGAAACAATCATTTATTTGAATGCTGCCACTAAAAATAACGAAGCAATACCTGCAAAAATTGTGACAACGACCGGTGTAGTCATTCAAAATATGCTGCTGAATAGTGCAGAAAATCTAATTGACCTTTCACAACTCACTGCAGGAGTTTACTTTATTGAGCCAGCGAACGGATCAACTTATAAGTTCATAAAACTTTAAGTGCATCAGCATCGGAAATTACCCAAGTATTAACCAATTCGTAAATACAAGATGAACATAAAATTTTTACTATCACTACCATTTATCCTTTTGGTCTTTATTTCTCAGGCACAAACAAACGATGAAGTGTTGATCTTTAATCAAAAATGGAGCGATCTGGATGAAGTTCAATTTGCTTATCGCGACAAGAACATTATTCGGTTTGCTAAAAAAGAAAAAAAATCAAGTGATTATTTATTGACCCTGAATTATGATGATGCCAGGCTAATAATGAATGATAAAGTTATCGGGAATTTGGTAATGGTTAAAAAGGATGGCAAGTATGGATTTATGAATACCAAAGGCAAAAAAATAATTCCATTAGAATATGACTTTGCGCTACCAATAACCGCTATTAATGCCAATGGAGAAGCAAATGTTATTGTAAAAAAGGATAAAAAATATGGTGCAATCAACATCAAGAATAAAACCATTCTACCTTTTGAATACGACAAAATTTACCAATTTCAATTCAATCGGGTTTTGTGCTTTAAAAATAACAAGTATCAATTTCTGAATCGCGAACTTGTTGCTATCAATGCTGATCAATACGACGATGCTTTTGATTTTAAACCAACCGGTGTAGCTTTAGTAATACTAAATGGTAAATACGGATTAATAGATTCAACAGGTAAAGCATTATTGCCCATGCAGTATGATAAAGTAAGGACGTTTAGTGATATATCCGGAGATCGCTACTTTGAAGTAACTCAAGCTAGTAAATGTGGAATTGCAGATAGTGTTGGAAATATAATTGTTCCCATTCAATATGATAAAGTTTCCTTTTTACCGTATCAACTTTTAACAGGATCTTTCCGAGGATGGGATTATTATTCTAAAGGAAAAGAAGATTATATTAAGTTCTGTAACCAGGGTAAATTTCTTGTAAAAAAAGGAAACAATGAAGAGATTTTTGATTTATCTCAGAACAAAACTTTTGGTTCGGGATATTCCAAATTGAGCTATTGGGGAAACAGTCGTGTCATTGCCCGAAATACTGTGGGAAAATATGGCGTAATTGATGCTTCGGAAAAGAATATTGTGCCATTTAAATATGACAGTATTTGTTGTATGGTGTTTAATCGTTCTGTCATGCGCATTGGCAACTATTACGGGGTTTTGGGATTTGAAGGGACTGAATGTGCCGAAGCAAAATTCGATAGAATGGATAACGCCGATGATTATAATCATAACTTTTTTGGGATTGACTACGGACCAAATAATTACAGAACAGGATACTTAGGCAAGAATTGTCAAATGTTCTTCCATACTGAGGAGGAGGAGAATTCAACGGCTAACCGACAAAGCAATGCAAGCAGTTCTTCGGGCTCTTCTTCCAGGAACAATTCAGCTGCCAAAGCCAAAACAACCAACGAAAGTGACAAATTTACCGGGCAGGTGTACTTTCATTTTGATTCCAAGAACAAAGCAAGAGGTGAGCGATTATACATTCATTCTGGTTCAAATGCGTCTTCAGTTACCAGCACAGGAGTTGGCAGTGAGGCCTCGATAAAATGTCAGGCGGGAAAAGTATACTATTCTTTCACCGGCCAGAAAAAGGATATGATCCTGATTACCGAGATTAGTACCGCTGATTGTAATAAGAAATTTTTCAGTGGTGATTTTGTAAAGTAAATGCTGACAAATAAAAAACATCTAACAACAATATAAACAAGGAAAGCACTTACGGTGAATGTCAGGGCTTTCCTTGTTTATGCTTATTAATCCGGTGAATCACATCTTAGACACATTCAAAGACCTGCGCCCGTTATTGGTGTGGATATTCAGAATGTAGGTACCGGCAGAATAAGGAAAATCTACCGAATAATTCTTTTTCTGGGCCTTGTCTACTTTATCGGTCAGTAATTCCTGCAGCAATTTCCCGCTTGCATCATAGATCTCAGCAACCAGGTTATCCGCATGCTGAAAATCAATCGTAAAATTCAGTTTTTCTGAAAACGGGTTTGGGTGAATGGTAACGGGCAATGCATCTTTCGGCTTCCCTTCTGTAATCCCTGTGGATAAAGTGCTGTATCCATATTTGTACAATCCCGCACCTGAAGCGTATACCAGATGAGGATTAATCACAAAAATCCGGTTTAAATTGCTTCCGATGCCTAAAAAATTCCAGGTATCACCACCATCTGTCGTTTCATAAAATCCGGTGGTATGCCCTCCCATCCAACCATGGTTCGGTGTGATAAACCCAACAGCCTGCACGAATTTCTCAACAGACGGCTTTGTTTCCCAGGTTAGCCCGGAATCCGTTGATTTCACTAATTTCCCTTCAACCGGCGACTGAATGGATCCATAAATATGTGTGTTGTTTTCCAGTAATTGTAATTTCCACACATATTCCCCCGGAATTTGAGAATTATAAATTTCCGTCCAGCTCGCCCCGCCATCTTCCGTTTTTAAAATAACACCTCCGGTACTGCTTCTACCGGAAACATATCCTAAAAGCTCATCAACAAACAGAATTTCTACCAATCCGGTTGCATAGGCCGACATATCGATGTGTTGCCAGGTAATTCCGCTATCAACAGACTTTATGATATTTGGCGATGAAGAAGTAAAAAAAGCCCCGCAACCGTAAATGGTTGAACTGCCCACGGCATCCAAACCACAAATTGCCGGTGGATTCGGTGAAAGAGTAACCAGGCTCCAGGTATCTCCGCCATCTGCAGAGCGATAGAATTTGTCGTCAAGTGTCCCGAAAAAACCAATATCCGCATTGAGGAATTCGATGTTTCTCAAATAATTAGAAGTTTCGAATTTCATTTCCCAGGTCAGTCCTCCATCCGTTGTCTTATAAACAGAACCGCCGGATCCATCAACTGCCCAGCCCAGATTATCGTCCAAAAAGAAAACATCGTCGTATCTGTTACCTATGCTATCGTATTTAATAACAGTCCAGTTTAACTGTGAATATGATAAGTTACTAAACAAGCTGATCAGGAGTATGGTAATTGTTGTTTTCATAATAATACATCGTAAATAGTCCTTTCAAAAGAAAGGCATTTGATGATTGATTTTGGGGCAAAAAATGCTTTCTGTAGCATTTATTGAGTTAACTAGGTTAAAATAAGCCTGAGGATAAATATCAAGTGTATCTAAGACAATTTTATTCATTAAGTTCAACAAAAAATTGAATGATGTTAAAGTTAAATTTCACTAATTTTTATTTATTGGTATCATCTTTAATCCTGTTGTTTGCTTTGATGAGTTGTGGAAAGCCACTTACAAAAAAGGAAGAAAGTTTCTTCTATAAATTAGGAAAAGAGTGCAATTGCAGCGTGAGCCGCAAATACGACGAGGAAGCGACTTCAGATTTCAAGCATGGACCGGGATGGTATGAACTGATTCTAACCTATGATTTTGACATAGATCCATACTCAGACAGCTTAAAGATTATGAGTGCGAAATTGGCTGAAAAATTAAATCAATCAGTATTGACGGATGTAGCGTATCCATACAATGAAATCACAATAAGCCACATTATTAGTAACAAAAACAACCAATTGCAGCCAATGGCTGAGTTTACTCACCATTATAATAATCACCAACGGTTTTACCCCTTAAATCTGATGGATAATGGGAACTAACTGTTTCAAAACTAACTGTTTCAAATACAAAAACCCCCGAAGATTAGATCGCTTCGAGGGTTCTATATTTATTATTTATTCTTTGATTAATTCGCCAACAGCTTATGTGAAGGAGCAAACTTCGTCAAGTTAATTCCCTCAACCGCTTTTTTGTATTCTTCGATAGACGGCGTTCTACCCAAAATCGTGGAAAGAACCACTACCGGCGTGGATGAAAGCAGGGATTCTCCTTTTTTACCTTCGGAGTCTTCTACCACACGGCCCTGGAACAAACGCGTGGATGTTGCCATTACCGTATCTCCTTTTTCTGCTTTCTCCTGGTTCCCCATACACAGGTTACATCCCGGGCGCTCCAGGTACAACATGTTTTCGTACTTCGTACGCGCTTCGCCTTTCGGTGCATCGTCATTGAACTCGAAGCCGGAGTATTTTTGCAATACTTCCCAGTCGCCTTCTGCTTTCAATTCATCTACGATATTATAGGTAGGTGGAGCAACCACCAACGGAGCTTTGAATTCCACTTTTCCGTTTTGTGCTTCCACGTTCTTCAGCATTTGCGCCAGGATCTTCATATCGCCCTTGTGGACCATGCACGAACCGATAAATCCAAGATCTACCTTTTTATCACCGCCATAGAATGACAACGGACGGATCGTATCGTGTGTATATCTTTTGGAAACGTCTTTGTTGTTTACATCCGGGTCAGCGATCATCGGCTCAGCGATCTGATCCAGATCAACTACTACTTCCGCATAGTATTTCGCATTTGCATCCGGAGTCAAAGCTGGTTTTTCACCTGATTTGATCTCAGCAATACGCTTGTCTGCACGGTTGATCAATCCCTGAAGGACTTGTCTTTCGTTGTCCATTCCTTTGTCGATCATGATCTGGATACGGCTTTTCGCAATTTCCAAGGATTCGATCAACGTATCGTCTTCCGAAATACAGATGGAAGCTTTTGCTTTCATTTCAGCCGTCCAATCGGTAAACGTAAACGCCTGGTCAGCTGTCAATGTTCCGATATGCACTTCAATCACACGTCCCTGGAACACGTTCTCACCACCAAACTGGTGAAGCATCTGTGCTTGTGTAGCGTGAACCACATCGCGGAAATCCATGTAATCTTCCATGGTTCCCTTGAAAGTCACTTTCACCGATTCCGGGATCGGCATAGAAGCTTCACCGGTAGCCAATGCCAAAGCAACTGTTCCCGAATCCGCACCGAAAGCAACCCCTTTCGACATACGTGTGTGGGAGTCACCACCGATGATGATCGCCCACTCGTCTACCGTGATATCGTTCAATACTTTGTGGATTACATCCGTCATGGAATGGTAAACGCCTTTCGGGTCGCGAGCCGTGATCAAACCGAAATCGTTCATGAATTTCATCAGTTTCGGGATATTTGCCTGCGCTTTTTTGTCCCAAACAGAAGCCGTGTGACACCCGGATTGGTATGCACCGTCCACAATCGGAGAAATAACCGTAGCAGCCATTGCTTCCAGTTCCTGGGCAGTCATCAAACCGGTTGTATCCTGCGAACCAACGATGTTTACTTCAACGCGCACGTCAGAACCTGCGTGCAATACTTTTCCGGGAGCAACTCCCACAGCATTTTTGTTAAAGATCTTTTCTACGGCTGTCAATCCTTGTCCTTCCACAGAAACTTCTTTCGAAGGAGCAAAAACTACCGGAGCTTCAATATCCAGAATTTTCGCTGCCAAAGTCTGCAGCTTTTTCCCGAATACGATGGCATAAGATCCACCTGCTTTGATGAATTCCATCTTCTGCGGAGTAAATGCTTTCGAGATATCGATCAGCTCTTTGTCGCCGTTGTATAATTTCTTTGTTTTTGTATTGATGGTCAAAACCGTACCTGTAGCAACGTCATACGCCTGCTCCAAAATAGGCTCATCATTCTCATCGCGAACCACATTTCCTGCAGTATCCGTTTTCTTCACCCAGTTTTTCAGGTCCAAACCAATTCCACCGGTTACGTCCACCGTTGTTAAGAAAATCGGGGAAATTCCGTTTGTTCCTCCAACAATCGGAGCGAAATTCACGAACGGCACATACGGACTAGCTTGTTTCCCGGTCCAAAGTGCTACGTTGTTCACACCCGACATACGCGATGAACCAACACCCATGGTACCTTTTTCAGCAATCAACATCACCGATTTGTCCGGGTGCTGAGCCTGCAAAGCTTTGATTTCTTCCTGAGCCTGCGGCGTGATCATACACTTTCCGTGCAATTCACGATCTGAACGCGAATGTGCCTGGTTCCCCGGAGACAATAAATCCGTGGAGATATCCCCGATACCGGCAATGTAAGTAACTACTTTAATTTCTTCTGGTACATCCGGAAGTTTTGTAAAGAACTCCGCCTTTGCGTAACTCTCCAAAATTTCTTTAGCAACCGTATTCCCTTCCTTAAAAGCTTCTTTCAAACGGTCCGTATCTGCATCGTACAGGAATACTTGTGTTTTTAAAACCTCCGCAGCCTGTTTTGCGATCGCTGCATCGTTTCCTAAAGCCAAATCGAGCAATACTCCAATGGAAGGTCCGCCTTTCATGTGTGATAACAACTCAAAAGCAAAAGCAGGAGAAATCTCGTCAACCACCTCTTCGCCAAGAATAATGTGCTTTAAGAATTTTGCCTTGATAATAGCAGCACTTGTAGTTCCCGGTAAAGTATTGTAAATAAAGAACCTCAGTGAATCTGCTCTGTACTCATTATTGGCATCTTTGATCTGCTCAACGATTTCGCTCAATAATTCGGCGCTGTCAATAGGTTTCGGGTGAAGACCCTGGGTTTTTCTTTCCTCAATTTCCCGGATGTATTCTTGATAGGTATTCATAAAAGAAGACTTGCTTTTGAAAGTTGTTTTTAACTAGTTATTCGACGCGCGAATTTACGCAAAAGCAATGGAAAGTGAAACACAAAAGGAAGTTCTAAACTATCATTCCTATTTATTCAGATTAGTTCTAAATTAATTCCGAATTCCGAGCGCCGAATTCCGAATTATTTTTCAGTTTATGCTCCGTTTAAAAGAGATTGTTTGGAGGGAATTATGTGTATTTTTGGAATCGAATTACAATCAAACTCTTTAGTCCCTAACATATGACGATCAAATACATTTTTCACCTGTTCATCTTTGGATTTCTTTTAGCAAGCTGTTCCAATTCGGGGAAGGAATATTTCACTGACAAGGAAAACGACTTCAAAATCATTTTCCCGGGCAAACCTGCTATTTCAGATCGGACGGTCAATTTCCCTTTCGGATCTTTTACCGGAAAGAAATTCCTGTACGAAGCAACAAGCGGATCGAATAAGTCCTATTCTGTTACCAGTATCGAATTACCTGCAAACATTGTCCATTCAGATTCTTTAAATCTTCTATCTCAGTTATTTGCGCTTTCACAGGCAGATTATCTGAAACAATATGGTGAAGGTGCCCTTGTAAACTCTTACATTAAATCCGTTAACAAGTATCCCGGAAGAGAGTTTGTTTGGGGAGCAGCCAGAACCAACGAAGGATCTACGCGAAGAGTCTTTTATGTCAGAAATAAATTATACCTGTTGGAAGTTACCTATACAACTACCAATCAACACAACCTGGAAATCGCTTCGTTCCTGGATTCTTTCCACTTATTAAGTACAGAAATCAATTCGAAGCCCGAGCCTGTTCCAACGATGCCTAAAAAGAAATTCCGCATCACTTTTCCAGGAGCTACCCGCAGCAAAAGCCAAATAATAGCTGGTGATAAGGGTCCGGAATACATCGTTACGGAAATGTACGAAGTCGACAACTACAATCACGTAGATGAATTCGGCAACTCAGGATACGGTGTAAACTATATGGATTTCCACAACATGGAGGTCATCAATATGTCGGAAGATCTGCAGAAGAAGTTCCTCTATCAGAATGCTGAAAACAATCCCTTGGTCTTAAACGGCGGAAAGGTGATTAGTATCACAGAATCAAGTATAGACGGTACCTGGTGCATTGAACTCAAAGCACTTGCTTTGGGTGGCAATATCGAATGTACTGCAAAAACGTTCTTCAAGGACAAATACCTTTACCAGGTACTCGTTCTCTCGCAGCCAAACAAAAGTGATAATGAAGCAGCGAAAAAGTTTATGGAGTCATTCCACCATAATTAATGCGTTTATTTATCTCAATTTTAATCTCGTAAGGAATTTATCTCTATCTTTGCACCCCGCTAAGTGTGTCTTGGCGGTAATTTAGTATAAATAACAAATAAGTTTAATTATGAATTCTTACGAAACTGTTTTCATTCTTACTCCCGTTTTGTCTGAAGACCAGGCAAAGGAAGCAGTGCAAAAGTACGAAAGCGATTTGGCTGCCATGGGTGGTAAATTAACGCATTCTGAGAGCTGGGGCCTAAAAAAATTGGCTTACCCGATCCAAAAGAAATCAACCGGTTTCTATTTCTTGTTCCAATTCGATGCTGAAGGTTCAGTAATCGCTGAGTTGGAATTGGCTATGAAACGTGACGAGCGCATCATGCGATTCTTAACCGTGAAAATGGACAAGGACCATGTTGCTTACGCTGAGAAACGTCGCAAAAAAATGAGCGGAGCTCCGGTTGAAGCTTAATTATTTACCTTAAAAATTTAAGAACATGTCACAAAACGATATTCGCTATTTGACTCCGATCAACATCGAGATCAAAAAAGATAAATACTGCCGTTTCAAAAAAAGCGGAATTAAATTCATCGATTTCAAAGACGCTAACTTCTTGTTGCGTTTGGTGAACGAGCAAGGAAAAATTCTTCCTCGCCGTATTACCGGAACTTCTGCGAAATACCAGAAGAGAGTTAATAAAGCTATCAAACGTGCTCGTCACCTGGCTATCTTGCCTTACGTTGGCGATATGTTGAAATAGTCTTAACGTTTAATTTTAAAGACAAGAAATCATGGAAGTAATTCTTAAGAAAAATATCGATAAATTAGGTTACAAGGACGAAGTTGTAACGGTGAAGCCAGGTTACGGACGTAACTTCCTGATCCCTCAGGGTTACGCTTCTTTGGCTACTCCTTCTGCGAAAAAAGCGCACGAGGATATGATGAAGCAGCGCTCTCACAAAGAGTCTAAAATCGTTGCGGAAGCAGAAGCAATTGCAGCTAAATTGGCTGATGTTACTGTGAAAATCAGCACGAAAGTGGGTGAGAACGGTAAAATCTTCGGTTCAGTAAACACTGTTCAATTGTCTGAAGCATTGAAAGCTGCAGGATTTGACATCGACCGTAAGGCTTTGAAAATTAAAGACGAGCCAATCAAAGAAGTTGGAACGTTCGAAGCTGAGGCAAACTTGCACAAAGGAGTGAAGCCTGTATTCAAATTTGAAGTTGTAGGAGAATAATTTTTTCCGACCTCATATTGAAATCCCGTTAGTCATTGATTAGCGGGATTTTTTGTTTCTCAAATTTTGACCACGAAGCAAACCAGGAGCACGAGGTTATTTATTTCCCGCGTTAGCTTCGCTGAACTTACGTTTGGTAATGTACGCATGGTATTTTAAATTGAACCGCAAAGAATGAAAGAGCGCAAAGAAAAAGCTTATCACTCTTTGCGTTCCTGGCGTCCTTGCGGTTAAAACCTCGAACTTTTTGAACTCCTTTTGAACTTTCTTTCGCATCTTTGTCCATCAATCAATTACAAAGTCATGGCAATAGCAATAGGAGACAAATGCCCGGAATTCACACTCAAAGATCAGAACAACGCGGATTTCGACATCAAAAACGTATTGGGCAAGCAGGTTTTGGTGATTTACTTCTATCCGAAAGATGACACACCTGGCTGCACCGCAGAAGCCTGCTCTTTTCGCGACAGCTACGAGGATTTCAAGGACCTGGGCTGCGAAGTGATCGGGATTTCCAGCGATTCCCCTAAAAAACATGCAGAATTCGCAGCGAAACACCGCCTTACGTTTACTTTGCTTGCCGATACGGAGAAAAAGGCTCGTAAACAATTCGGAGTTCCCGGAAATTTATTCGGATTGATCCCGGGTCGTGTGACGTATATTGTCGACAAAAAAGGCATTGTCCGCCATATTTACAATTCCCTGACGAATGCTGCCGGACACATTGAAGAATCTATGCATGCCGTAAAATCAATTATAGATGAAGAAGCTTAATCTACTCTTCCCGATCCTGTTGGTTTCAGGTGTTTTGACTTCCTGCGCAAGAGAGGAAGAAACATCCTGCTCTGAGCCGCAAATAGAACCCGGAACCGAGACCATCACGGGCTTGGATAAAAAGCAATGCGCTGATCCTGCTAAAGCAGATGTTTCGAAGTAAGAGATTTAAAACAATTCCTATTTTTTCAATAACGAATCCAACAGAGATTCTACTTCCTCAATTTTGATGCCTTTCTGAATCAGTTTATCATTTTTGTCAAAAACAAGGATTGTCGGATATTGCACAATTTCGTAATTAGTGCTCATACAGAAATGACTGTCATGAAAAAAGCTCAGCCCTTTGTAATTGGATTCATTCTTTTTGATCCAGGAAAACACCAATTTCGGATCGGATTCGGAGCTAACACCTACAAATAAAACGGGCTCATCCAGGTACTTTTTTTCGTTCAGATCTGACAGCATCTTCATTTGTGGTTTACACGGACCACACCAGGTTGCCCAAAAGATTACCACTTTAAAATTACCTTCCAAAACAGACGGGTCTATCGATGAGTTTTTACTTTGAAAAACGAGCTTATCCCCACCACTTTGAATACAATTCCCTATTTCATTTGCCTTTTGCATCCGTTTAAGTTCTTTAGCAAAAGAATCATCTGCTTTATCCAGCAAATTCTTCCAAACAACCTTGTTTTCTGCACTTAGATATGCCCCGAAACTCTCTTCTGAAAAGTTTGTAAGTATGCTGTGAATATGATATCCAATAAGCTCACTTTTGGGGTATTTGTTTGAGAAAACTTCCAATCTTTCCACGAAACTATTCAGCAGAAAGCTTGTGTCTTGCTTCAGCTTGTTTATTCCTGTCAAAAATTGTTCATAATCATCCAGGTATTTATTTCCCGAAAATCTAATCAGTGGTTGTTGATGATTTCCATTCTTCAAAACACCCTCGTTTACCCGGTAATTGTTTAAAGCGCCAGGTTCAACCGGCACAACAGTACTCATCTGGCTATTTGCCCAATGCACAGAAGCAACCAAAACATTTTGCTTTAAATTTTCAGGACTCTTAAAATGCAGCTCTTCATCTTTGTCAAAATCCGCTTGAAAGAGGGTATCCTTCGTCGCCAGATTCACTAAGTAAAATTTAAACTCTTTATCCTTATTGGCATTACTGCAAGAACAGAACGTCATTGCCGCTACAAGGCAAACGAATAGACCAGAAAATTTTTTCATGCTATAAATTCAATAAATGAAGGTGCATAAAAATTTATACGCCTTTTTAATTTTATAATTTAAATAATTTATTCCCTTCCACAAGCATCAACAAGTGGACGTAATTCAGGATTAATTGTAGCAACTTGTTCTTGTGACAATCCAGCTAACCCATCAAAAAACTCCTGAGCTATAGGAATTAAATTTGGATCATTCTTTTTGATTGCCTGAATCAAAACTTCCAATTTTGAAGAAAAAGTTTCAAATCCCACTTTAGACTTAATTATCAGCAAAACATTCTCAAGGTTCGCCAGATTCACATCATCGAAATAAGTACCTTCTGATATAACTAATCCTCCAGCACCGGCTCCTCCGTAAGTACATGACGTCATGCTACCAAAAATTCCAAAAGGACCAACTTTGATTCTTGTGCATGATGCTAGACAAACCCCATGTTTAACTGGACAAGTAACTGCACAACTACCCCAAAATCCACTGATATAGCAACTACAGGTATTTGCCTTTTCACTTTCTTCATTATCAATTAATTCAGTTTTAACTTTAGGTTTTACTTCATCTTTAGAACAAGAAACAACAATTACAGTCGTAATTGACATCAAAAAGAATGACATCAGAAAAATTAATTTTTTCATTTTAATTTGATTTAAATTTAGTTCTCTTCTCAGCAGAGAATATTAAACTGACTTAATCATGAATAATGGCCAATCACAGTGAATAAGTACAATGATAAGTATAAAAACCGAATTGGTTACACTTTTGTTAACAAACTCACCTGTTCAGATCCTAAAAGCAAGTTCGAAGAAAGGAATTAATACTTCCTCACCCTGGCAATTTTGGGAGCCAGAGATTCACTCAAAGCTGATTCTACGTAATCGTTTGCATTAAACAATTCCTCCACTTTCCGGAACCGGTAATCGAAAATACTTTCCAACTGTTTGCGGATGAAGAGCCAATGGAAAAACCGTCCAATAAAACCGAAAGGCATGCAATAAGCGATCAGATCGGTCATTTCGACCCCGCCTTCCACTTCTTTGAAATGATGCTCGTGGTGCCACATGCCGTAGGGACCTCTTCGCTGTTCGTCTACGAAATATTCGCCTTCGCGGATGGTTTTGATCTCGCTGATCCAGTTTAGGGGAATTCCCAATATCGGGCGAATGGTATACCGGATGATTAATCCTTCATACAGGTTTTCGGGAACAATTGTGTGCACTTTGAAATCAACGTAATTCGGTGTGATCACGCGCAGATTGGCCGGCGAGGAAAAATAATCCCAGCAGGTTTGGAGGTCCGCATGGATAAATTGTGTTCTTTTGAGCTGATACATCCTGTTGAATTTGGGATTCAATTAAATGTAAAAAAGTCAGCCCTGCTTTCAAAAAAGATTCACACGCTTTAACAATTCCGTATGTTTAAGCCGGCGGAAAAAGGGCATTCACTTTCCGTACCCGATAATCAAAGATGCTTTCCAGCTGCTTCTTCACAAAGAGCCAATGAACAAATCGCCCAAGGAATCCGAATGGCAAGGAATAGCTGACGATATCCGTCATTTCGACTCCGCCTTCTACTTCTTTGAAATGATGTTCGTGGTGCCACATCCTGTATGGTCCCTGTCGTTGCTCATCCACAAAATAACTTTTGTCCCGGACATAGGTAATTTCAGTAACCCATCTCATCGGAATCTTCAGAACAGGAGAAACTTTGTAGCTGATGATCAACCCGTGATACATTTCATCCGGAACTTCGGTCAGTACTTTAAATCCCATATAATCCGGGGTAATCACTTGCAGATTAGCCGGTGCACAGAAAAATTTCCAACAAGTTTCGAGGTCTGTTTTTACAACCTGTTTACGTTTAAGCTGGTACATGCCTTAAAATTAATAGGTATTTGCAATTGGTGCTTGAAACATACGTCCAAATAGCGCAGTGGGTTTTCCTGTTAAAACAAATTCACCCGCTTCAAAAGTTCGGAACGATGCGCCTCGCTTACCGGAATTTCTTTTCCGTCGATCAAAAGCAGGGACTTCGGGTTAATTTGCGAGATCTGTCCTATGTTGACCAAGTAAGTGCGGTGCACCCGCAGAAACTCTTGTACCGGAAGTTTTGCTTCCACGTGTTTTAAGCTGTAGCTAACCACGAATTTTGTCTCTTTCGTATGCAAAATCGAATAATTATCACATGCTTCCGCATAGGTAATGTCCGAGTAAGCCAGCTTCACCAGTTTTTGTTTATCCTTGATGAAGAAGTGTGTATTCGCCAGAACGGAACTCGTAAAGTCTATTTGGGTATTGGCTGACCGAACCTGGTAAGCATGCCATGCCAAATCAATTTGAGTGATCAGATCGTGTTTCTTGAACGGCTTCATAATAAATCCGCCGGGATTAGTCAATTTCACACGTTCCAGTGTTTGCGAATCCGTATTGGAAGTCACGAACAGGAAAGGTTTATTGATCTGCTGATTCACAAAATGCGCCAGGTCTATCCCATCGGGACCATCACCCAGGTTAATGTCGAGCAAGATCAGATCTGGTCTCAAATGCACCAACTCCTGTTTCGCCTGGTCAAAACTATCCGCTACTCCCAAACATTCAAACTCCTCATCTACCAGGCACTGCTCCAAAAAGGCCGCAATGATCGGTTCGTCCTCCACAATAAAAATCCTTGGTTTTGTCATGACAATAGATTGTATTTCGTGATCACTAATTCTGTTCTTAAACCTTTTTCACTGCTGGTCTCACTGAATTCTGCCTTGAGTTTCCGTGCCATAGACCGTATCAGTTTTGCCCCGAAATGAGTTCCCTCATTCATGTTAGACTTTCCGTTTCCGTTATCCGCAACAACAAGCACCAGCTTTTCATCCTGCAATTTCAGAGAAAGACTGATTTGCGGGCTTTCCTGATTATCGAATGCGTATTTACAGGAATTCATGACCAGCTCTGCAACGATCAAACCGATAGGCAAAGCGGTCTCAATATCCAGGTTCAGGTTGTCACACTGCGAATTCAGGTAAATTTCCTTGTTAACTTCCCGCTTGAAATGCGTAATCAGGTCGTTTACCAGCTCCGCCAGATAAGGTCCGATCTGTACCGCCCGGATATTCTCGGATTGATAGAGTTTCTGATGAATCATGGAAATGGCATTGATCCTGTTCATACTGGCATCTATGAGCTGTATGGATTCCGGATCCTTCAACTCCCGCGACTGCAGGTCCAGAATAGCGGAAATGATTTGTAAATTGTTCTTCACACGGTGATGCACCTCCGCCATCATGAATTCCTTCTGCTCGAGATTCGCCTGGGTCATGACGTACTTCTGCTCTAAAAGGACATTGATCCGCTTTTTGTTTCGGAACAGGAAGTACAACAGCATAGACACCACCAACACGATGAAGATAATTACCAGTAGAATTACCACTTTCCACTGATGACTTTTTTCCTCGGCTTGCTGCTTCAGCTTCAGCTCTTTGACTTCATAGAGTGCCTGCATTTCTGCCAAAGCATCACTTTTCTCCCGTGTGAAGATCGTATCACTCAAGATTGTATATTCATTCAGGCTTTCGTAAGCTTTTTTATAATCACCCAGCGCTAAATAAATGCGAGACAGGGTTTCATGTACGAAAACTTCCCGTTCCATGGCACCGGTCTGCTGCGATAATTGAAGGCTTTTGAGCGCATATTCCTCGGCTTTTCGGTAGTCTTTTAAGTCAATGTAACAGTTCGCTGTTCCGTTGTAGGAAGAAATCAGATTAAAATCGCTCCGGTATTCTTTGAAATTGGCAGCAGATTTTTCGAAGAATGCAATTGCTTTGTGAAGATCCCACTCATCGTAATAGATTTTCGCCAGTGAATTGTAGGCAGCTCCGAGTCCTTCCGGGTAATCCTCCCTTTTATAGATCTCAATGGCTTCCAGGAAATTTGCTTCCGCGGCTTTTGGTTTGTTTTGGTAAGTAAAAGTAATCCCCTGGTTCACCAGAACATCTGCCAGATCGATCTCCAAATCGTTCTTTTTACAAAGTTCAATGGCTTTTCGGTAATAAAAATCAGCGTTTTCATATTGGTATTGGGAAAAATAGCACACTCCGAGCTGGGAATAACAATAAGAAAGGTTCTCCTCGTCTTTCTCCCTTTCAAACAAACGGATTGCATTATGAAAATAAGAAGTTGCAACGTCGGAATTTCCTTTGATATCATTGGCAACCGCCAGATTCATATATGCAAATGCTTCACCATGCTGATAATCAGAAGATTTAGCTAATCGCAATGCTTTTGTACTGACTGCAATCGATTGTTCGATATCATTGGCATACAGTTCTTCTGCTTTGAAATTAAGCGAATCAATCCTGGCAATATTCTTTTGGGCAAAAATACTGCAGGCCGTAAAGGCGAAAATCAGGGGAAGGAAAAACCGAGTCATCTTCACACCAAATTTAACATCATTTACTCGAAAAAATCCCGTAAACACCCTTTTTTTTTGAGTTCCGCTTAAGCGTTTACGACTTTCACGTTCCAATCTGAATATGAAGAATCAATTGACCATTCCCCTTATTTTCCAAGGCAAATTGTGTTTAACTGCTTTCCGCCATTCAGTGTCCGAAAACAATTTATTCACCAACTAAAATCTGTGATCTAAAAACGATGCTTACAGAAACTATAGCGTTCAAACATTGGGTGTTCGAAGTACCAAGTAAAATCACCCGGAAAATCTACTCGAATACCCTTTGTGGATATTCCGAATACCATGTACAGGAATTCCGGTCTTTTTTTAAATATTACGACGAGATTTTTACTCCGGAGATCAAGGATCTGCTGAATCGGCTGGGTATTGATTACAAAAAGGATACTTTTTTAAAGTTGATCCGGGAAAATGGAAAGCAATCGTTCATCATAACCTATCAGTTCCTTGGCAGCATGCAGATTAACTCTTCGGAGCGAACACAGCAACCTTTGATTTCGGATGAACTGGAATACGAAGCCATTTCAGAACAAACCAGCATTGCTTTCTACCAGGTTGAGGAAACGATGATCGGAATGGAAATGATATATGTTGAAATTTTGTTCCGTATAAACTAGATGTTAGCCAAGACTATTGTAACCAAATGTCAAGACAGCGGAAATAAGCCCTAGAATTTGAATGAAATTGGCAGAGAGAAAAAACTGTCAACAGCTTCACCATCAATAGTTGCAGGTTTCCATTTAGGCATTGCTTTAACAACCCGGAGCGCTTCCTGATCCAACAAAGGGCTTGCCGATTTCCGAATTGCTACATCTTCCAATTCGCCGGTTTTGGAGACAACGAAATGAACATATACCTTTCCCATAATACCATCTTCCAATGCTCTCCGTGGATATTTTATATGATCCATTAAAAACTTTTTCAATCCAGCCATGTCATCGGTAGGATAAGCTGCAGCTGTCATGAATTCAAAATATTCCGTTTTTTCTCCATTTGCCAGGTAACAATCTCCTGATTTCATTACGTCCGCTTCATACTTCTCTTCACGCTTTAATTTCCCATCTTTATAATAAGCACGCAAATACCCCTCCTGCTTCCCATTTATGTATTCTTCAGTATAAAACACTTCTCCACTGGGGTAGTAAGTGATTTGTTGCCCCGTTAATTTCCCGTCTTTGAAATTCATTCTCGACAACGGAATTCCTTTTTCATAATCAATGAACTCTCCTTCCTTTATTGTCTGTGCTTTATCCTTAAACACCCCCGTCATATGAAGGGAATCTGATTTTATAGAATATTCATTTACACGATAAAGTCCGTCAACTTCTTTGACAACACGATAATATTCAGCAGAATCTTTACTTCCAGTGGGATCTCCAAATCGGGTAAGGTAAATGATATCGCTTTTCTGTTGAGCGAAAGAACACAAGCAAAAAATCAAAGAAATGGTTGTTAAAATATAGTTCATGGTTGAAATTATTTCTGCAAAGATAACGATTCGGTCTATTTTTCTTTCGCATCAAAAGTTACTTCTACATTGTCGTAATAAGAATGTGTAATCCGGGAAGATTACTCCTTCACCACTTTATATTTTTCATCCCCGACATGCAAATAATAAAATCCCGCAGCAAAATAGGAAAGATCGACCTCGAACCGATGTTCATTAAATACATTTAAACGTTCCGTCACTTTTCTTCCAGAGGAATCAAAAACCCCTGCAAATTCATCCACGGAAGTGTTCACGGATAGTATTCCTGTCGTGGGATTCGGGTAAATCAATACCTGGTTGTTCTCACAACTCAAACTTACAACGGACAATACTTCTTCAGTCCCGTCTATATCCGTAAGACTTAAACGGTAGTAATTAATCCCATCCGCAGGGTAGTCAGCCTGGTAAGCGTAATTCGTTCTGGTTTGAGAACTGAACTGTGCATCCACTTTTCCTAGTTCACTCCAGGTAGTACCATCAGTAGAAGCTTCCATGGTAAAATAATCCGAGCGTGTTTCACTTTCAGTGATCCACTTTAAAAGCGCACCACCGGCCGAACAACTTGCCGTAAAGGAACTGAGCTCTACCGGAAGGCCCGAACTCAGTGTAATCTTGATATTGTCAACAAGCAGGTTACATGTTTCGGTAGTTGTTCCGGTAAAAGTGAGTGTCTGCACGTTGGCTGTAGGGACAAAATCTACAAATTCAGCGACCATGGAAAAGGCGGTACCATTCCTGGAAATACTTTTAGTTACGCCTCCAATCGTTACATTCATGGACTGAACAGTTGGACCACAGCTGGTTCTGCGGGAGCAAAGAAAGGAAACACGGTACAAAGCACCAACTGTAAATCCGTTAATGGTCTGGCAAAGACCGGCTACAGCATCTACTTCTGCAACCGTATTTGAACCTGAACCACCATAAACAGATTCGGGATTGGTTTCAGGGTTACATCCCCAGGAAGCTGTTCCTGAATTGAAGTTCCCGTTGGAAATAGTTTGGGAATAGGCAGTACACTGCAAAATGCAGTACATCGCAAGAGCTAAAATAGGTTTCATTGTAATTTTTCTTCAGCTGCAAAGCTAAACATTTAGCCAGAAGTGAGATGCTTTGAAACCGTTACATTTAGGTTAATAGCATTTAAATGCGTTTCTTCTTTAACAAAGACTTGCTTTTTTTCATTTCCCCGGAAGTTTATGGACATTACTGCTCTACCAGTTCAATCGGCAGACCGTCCGGATCTTCGAAAAAAGTATAGTGTTTTCCGGTAAATTCATCTACTCGTACCGGTTCACAAACGACTCCTTTACGAAGCAATTCCTCCATGACATGATCCATATTCTCTACAGAAAAAGCCAAATGTCTTAATCCGCTGGCTTCAGGTCGGGAAACCCGTTTTGGCGGATCCGGAAAAGAAAACAATTCAATACAGTAAACGCCATTCAGCATCAAATCCAGTTTATACGAGTTGCGTTCCTTGCGGTAATTCTCAGCAAGAATCTCACACCCCAGTATTTGCGTATAAAATGCTTTTGACTTTTCGTAATCCGAACAAATGATTGCTATGTGATGAACGGATTTCAACATTGATCTTAGATGTATTTATGACCAACCAGGTAATTCTTCACGTAATCTTCAATTCCATCTTCCAATGTATGGAATGGAATATCATATCCCTGACCAATCAGTTTCTGCATATTGGCTTCCGTGAAATACTGGTACTTATCGCGGATATCTTCCGGAGTATCGATGAATGAAATAGTTGGTTCTTTTCCCAGGGCTTTGAATGTATTTTCAGCCAAATCAAGGAAAGTACGCGCTTTACCGGAACCTAAATTATAGATCCCCGACTTCGCCGTGCCTTTCATCAAAAACTCGATCACAGAAACCACATCTTTTACATAAACAAAATCGCGCATCTGTCCGCCATCCGTGTAATTCGGATTGTGGGAACGGAATAATTTCATGGAACCATGTTCTTTCACCTGGTTAAATGTGTGGAAGATAACCGATGCCATGCGTGCTTTATGATACTCGTTTGGTCCGTAAACATTGAAGAATTTCAATCCGTACCAATGCGGTGGTGTTTCTGTCTGCTCCAATGCCCACATATCAAACCATTGTTTCGACCAGCCGTAAGGATTCAAAGGTTGTAAAAGCGGCATTTTCGATTCATCGTCATCATACCCCAGTTCACCCAAACCGTAAGTAGCAGCAGAACTTGCATACACCAGCGGAATCCTGTAATTCACACAATGGTTCCAGATCATTTTGGAATATTCTACATTCAGTTCGTCAAAGATTGCCTTGTCGAATTCCGTGGTATCTGTACGCGCCCCGATGTGCAGCATACAAGTAACCTCATCACCGAACTCCTTCATCCACTGATCGAAATCAGCACGCTGAACCATCGCTACAAAAAGTTTCCCTTCCAGGTTGGCAGCTTTTTCCGTTTTGGAAAAATCATCTACCAAAATCAAATTATTGATTCCCTTGCTGTTTAGCGTTCCAACGATGCAGCTTCCGATAAATCCCGCGGCTCCTGTAATAACGATCATATGACTCAATTTTGGACAAAGTTAATTCAAAGTCGTCAAGTTTAATGATCAATTATCAATGATTTAATTATAAGATCGGATTTTCCTCTTGATAATTAATAATTGATAATTCCTTTTCGACTTCTCACTTTTAACTTTTACCTTTGTGCCTTCGCTGAAGCTTCAGCACAAGCGTTGTACCCATATTTTCAAGACATTGGAAACAGTATATATTACCCGTAGAGAACATTTCAATGCAGCGCACAAATTGTGGCGCGAGGAATGGTCCGATGAAAAAAACGAAGAAGTTTTCGGTAAGTGCAGCAATAAGAACTGGCACGGACACAATTTCGAATTATTTGTAACCGTAAAGGGCGAACCCAATCCCGAAACCGGTTTTGTTATCAATTTGAAAGACCTGAGTGTGATTATCAAAGAGCTGGTTATCGAAGAACTGGATCATAAAAACCTGAACCTGGATGTTCCTTTCTTAAAAGGAAAACTGGCTTCTACGGAAAACCTGGCTATTGAGATCTGGAAAATCATAGACACTCCGATCAAAGAAGCCGGTGGTGAGCTTTGCAAAATCAAACTGGTAGAAACAGAAAATAATTACGTAGAATATTTCGGTGGAAAACAACCTTATTAAACAAGTTCAAAGCGTTCAAACGGTTTAAGCAGTTCAATTTGAACATTTGAACATTTGAATCTGCCGCGGCAGAAACATTTGAATATTTTAGCAAACAAACATTGAGCATGAGCGAATTTCATTACAACAACGACACGACAGAGAACATTTCAACCATTTACAAGTCCATACTTTCTCAAATCGGGGAAGATCCGGAACGTGAAGGACTATTAAAAACTCCCGAACGCGTAGCGAAAGCTTTGCAATTCCTGACACAAGGGTACGATATCAAACCCGAAAACATTCTGAAAAGCGCATTATTTCACGAAGAATATTCCGAAATGGTGATCGTGAAGGACATCGAGGTTTATTCCATGTGTGAACACCACATGCTTCCTTTCTTCGGGAAAGCGCACATTGCCTACATCCCGAACGGAACAATAGTAGGTTTGAGCAAAATTCCCCGCGTAGTTGACGCTTTTAGCCGCAGATTGCAGGTTCAGGAACGTTTAACCATCGAAATCCGGGATTGTATCCAGGAAACCCTGAAACCAAAAGGAGTGGCAGTCGTTTTGGAATGCCAGCACATGTGTATGCAAATGCGGGGTGTGCAGAAACAAAACTCTGTTACGACTTCCAGTGCATTTACCGGATTATTCTTAAGCAACGACTCCACGAGAAAAGAGTTTATTAACTTAGTACAAGCTAAACTACACTAGAACAAACCGATAAATAATCAATTAATCAACCGAAATGCTCAAAAAAACCACTTTTTTAATCATACTACTGGCTTCTTGTTTTGTCAGTAGTTCGATTTATGGGGCTGAAGGACTGAAATTCGCTCTCGAAAAGACAGTTGTTTCGGTGCAGGCTGACGGCATGTATCAAACTACGAACTATTTTGAAGGTTCCAATGAAACCGGTACTGAACAAACTTTCTATTTTTCAGTCAGCGAAACGGAAAAACTGATTTCCAAACAGGGAACTTTTACCATCAATGGCAGAAGCCAAAAGATCAAGTTTGAATCTAACCTGACAGTCTCTACCATTAACTGGAGCTCCGTTTTCAATGGTCTTCGAACATACAGCTTCGCTGTTCCGGCAAACTGCCTGTTCAAATTCGAGTACCAGACAACAGCAACCGAACTGATCTTTTTAACCGATATTTTCAAAGACGGAATCAACGACGCTGACGATTTCTTTTACGAAATCACCCTTCCCGAAAACATGGAAGCCTCTTTCAGACATCGCACGGAAAAAAAGTCGGGGCATTTTGTGATTTCATCCCAGGACTTTCTGCCTGAGGAAGAACGCTTGTATTTTTTGGTGCATCCGAAAGGAATGGATCCCAACGATTATTTCAACGAGTGGTTTGCAGAGAAGATTAAAGATCACGAAGATATCAACCCGGAATATCTTCCCGAAAACATCCGTAACCTGGCAAAAAAGGGTAAATCACTGGAATTGGCTCAAGCGTGTTATGAATATGTCCAGGAAAATATTGTTTACCTGGATATTGAAAACGGATTAAATGCTTTGGTTCCGAGACAGGCCAATCAGACCATTCAAAACAAATTCGGCGACTGTAAAGACATGGCAATGCTGCTGCACCAACTATTCCGGGCTTTCGGATTTGAATCTTACCTGACCGTTTCAAAAACATCCGTCAAAAAAGACATTTACGATTTCCCATCCATTGCAATGGCAAACCACATGATCGTTTCACTGGTTTGGGATAACAGGATCATTTACCTGGACGGTACCGAGAAACAATGCCTGTTCGGAGATCCTAGTCTACAAATACTGGGAACGGAAGCTTTTCTACTCCAGAAGAAAACGGATGCTTACCAAAACGTGCCGGAAACCTTATTGTACCAACCCAAGCTTGCATTGGATTACGAATTTTACCTCAATGCTTCCAATCAACCGGCATATCGTTTAAAAATGAATTTCGGGGAAAAATTCGCTTTGGTCTTTGCACACCTCTATAATTATACAGACCATTCGGAAACCATGAAACAGGTTACCAATTACCTGATTCCCTATTCACACAGGATAGACAGCTCGTTTACGGATAAACACCAAACATCGGTTTACATTTCCTGCGATCTTCCAGCTTCTTACTACAACGTAGTGAACGACCAAAAGTACATTGACCTGAAATGCCTGCCTGAAATCAATAAACTGATGCGCCTGGTTTACAGCAATGACAGTGCACGCTTCGCGGCAGATTTTAATTTCTCGTTCAATCATTTGAAGTTCAGACCTGGTTTCGATCTGAATAAAGGCATTGACTTTGAAAGCGTCAACACGCAAAGTAAATTCAACATGCACCTTACAAAGGAAAACTCCGGGACTAAAGGCGCACTCACTAATTACTGGAAAACCTATATTTTAAAACCGGCAACTTATCTACCATGAAACAATTCGCCTTATCGATCCTGCTTGTAATATTCTTTGTCAACAAAAGCCTTGCAGGAGACAAATACATCTGGCCCGAATTCTCCAATCCTGTGATCCCCGATTCCTTAAAATCGGAAGACGCGATCTATTTTGAGAACAGGCTAACGATCGACTTTATGCCGGATTATGAAACGAGCTACGTTAGTTTTAAGCGCATCAAAATCCTGTCAAAAAAGGGAGTGGAAAGCTTCATCAATCATGACCTTTATCAATTTAACGGCGGAACCATTCGATTGATGAAAGCACGAATCATTAAACCCGACGGATCCATTATTGAATTAGGTCCGGAAAACATCAAAGAAACTGCCATAGACTCCAAATCCAAATACAAGTCTACCTATATCAAACGAATTCAATTCATCTTCCCAAGCCTGCAGGTAAATGACATTATTGATGTTGTCTACCAGGTGGACTACAAATCATACGATCTATCCGACTGCCGTTACCTGGAAAGCGATTTGGTTTCCCTGAATTCCAAGCTTTCCCTGCGCAATTTCAGCCGGTTCGATCTTACGGTTTATCCTTCCAAATCACTCAAGAATTATACACTGACAAAAGAAGGAGGATCACCGGTTTTTTCCTGGGAAATTAAAAACGTTCCCAAAATTGCCGAAAATGCATTCCGTGCCTATCCTGAAAATGCCCAAAAGGTGGTTTACAACTTGTGGATGCCCGGGGAGCGCCTGGATTACGATGTCATTTACTCGGGAGATTACGATGCTTACCACGTCAAATCCGGGTTTAAGTCCTTTTCGGAAGAACTGTTTGCTGCAGGAATTGCAGACCGGGATGTAAACGTGCTTGAAAACATCAATCGAATAACAAAATACTTCGAAAAAGAAGCGAGCTGGAACGATGACGCAAACATGCCGGCTTCCATAAAACCTTCCGACTTTTTTGACAAGCACCTGATCGATTACACCAATTATTTCCGGTTAATCCAGCTCTTCCTGGAAGAAAATGAAGTCACTTATCATGTTGGGTTTACCAACGACATATCCGATGGTGTTTTTGAGCATGGGTACGTGGGGCTTCATCAGCTTGAATACCGATTTTTGCTCATCGAACTCGCTCCCGGCAATGAACATTTCCAATTCGGTCCAGCCGGAAAAAATGCTTTCTATTACGTCGACGAGATCCCAACCTGGTGTGAAGGGAATCAAGCCATTGTTTTCTCGGGTGCTCGCAACGAAGTTCTATTAAGTAAAGCACAAATTCCGCAAAGTGACTGGACAAATAACAAGCACACGGCCAATATCATTATCAAAACCACCGGTTTAAGTTCACCCAAGCAAGTCATAAACAGACGGGATTCATTCAGTGGCTTGTATTCCATTTCATTTAGAAACCCTAAGAATGCCGACAATTTCAAAAGACTGAACATTTCGGATACCATCATCAAACCATCAGAATTAAAAGACATTTACCCCTATAATTTGAGTATCAAACAAGATGACACCCTGGAAAATCTATTCTCAGAGTTTGACACCAAACTTTATGCATTCAATGCAAAAGAACTGATCCCTAACTACATCTATTTTGAAGATGAAACCAATGAAAGTATCGGGACTTATAGCATTTTACCCTATTCAAAGCACCAGAAGTATGCGATCTATATTGAAGCTCAGGACACAATCAGGTTAGCGGATAAAATCACTACTCTTTCGAAGGAAAACAGTGTTGGAAGTGTGAAGTGTGATATCATTCAAACAAATCCAAAGACGATTAAAGTCAGCTACGAAATAAAATTAACGAAACGCATTCTTGCCACACCATCTGAGAATCAGGAATACATTGATTTATTGAAAGAATGGGCAAACATCGTCATTAAAAAATGGATTATACAGGAGGAGTAAAACTGTTCAAAAGGTTCAAAGCTTCTACGCTCTTAAAGCTCCGAAGGTTCAAAATGCTTACGCAGACCTTGCTCCACCATAGCGGTTACGCAAAGGTGAAGAGCTTCAGCATAGGTGCAGAGTTTAAAAGTTAAATTTGAGCATTTTCAAGCTTTTTAGTACATTTAAACTTTAAAAAAAATCAACACATGAATCAAATTATTGATGACTACAGCTTTGACACAGCTGAAAAACAAGCAGCAGCAAGACAGTTCTTCGCAAAAGTGTACGGATTTATGTTCTTTGCATTGATCGTATCGGGTGTTATTGCTTTTCAATACGGAACGGAATCATTCTTTAAGGAATATTTTTTAAGCCAAACTCCAAAAGGATATCAGCCAAACATGCTTTACTATGTTGTTTTATTTGCTCCGATTGGTATTGCTCTGTTATTTCAAACAATGATCAACCGACTTTCATTTCCCTTATTGTTCGGACTATTCTCACTTTATAGTGTTTTGATCGGTTTTGCTATATCCAGTATTTTTCTTCGTTATTCAATGGGTTCTATTGCTGTCACTTTCGGTGTTACAGCAGGAACTTTTGCTGTAATGGCGATTATGGGCTATGTTACCAAAGTTGATCTAACAAAAATGGGTTCTATTTTGTACATGGCATTCATCGGAATCTTCATTTCATCTATTGTCAATTTCTTTTTGAAAAGCGATGGTTTTGCTTACCTGATTTCTATTTTGGGAGTCATCGTTTTCACCGGTTTAACGGCTTACCACATGCAGCAGTTGAAGAAATTTGCACACGATTCGGAAATTTCTGCTGATGATAAAAATAAACTGGCTTTATTAGGAGGATTTACTTTATATGTTCTATTTGTAAACTTATTCCTTTCATTGCTTCGTTTATTCGGAAGCAGGGACTGATCTTCGCATAACATTCTTTAAGTTAAAACGGGTTAAAATTCAAGTATAGCCCGTTTTTTTGTGCCTAACTTTAAGGAAAATTTCAAATCGAATGATACCTTTAGGACCTGCGATGCTCATTGGTTTAGTCTTCATGGGAATTGGACTAATTGTGAGCTGGCGATTAAAAAGCAAATTCCAGGAATTCAGCAAAATTCCCTCCCAAAGTCGTTTAAGCGGCCGTGAAGTAGCTGAGCGTATGCTTCGTGACTACAATATCTACGATGTACGCGTGACCTGCATTCCCGGAGAATTAACCGACCATTACAATCCTGCAAACAAAACCGTTAATCTTTCGGAAGAAGTTTATCATGGTACGAATGCCGCTTCTGCAGCCATTGCTGCTCATGAATGCGGACATGCTGTTCAGCATGCAAAAGCTTATGCTCCTTTACAATGGCGTTCAAAACTTGTTCCTCTGCAACATGCTTCGGGTTTATTCCTGAATATTCTGATGATGCTGACATTTATCGGTGGGGCCGTGCTCTTTGAATCCTTTCCGATCAAATGGGTACTTTGGGCAATTGTGATCGCTTACGGTGTTATCGCTTTATTCAGTATTGTCACACTTCCGGTGGAGTTTGATGCTTCCCGACGAGCCCTGAACTGGATCGAACATTCCGGAACGGCGACTAAAGTCGAGTATGAACGTTCCAAAAAAGCACTGAACCTGGCGGCTTCAACCTATGTAGTAGCTTCTCTGGGAGCAATTGTAACGATGTTTTACTACATTTTGCGATTAATTGGTATAAACAACGATTAATTTGCTTCCTTTTATCAAACAAAATCTTAAATTTGGAAAAAAATTGAAGTTATGTCAGAACACCATTCAGAACATCATTCAGATCACCACGATAAGAATGATACTTTCTTCGAAAGTTCAACTGTAGGAATTGGGTTTGTGTATACTGTGATCCTTTTAGCAATTATCGGATCCATTTACGCATTCGGATAGTATAAGGAGTCCGCCGTGGCGGACTTTTCTATTTCACTGAATATCAGCTTATGCCATTCAATTCAATTTTTGCATGGGTCATTAAGAAACGCTTGCACCAGATCGAGCTGTTTCGGAAATACCCGGAAGATGTGCAGCATGAACTCTTCGAAAAATTGATCGAACAAGGCGCACAGACCGTTTACGGCAAACAATACCATTTCCATCAAATCCAGTCTTATTCTGATTTTAAAGAATTAGTTCCTTTGAACAATTACGAATCCTTGAAACCATGGATCGACCGTTTGATGGAAGGCGAACAATACCTGCTTTGGCCGCAGGATACCAAATGGTTTGCAAAAAGTTCCGGTACCACTTCCGAACGAAGTAAATTCATTCCGGTAACAAGAGAATCGCTGGAGGATTGTCATTACAAAGGCGGAAAAGACCTGCTTGCACTTTATTACGAAAACTTCCCAAACAGGAAACTCTATAAAGGAAAACATTTGATTATAGGCGGAAGTGCACAAGTCCTTCCGGTAGCTGATGATGCATACCTGGGCGACCTTTCTGCCATTATTTTGAAAAACCTCCCCTGGTGGGCGGAAATCCGGAGAACGCCTTCCAAGGAAATTGCCCTGATGACTGAATGGGAGGAAAAAATTGAGCTCATGGCACGCAGTACTATCGAAGAAGATGTGTACATCATTGCCGGAGTTCCCAGCTGGACAATGGTTTTGGCTAAAAAAATATTGGAGATCACCGGTAAATCCAATCTGCGGGAAGTTTGGCCGAACCTGGAACTTTTCATGCATGGCGGTGTAAGTTTTGAACCGTACCGGGAGGCTTTCCGGGAATTAATCCCATTTGATGACATGCATTATGTGGAAACCTACAATGCTTCCGAAGGGTTTTTCGGAATACAGGATGTGGATGGTTCCAATGAACTTTTGTTGATGCTTGATTATGGGATCTACTATGAATTCATCCCGACGCATGCTTTTGAAGGTACCGATTCCAAAGTCATTTACAAACTCGATGAGGTGGAACTGGGTGAAGAATATGCACTGGTAATCTCGACCAACGCAGGTCTTTGGCGCTACATTGTAGGAGACACTATCCGCTTTACCTCAAAAACGCCTTACCGGTTTAAGTTGTCCGGAAGAACAAAACATTTCATCAATTCTGTGGGAGAGGAAGTCATTGTAAACAATGCCGATCACGCAATTGCGGAAGCTTCTTCCAAAACAGATGCGATCATCCGTGAATACACCGTTGCTCCTATTTACATGGATGGAAAAACGCAAAGTAAACATGAATGGCTGATTGAGTTTGAACGAAACCCCAATGATATCAATCGGTTCATGTTCCTTTTGGATGAATCTCTAAGAGCGGTAAATTCCGATTATGATGCCAAGCGGACTAAAAACATGGCCTTGGGGAAACCTTTGCTCCACGTTTTAAAATCAGGGAGCTTTGATAAGTGGCTGCAAAAAAAAGGTAAATTAGGCGGACAGCACAAGGTACCGCGCCTGATGAATTCACGTGAAATCGTGGAACAAATCTTGCAGGAAGCCGAGTTTGAAACTATTGATTATGCATAAATTCCTCTTTTCATGCTTTATACTTGCTCTTCCCTGCTCCGGGTTTAGCCAGCAAACATGGAAAGAACTCTGGCACCTGGAACTGGATTCTACTGCTATCTGGGACATAGATCCGATGCATCAAAGCATTGTCTATCAAAACCAAAGCATTCAGAAACGCGATGCAAAAGGACAGCTCATGCTGCAGGAAAGCATCAAATCATTAGGGAACATCCAAAAGATCGATGCTCAAAATCCCTTGAAAATTGCACTTTTTTCCGAAGACCAGCAAAGCATCTGTTTTTTAGACAATGCACTGGCCTTGCAGAGCGACTGCATTAATCTCAGCGATTTGAATATAAATCTCGCTGCGAGTATGAGTGCATCCATTCAAACAGACCGCATCTGGATCTATGATGAGCCGAACTCCAGAATCGAATTGATTACTCTTCGCAACGGCCAGGGACAGCAAGTCCAAAACGTAAAAGGATTGCTGAATATGAAATCCATTGTGAACATGCAGGAAATTGACAACCGCCTATACCTGTTCGACGAAGAAAACCAGGTTGCATGGTTTGATCAATTCGGCAATTTTATGGATGTTGCAACACTCACTCCTCACAAGCCAATTTACCCCATCCAGGATTATTTCCTGATAGCAGAAGGAAAGAACATCCAAACGGTTGACATCAATTCAAAGTTTGTCGCTTTTTTCTTTGTCGGAGATCAGTTGCTTGATTCGAAGATCCTGAAAATGGAAGTTTCGGGTGACCGGCTTTACATTCAGACCCAAAAAATGCTTTATTGTTTTAAGATCCTTCAATAACTGTAGGTATGCGATGCCTCGCGTACCTACAAAAATTTCCTTAATACAACCATCCAGGAAGTCATTTCGTGCAATCACACAGCAGGACTTTTTTTTTGAACAAAGGGCGATTTATGTAGGCGGATTTTGTATTTTAGTCACCCCAAAAAACTCATAAATTATGCATATTGCGGTAGCTGGAAATATAGGGTCCGGAAAGACAACCCTGACAAAAATGTTGGCAAAACATTACAACTGGGAAACTCATTTTGAGGATGTCGAGATGAATCCGTACCTGAATGATTTCTATGAAGATATGCAGCGTTGGTCTTTCAATTTGCAAATCTATTACCTGAACTCCCGATTTACGCAAATCCAGGAGATCAAAAACAGCACCACGCATGTGATCCAGGACAGAACGATTTATGAGGATGCTTTCATTTTCGCGCCGAATTTACATTCCATGGGCTTGATGACTACCCGCGATTTTGAAAACTACTTTTCTTTATTTAACCTGATGGATTCTTTTGTTTCCGCTCCCGACTTATTGATCTACCTGCGGGCTTCTGTTCCTACATTGGTAAATCAGATCCAGCAGCGCGGAAGAGAATATGAAGAAAGTATCCGTTTGGATTATTTAAAGCGTTTGAACGAGCGCTACGAGGCGTGGATCTCTACCTACGACAGCGGAAAATTATTGATCATTGATGTGGATAACAACCGCTTCCCGGAAAACCAGGAAGATTTGGGTAAAATCATCCAATCCATTGATGCGGAAATAAACGGTTTATTCTAAAAACAGATCGTCTGTTCCATCCAACTCCGAGAAATCTTTCAGAAGCATTGCCAAATCGGTTAAGATCGCATCTTTCTGGTCATTCCTGTTTTCTGTCTGTCCGAAATATTCGGTCAGCAACAACTGCGACTCCAAAATAGCCGATTCAGGGGCAACCGTCTCGAAATTTTCAATCAGTGTGATCACCTCCAGTGCATCTAAAAAATCACCTTCGATGCCAAACAGCACGAAATCAGCCAGGTAATCCGAAAAATCCAATTTAGAATTCCAGAAAGCACTCACCAGTTTTCTGCGCAAATCCACATTTCCGGGATCGTTAAAAGCTTCCATCAGAGGTTCAATTGCCGAAGTGTCTTTCAGACTTTGAAATAAATCGATCACCAATGCTTCATTTTCAGCAGACAAACCGGATCTCCATACTTCAATTATAGGTTCTATAACTGTGGCATGACCATGAACTGCAAACGCTTTAACGGCACTCGCGATCTTCACTTCATCCTGGCTCTGCAGATCGCTCAAAAGGGTATTGATCTTTAACTTTTCCTGTTTATTTAAATTGCTTTTCGACACTGGAATATTTTTTTTACAAAAGTACGAAATACCACTATCTTTGATCCATGTTGAATTGGAAGATTTATGTCCTTTTTTCAGGACTTTTCATGGGAATTCATTCCTGCGTACTTGACGAAGCAAAACCGAGTACACATGAAAAGGTCATTGTCTATACGGATATTTATTGTCCGGCTGACAGTATGATCATCCGGGAATTTGAAAATTCCAAAAAGATTTCTGTTCATGTTGTTTACAAACCAAGTGCGGAAATTGCCAGGATAATCCAAAAGAATAAATTCAACACCGGAATCGACGTTTTACTGCTATCTTCCGACAGTCTGCGGGAAAATTTATACAATCAAAGTTTATTCAGTCAATTACGCGACCGTAGTTTTTTCCGGAATATGGACCGCCAATTCAATAACAATCATGGTTTTTGGGTACCGGTTTGTCACGATCCGTTACTACTGATCACTGAAAAAGATTCCGTGTCCAACTGTACCTCTTTAAGTTGGTCAAAATTCGGAAAAGACAGCATCCATCCCGGGATTACCATTGAATCCAACCGGACATCCTACCTAATGAAACTGGCCAAATCAAAATTTGCTTCCTTAACCGAGAATAAAGGCCCGTTAAATCCGAAGTACACCATTTCAACCTTAAGCCAGGTTGCAGAGCACTCCAATAAGGATATTCACTACGATAAATCCCGGTGTTTCCATTACCTGGTCGAAAAACAGCGTTTTATCACAAACTTCACAAGTGTAAGTCTTTACAAATACAGTAGAAATAAGGTTGCTTCACAGCAGTTCGTGGCATTTTACTGCCGCTTCCAACACCAGATAGCTTCAAACAGGAACCAGCTTTCAACGTTCAAAACCATTCAGCCTAATTTCATTATTCGCGCACTTGAAATTCATTAGTTCAACTAAGTAACTCAAATTAAATTGTTAAAATTTAGGTACTATTTTAAATTTAATTTATTTTTAGTCAAACTTCTTACTGCTATTATGAATTCTACCGTGCTAATTAATACGGATCGAATACTACTCAATCCGGATAATCGGAAACAAGCCTTTGGGCTATTTGTCCTCTCTTATATTTTAGTAAGCTCGCTGTTTATAGGACTTTCGATCCAAATGACTGATCATTTTTCAATTCCGTTGGCAACCTTCATCGGTTTGGCAATTATTTTTACTATCTGGGTAAAGATCATTCGGGTGACTTTGGCTACAGGTTACATCAAAAACAATGTGGTAATCGTTAAGCTTTTATCCGAGCGATCATTTGTACTTGAATTTATCTGCATTAAAAAAGCGCGCTCGTTTTCCCTTTTGGGGCTGTCCGTTACTTTTTTAAAATTCAAGTTTGACGGTGTTGAATACCACACCATTCTATGTGGAAAACCTATGCAAGGCGGTACTATTGAAACTGTTTTGAAGGCACATAAACATGCCTACAAGGAAAATTTTAAAAAAAACAAGCCATAAGCCGGGTTCTGTACATCCCGATCCGTCAAGACGGCATTGGGACTGACTGTCATTTATCTGGCACTGACGTCACCGTCAGCGTCTATCGATCTACCCTCCAGGCACCCTGACAAAATCGTCAGGAAGAGAACGAGCAGCCCTACTCGCCTGGTTTACATGATCTTTCAGCCCGTGAGGTTTGCCTAGCTTCCGAATGTCACCACCGGAACGGTGAGCTCTTACCTCCCCTTTTCACTATCACCTGCCTAAGCTTCGAAAAACGAAGGCTGGCTACCTATTTTCTGCTGCACTTTCTGTACCTGTTTAGTTTCCCAAACAAATCCTTCCTGTTAGGAAGCACGGTTACTCTATGCTGCCCGGACTTTCCTCCCCGACGTTCACCAATGTGAAGTCAGAGCGACAGTCGGCTTGCTAAATGCAAATTTACGTTTATTTCATGAATTTGAAGGCCGTATAGCCATTTGAAAACAAAACAACCAGGGAATATGTTCCGGAAGCCAAATCAGCAACATCAATGACCTGATCTTTGGACAAACCCGAAACGCTCTTCCAAATTTTTCCGGACTGATCAACAATCACAAAGTTTTCCGCTTTTTCTTCGGTTGAAACGTGTAGTTCATTGACCACCGGATTCGGATAAAAAGTGACTTTCAACTCACTTTCTTTCAACCCAAGTCCGTTAAAATTATCGCGGTACTCAATTGCCGTTACCGTTTCATTTCCCAGGATTTCATTGGTACGGATCTTCATAACCGATTCTTTATCGGAAGTAGATCTCCACTCGTATTCATGCGTTAAAGGAACAGGGATTGGAATCCACATTCCGGTTCCCTGGAAACTAAAATAAATGGAATCAAATTCATCGATCACATGATGAATGCGCAAAGCCTCAAACTGGCCAAAAGGAGTTTTTACAGTTCCCCAGCCATCTACGGTTGAAACACGGTGGCGGTGCTGCCTCCATTTCGCATCGTAGATCGGGTTCAGATCCAAATTCGTATACCCACGGGATTCGTAATTATCTCCGTAAGTCATCGGAAGTGCATAACGTGTTTCTATGGTATCCGAACGAAACCCCAATCCTTGTCCACCGCTTACAATTTCATAACCGATGGAAGTAATTGCACTCGTAGTTTTTCGTGTAAATGCATTCAATTCCTCAATGGGTATCGGTAGAAAAGCGGATGCCTGATCCAAAGGTAAATCTGTTGAAGCGTTAAAATAAGTGGCCTTGTATTGAGCAGGAGCAAAACTTCCGAATTGAATAACAGACAAACCGGAAATCTGGCTGCTTGGCCGTGTAATTAAATTTCTTTGACTTTGAGGAATCATTGCTGAAAAATCCCAGGTATAATTTGCGCCTGTTGTGGCATAATCAATAGCAGGATCAGTTAGCGTACTGAAAATATAAGTTTCACTCGGACCGGCAAAATGCTGATCCGTTAAAGTGATCTGACCAAAAGAGATTGAGCTTACGGCAATAAAAGGAAGTAGTAAATATTTCATTTTCAAAGTAGTTTGAACAAATATAGAAGAAAAAGCGATAGTTTTTGATATTGTTCCCGGATATCCGGAAACAATGCGGTCATTTAAACGTTTGTCGCTGTGCGCCTCACCTGCTGCGCAGCTTCTTCCGAGGCAAAAGAAAGCCACGAAGTGGATTGAAGACGAAGTATAGTTTCGTTGAAACGTAATACGAGGCAGCCTTGTCCCAATTACAACTTATAGAAAGCAGTAAGATCAAACTTCCGAATAGAAATCCGGATGGGATCTACTTAGCAAAACGTCTTCTCAGAAGGATCTGACCGTTTACAGGAAGTCCGGTTGATTTGCCCAAATAATAATCCGTGTGGAAAGGCCGCAGGATATCGGCATTTAATTTTGCTCCCACACTCCATCTTGGATTGAAGTTGTAATAATATTGAAGCCCGAATTCCATCGTTAAAGAATTGGAATGCTCCACTTTTCCTGTAAATGTCTCTTCCCGTTTTACCACCTGATTTTCAGTAATTCTTTCTTTACCGTGAATAAACAACTGGATACCCGGCACAACTGCCAGTGCAAATTCAGAACGACTGAATGTGTAGCCAAATTTCAGGGGAATCTCCACAGAATATAACTGTTTCACGGAAACTGTTCTGACAATATTCGGAGTAAAATTTGTTTCCCGGTATTCAAGTCCTCCGAATCCTTCCAAACGCGCCTGCAAGCCAAAGCTTACGAATGCATTATCAATTCTTTTGGTGTAACCACCTCCGAATACTGCCCCACTGACCAAATTTCGTTTTTGATTCGGTGACAAATAAGGTGATTGTCCGAAGGTTGGTCCCAGCTCTGCATACCATTCATTGGATTCATGAGACTTCAACTCAGGCAAAGGGGTGATTTCTTCGTGTGGTACGCTTTCGTAACGAGGTTCTAAGAGGACAAAATCGTCTTCAGAAACAGAGCGAGAATGAGAATGAGAATCAGAATGAGAATCAGAATGAGAATGAGAATGAGGATCAGAATGAGGATCAGAAATAGAATTAGGATCCGGATTTGTTACTACGATCGTATTTTCCGGATTTTGAGGAATTCTATTTTCATTTTCCGGGTTTCGTGGTGTTTCTTCCACAACAGCTGTGTTCTTTTGGGTTCTCAAGTCAGCGGCACGCAGGTGCTTTTTCGGAGTTCTGAAAGTTGTTTTGATTTGCGATTTACCCGATACTTGTTCAGATGATTGAGCTGCTGAATTATCCGCAATTACGGATGTTTCTTTTTCATTCAATGGGTACGTTTCAGCCGCGACTGAGCCGCTACCAATCTTATTCTCGTTCTGCTTGTGTGCAATGTGTTCGATTTTTACCGGATTCAAAGGGTAAATTAATAATGTTCCGATTAAAATCACCGCAGCTGTTAGTGGAATCCAATAAAAACCGTGTTTCTTTTTAGTTTCGACAGGCAGCATTGCTTCCATTTCAGACCAAAACTCCGGAACAAAGAGCGCCTCTTGTCCTTCAGAGGCATGTGCGTCTCTGAACAACTGATCCAGCTCTTCGTCGCTGATATGTCGATCTGAATATTTCATATTACAAAGCGTTTTTCAAACCTGTTTTCCATCAATTCCAATCTATCTCTAAGCAGTTTTCGTGCCGTAGACAAATGCCATTTGGATGTTCCTTCGGAAATCTCGAGTAAATCGCCGATTTCTTTGTGGTTATAGCCGTCAATCACATACAATGTAAATACGTGCGCCGAAATAGGCGGGATCGTTTTCAGCAGGTCCAGGATTTCCTGGTAATTCAATTCAAGAGATCCTAAATTCTCGACTCTTTCAGCCGAGTTTGCCAGTTCCGATTCCGTTTCTTTCGCAATAATAGCCTGATTGTGATTTTTATTCTTTCGATATTCATCAATCAGTGTATTAACAATGATCCTTTTCGCCCAGGCTGCAAAGTTCAACTCATCCAAGTCCACATTTTGCAAGCCATTCACAATTTTCAAAAACCCGTTATTCAATGCGTGCCGCGCGTCTTCATGATTGGAATAATAGCGCATGCAAAGGCGGATAAACTGCCTGTAACAATACTCATAAAGCACCTTTTGCGCGCGCCTGTCATTTTCAGCGGACCCCAACAATATCTGTTTGGTTACTTGCATCTATTTGGGTTCAAAAATTGGTTAATAACAAGTCAAAATGTTGAAAGTTGAATCTTGTTTTTTACACATAACGTCCTATCTTTACATTTGGTTGGAAATTAATTAAAAATGTTGACATTAAATCTGATTCGGCACGCCAAAACCCAGCAAATATCGCCAACCGGACACGATTTCGGGCGTGAACTTCTTGACAAAGGTATCTCACAGGCAAATATTCTTGGCAATTATTTACAGGCGCATCACATTTCGCTCGGAAAAATTGTTTGCTCCAGTGCTGTAAGAACCCAGCAAACACGTTCCATTATTTGTCAGCACCTTACGGAACGATGCAACTACGAATTGACCCGGGAATTGTATGATGCTTCCTACATGGATATTATACGGGCTGTTATCGCCCATGGAGCGAATGAACCTGTCGTTACAATTGTAGGACATAATGACGGAATTTCACAGCTTGCCTGTTATCTTTCGGGGGAAATGATCTCGCTTCGCACTTCTGAAATGATTTCTCTGACTATTCCTTTCGAGAGCTGGGAATATTTAAGCGAGGGAACTGCAGGAATTATTTTCCAGTATCGTCCGGAAGTGTTCCTCCCTCATCCGGTGATTTCCTGATCGGGTTTATATGGTAAATAACCCGGATCGGTGGCCGCGGACCATAAACGGCTTCCTGTTCGCGCATTAACTGCTCAATGTATTGGCGGTGTGCAATTTCTTCCTGGTTTCTGCGCCACATTCCCTCCAGGTCTGGCGGCTCGATACCCAGTTCTTTTTCGATCTCATATTGGAATTTTGCACGCACCGGTCCTCTATTTCGATAAGCAACAGCTAACAGCACTCCGACTACAAAACCTCCAAAATGCCCTTCCCAGGAAATGGATGGCTCTATCGGGAAGATTCCCCAGATCATACTTCCGTAAACAAAGATAACCGCCAGTGAAATTCCCTGCAAAGCCAATATACGTCTGAAAAATCCTGAAATAAACAGAAATCCGAAGAGTGCATAAATCACCCCGCTCATCCCTATGTGATAGGAACCATTGTCTGCAGCAACCCACCAAACTATCAATCCTGTACCTATCCAGGAGATCAAAAAGACTTTCAGTGCAATTTCGCGGTAGTAATAAATAACCGCCGCCAGCAACAGTAAAGTAGGAAGTGAATTATTCAGGATATGCTTCACGTTTGAAGGATCATGCAATAATGGCATGAAAAAGACTCCTTTCCAACTGCCCCATTGTCTCGGACGTATTCCCCACTGCACCAAATCGCTTCCTCCGGGGGTCGTTTCCAACAACCAGATCGCCCAGCAAAGAAGCAGTAGAAGCACCGGATAAATCAATGCTTCAGCGGTTGAACCCGTAATTTTTGATTGTGTTTTCACAGGGGGCTTCCGTCAAAAAGCAAACCGGAAATAAAAGCCTGACAGAATGACACTTGTTAATTACGAATGCCGAATTCCTAATTATGAATTATTAGATATACTCAATAGGACCGAAAAATTTTTCGACCCTACTATTTTCATTTCAACACTTGAATGCTTATTTTAGAAAGATGAAGAGAAAAAATATCCTATCCCTTCTGGGCCTAACCCTGCTTCCCTTTATTTCTTCAGGACAAGATAACCATTACTGGAATGATCAATTCGGGATCAAGGCTACGGCTTTGGGAGGTGCGGCTGTTGGCGGACTGGATGATTATTCGATGGTTTATTACAATGCCGCAGCTATGACATTGGTCGAAAAGAGAGCGCTTTCATTTTCCTTAAGTGCTTACCAGATACGGAAGTTCAAACAACAAAACGCATTGGGTCTGAAACAAGATATTCAAAGTACCGAATTTTCAGTAGTACCCAATATGATCGCAGGAATCATGGCACCTAAAAAATTCAAAAAATGGCATGCCGGATATATGCTCTTGTCTAAGAATGTACACAACAGTAAACTGAATTCGTTCCATTCGGGAAAATACGATGCAATCGACGCTCCCGGTGAAGAGAAATTCATCTCCAAATACGCCCAGGAAATCCGCAACATTGAATATTGGGTTGGTTTTGGAATTTCCTATGATATCAATAAGCACTTATCGGCAGGCTTAACACACATGGGTGGATTTAAAGGTGTGCGTTATTACAACGATTATTCGATAACAGTGCTTCCCCAAGATACTTCTTCCTCGCAGGACACTCGTCTTTCGTCGAATATCTCTTTCAATTACTGGGATGTAAAAGCCATGTTTAAACCTTCGGTATTACTTCATTACCCTAAATTCCGGGTAGGTTTTGCGGCAACACTCCCTACTTTCAACATTGTAGGAAGAGGTACTTTCTTCCGGGAATTCTACACGCTCAACCTGGATGGAGAAGGCTTGCTTCCGGTAGATATCTCCATTGCATCCAAATCCACCAGGAACAAGGTCAGAGTGAAAAACCCGGCTTCATTCAGTATTGGAATTGCAGCACAATTGAGCAAAAAGATTTGGTTGAACATTACTACGGAAACATTCCTGCAACAAAAATATTACCTCATCCATGATGATCCGACAACCGCAGAGCGTTACCCGGAGTTTATCAGTGATTCGACCATTAAAGCCTTATTCGGCGGTCAAAAATTCCTGGATTTTGGCGAAGGTGCACGACCGGTTACCAATATTGGAATCGGATTTGATGTTCAACTCTCCCAAAGGGCCTCCTTCCAATTTGGCGGTCATACGGATTTCAACTTTAACCGGAATCCGGTTTACCTCTTTACACAACAACACATCCAGTCTTCTCAATACAATCGCCTCGTATTTGCTTTAGGAGGAAATCTCGACTTAAAGGGTGGAAAAAAAGCTGCTCTTGTGCTTGAATTCGGGTTTTCCCTGCCTAAAACGACGGATTATGTGATCGATTTCACAACACCTAATGCTGAGCGGAACGGATTGATGGGCGATCGTGGAATAGGTGTTGAAACACAATCCTATACGTTTCGTTTGATGCTCGAATTGACCCTGGGTAAACTTATGGATGAGCTAAAAATCGAGAAGTGATTCGGACAGAAAGTTTTAATCCATTTTTCAGTCTCTATTTTACGTTTCAATTTGTAAATTCGGCTCATGAACTGTTTTAAAGTCTTATTCCTTCTGTTTATGAGCTTGTTAAGCTTCATCTCGTCGGCGCAGGATTTTCACTATTGGACGGACCAATTCGGGATCAAGGCAACAGCTTTGGGCGGGGCCGTTGTTAGCGGTCAGGATGATCATTCGATGGTCTATTACAACGCAGCCGCTATGTCGCTGGTTCAAAACCCCAGTCTTTCTTTTTCTATTAATGCTTATCAATACCGCACTTTCAAGCAAAAAAATGCGTTGGGGCCGGAACAGGATTTGGAAAGTACGGATTATGCCACTGTCCCCAACATGATGGCCGGAATTTTCGTTTTCCGGAAACACCCTAAATGGCGCGTGGGTTACCAGGTGATCTCCCGAAATGTTTACAATAACAAACTGGATCTTTACAATTCGGGGCAATATGACGCTCTTGAACTTCCGGGTAACGAGACTTTTGTTTCTTCGTATGCTTATGAAATCCACACCGGAGAATATTGGGCCGGATTGAGTATTTCTTACGACATAAATCCGCACTTCTCTGCGGGACTTTCGCACATGGGTGCTTACAAAACCACCAAATACTACAACAATTATTCGATGACGGTGCTTCCACCTGACACCTCATCTTCTGAGATAACGCGCTTTGCTTCTACCATGTCGTTCAATTACTGGGATGTAAAGGCGATCTTCAAACCTTCGATACTGGTGCATTATCCGAAATTCCGATTTGGGCTTGCTGTAACACTTCCTTCCATCAACATTCTGGGCCGGGGAAATTTTTACCGGGAGATCTCGACTTTAAACATGAATGATGTACTTCCATTTGATTTTGCAGTGATTGACCGGGCTAAAAAAAGCAAGGTTCAGCACAAGACAGTGACTTCTTTCAGTTATGGATTCAGTGCCCGTCTTTGGTCGCTTTGCTGGCTGCATATAAATGCAGAGACTTTCCTTGCCCAGCATTATTACCTCATTCACCGGGCATCAACTGAGACGGAGCATTATCCGGAAATTATTAATGATGTGCTGATCACGAATATTTTCGGCAACCAGGCTTTTCTTGCTTATGGCGAAGCTTACAAATCGGTTACTAACATTGGGATTGGGCTGGATTTTAAGTTTTCCGACCAATTCAACATGCAGCTGGGCTCGCACACGGATTTCAATTATAACAAGTACCGGGTCTATGATTTTGAGCGGCAGACGATCCAGTCTACGCAATACGATCGGCTGGTAACCTCTGTTGGGGGGAATTATGCACTCAAGAATGGAAAACGGTTTGCGCTTGCTTTCGAATTCGGATTTGCACTTCCAAAGACGACGGATTACACGGTTGATTTTACTACTCCGAATGTAACGCGAAATGGTTTGGCCGGAGATGGTTCAAGCGGCGCAAAGACTTATGCGTATTCGTATAAGCTGATGTTTGAGTTGACGCTTGGAAAGATTGGAAAATAAAGTTTCTCTTGACGCTTCTGTTTTAGCCTTTAAAAGAGCAAGCGGACAGATTTCAAAGAAATGTCCGCAACTAACCGAACGACCTCGGTTAACCATTTGGCAAATTTCCGAATTTGCGTAGCTCGCAGAGCTTATCTGTATCTAAAATAAATGATCACCGAACCGATTCCGAGCCAAAGCCAGAATGTACGGTCTAAAAAGGTCATGATTCTTAGTTTATACGCTTTCATGATTTCTAATCCTGTTTTGTGGTACAAAGTTAGCAGGTAGCTTTTGCAGAATAGTTATGCCCTCATGAAATGTTCGTTAAGAATTGCGAAGGAATTTGACCCCTGTGATCGGAGTTAGTCATAAAGGGTTTCGGTTTGAGTAACTTTTTCCATTATTTCTTCCGGGAAGCCGCCTTCGAAGGTATTGAAATCGCCTTCAATGTTGGTTTCTTTTTGGGTTTTCAGGTGGATGACACGGATCCCGACCTCGTCTTCATGCCCTGCGGATTCGGAGGCGTAAGTTTTGTAAATAACATATCGGTAACCGCTGTTGGTAAAGGATAAGTAATCCAGGTTCATCGCCAGGTTTTCCACTCCGCCTCCCCGGAAATACGAGGAGTATTCAAACTTCCGAAAGCTGGTTTCATCAAGCTTACCCGGAAATTGCAATTCTACTTTGGATTTGCTTCCGAAACGATAAACCAAATAACGATTGTCTTTATCCCGGCAAAGGAATACCTGTTTCTTCTTTTTGGTTTTGAAACTCAGGACCACTACTTCATTGGGAAGCACAAAAGCTCCTAATTCCTGTTCTTTTGCCGCATATTCCACAGCATCTTCCTTTTTGATCTCATCGACTGTTTCGAAAGAGACTGTTTTAGCCGGTTCGGGAGAATTACAAGCACTTAGTACAAGGAGAAAAATAAAAACCTTCCAACTTTTCATAGCGATTAATTTCCGATGAACTTAGGAATAATCCGTCAATTCTCTTCCTGTAATCAATTAAACTTTGAGCACATTTATTTAAGCTTTTAATCTTATTTTCAGTTCCAATGGTTTTTGGTTTGTTTCTTCAATCAAGTCATTTAACCTTCAGTTGAAAAATGTTTGGATAGCGACACGTTCGAGCAAACCGGAATCGAACCGCATTAAATTTCAGGAAACCGAATGAAATTGGTGCTTTCGGAAGATTTGGACTCGCCATCCCCCTCGGTCCTCCTTCAAAGGAGGAAGTTTGATTTTCAGCTTCGAACCGGGATTCCTCCTCATTCTGTTTCTCGCTCTGAAAAAATAAATGCCACTTTTTCAGCATATCCCAAGGTATACAATGTTGATCGCAACATGAATTTCAAGGCCTTCTTTCCGGCTGTAGTTTTGAAATACATCTCCCGGTTTCTCGCATCCTTTTCAAACAAGTAAAATTCACAAAAGATTAATTTTAAAGGTCGTCTGTTGTAGGTGCTTTTCACCCCTCCAGAATTGTGCTTCACAATCCTATTTGCCAGATTTGATGAATAACCAATATAAAACATGGCGTCTTTCTCACTAAAAGAACATATGTGCAATAGGGTAATGGTTGTGTCATAACTTTAAAATAAGAAGATTTCTTAAGCAAAGGGACAGAGGTTTCGATTTTATCCGTAGCAGACTTTCCTCCGTCAGTCACTACGGACCTCATCACCACACTACCACGAAGTGAAAAAGCCACCC
>CBINBC010000008.1:0-130637 GCA_966248825.1 uncultured Fluviicola sp.
TATCGTTCTAAGCGGTGGCAAAGGTACCCACTTATTTTACTTCTGCAAGGGTTTTCAACTTTTATTTTTTGAAAAAAATCGACCAAACTTCTTAAAGCATTGATAACTTATTATTTATAGATAAAACTTTTTTTAATCTTTTTTGATTTTATTCTTTCGTAAGCAGGGATTTGAGCAATTCTATCCCTGAATCATCGGTAGAAACGTTACCTGTTGTTCCCTCTAAAATATCCTGACACACCAAATCTTTACCGATTTGACCTATCATAATCGATTTTTTGCCTTCAATAAGAAGGTCAACAGCCCTCACCCCCATTCTTGTTGCAAGGATTCTATCAAATGCTGAGGGACTTCCCCCTCTTTGAATATGTCCCAAAACAGAATATCTCAATTCATATCCTTCCAAAAAAGGCTTCACTTTCCCCATGATTTCTCTTGCTCCACCCTCTTCATCACCTTCTGCTACTATTATAATAGAACTACGGATTCCCTTGTTTTGGTTCTTTATCTCCTGGGCAAGCAAACCAATTTCAGTTAGAGTTTCCGGAATAAGCACCGATTCTGCCCCGCTAGCTATAGCACTATTCAGAGCTATATACCCCGAAGCTCTTCCCATTACTTCTACGAAAAAAACCCGATGATGGCTTGAAGCAGTATCACGTATTTTATCTACAGCCTCAACAACTGTGTTCAAACAGGTATCATATCCAATCGTAAAGTCTGTACCATGTATATCATTATCTATTGTTCCGGGCAATCCAATAATAGGAATATCGAATTCCCTTGTCAGAGCCATTCCTCCGGCATAGGTCCCGTCACCACCAATCAAAATCAATCCATCTATCTGGTGTTTCTTTAGGTTGGCAACTGCTTGTATTCTTCCTTCAGGCGTTCTAAACTCTTCACTACGGGCTGTTCCGAGAATTGTTCCTCCCAGATGAATAATATTATTGACATCCTTATAAGTTAACTGGCGGATACGATCTTCAATCATTCCTTTATACCCGTCCTCAATCCCGAATACTTTCACGCCTTTCCCGATCCCGGCTTTAACAACTGCACGAATACATGCATTCATCCCTGGTGAATCCCCCCCGGATGTCAAAACTCCAATTCTTTTCAGTTTACTCATAACAGGTATAAATTTAAGTGCTTACTTTTATATATAGTATAACTAGTTTATGGAATTATTCTATTTCATGCATCTCTATGTCATGATGTTGTTTCAACGCAGACATAAAAGGTACAGCAATCTGTCGGATCTGGAGCTGATACAGCTTTATAAAGAGGAGGAAAATGTGTTTACCGTACCTATATTATATGAACGATATGCTCATTTGGTATTGGGAACCTGCATCAAGTATTTAAAACGTTATGAAGATGCCGAAGATACAACGATGAAAATTTTCGGGGAATTGAATCAGAAAATTGAGAAGCATACGATACAGCATTTCAAATCCTGGCTCTACCAGGTTACTAAAAATGAATGCCTGATCTATCTTCGTAAACAGAAAACGCATCAAACTCCCATTCATGAAAACCTGCTTCAGGCAGAAACTCATGAAACAGAAGAGCTAAATGAGCGCGAGTTGAAGTTAACAAAACTCGAAGTGGCTATTCAGCATCTAAAAGACGAACAACGAATCTGCATTGAGTTGTTCTATTTAAAAGATAAAAGCTACCAGGAAATTAGTGATGAATTGAATATTCCTTTAAACAGCGTGAAGAGTTCAATTCAAAATGGAAAAAGAAATTTAAAAATCTGGATGGAAAATCATGAAGAATAAAGATCACATATCCCGAAATGAATTTGAGAAACTCCTTCAAACCTTCTCGAAAGAAGATGCGAAAGAGCACTTAAATGACTTTGACCGTGATGCTCTTGAAGGATGGCAGCAATCAGGCATCCCTTTTTCGAGAATGAAGCAGCTGGATCAGAAAATGAAGTTCCCGAAAATGAATTTCTCTCCTTATATATTAGGTATATCTATTTTGGGCCTCGGAATCCTGGCATTTATCTTACTCCAAAGCCCATCCGAAAATGACACTCAGAAAAAACCGATTTTAGTAAAAGTCGAAAATACCGATATACATATCCCGGAGGAAATTGACACACTGGAAGTAATTCCACAAAAGGACCAAATTACTGTTAAAGAGGTCAAAATGTCCCAAAATGAGATCAAGAAACTTCCGTCTGAAAGTAAAAAGGAAGAATTGATCGACATTCCTTTCCCCCAATTGGTTTTGGAACCACTTCCTCCGGTGATCGAACAAAAACCTGTTACAGTTTCCAGGCAAAAAATTGCAAAGGAGATTTACCTGCAGGATTTGAAAGCCATTGATTATTCTCAATACAGAACAAAGCCCAGCGTTCCGATCGAACAGATTATTCTCACAGGAATTCCTGCCGACCGGAAAGACAAAGACGATATTGTTCCGGAGGAACCGCAAGTAAAGACTGTGAATGTTCCATATATGGATTACCTGGATAAATCATTGAATTATACCAATCGCGGAAAATGGAAGCAGGCTCTTTCCAGGTTCAATGAAATTCTAAAGAATTATCCGGATGATGTGAATGCTCGGTTCTATGCCGGATGGTGCTACTACAATTTGGGACAATATAATGATGCTTGTGTAAACTTTTCAGCATGTCTTCAGTTGGAGTTTTCCAATTTCAATGACGAAGCAGAGTGGTATTTAGCAGAAAGTCGGCTGGCAAATGGAGATAAAAACAGTGCCAAAGAGTTATTTGTCAAGATCAGGAACCAAAAAGGATTTTACTCCAAACAAGCGGAAAAAGTATTGAAATCGTGGAAATAATGGCCAACAGAATTGAAAACGGGCTCGAGCATTACACCGGACAATGAAAAAATCACCCTTTCCGCATTGGAACTAACAGCAAAAGTTTAGGGAATTTCCGATAAAGAATTCTAAAAGATCACTAATATCCAATAAAAAAATCCCCGACTGATTTAGTCGGGGATTTTTTATTTTGTTAATCTTTTCAATAAAGGATTCGGTCTGTATCTATCCTCTCCATATTCCCGGAACAGATCTTCCAGCCGCTCCAAAACGGTTTTCAAACCAATCTCTTCCGACCAGGCCAATAGTCCCTTCGGATAATTCACTCCTTTGGTCATAGCCGTATCGATATCTTCTCTACTGGCCACATTCAGGAATAGAGCATCATAAGCTTCGTTGATCAACATTGCTAAAATCCGGTCAACGATCTGCTGACCTAACTTTTCGTCCTTTGTTGGCAAAGGAAGCTCCACCCCTTCGGAGTAATCGTAATAGCCTCTTCCTGTTTTTCGACCTAGAAATCCAGCTTCCATATGTCTTTTTTGAGTAAATGAAGGCTTGAAACGCGGATCGAAATAAAATGCGGCAAAAACAGTTTCGGTTACTGTGTAGTTAATATCGTTCCCGATGTAATCCATCAGCGTAAAAGGTCCCATTCTGAAGCCTCCCAATTCAGTCATTGCCCAATCTATGGTTGCAAAATCCGCAATTCCTTCCTCGTAAATACGTAAAGCTTCTCCGTAAAAAGGACGTGCAACACGATTTACAATAAATCCGGGAGTGTCTTTACAAACAACCGTCAATTTACCCCAGGAATCAATGATCGACTTTGCAGCATGCACTACTTCATCACTCGTTTGAACAGCGGGAATAATCTCAACCAATGGCATCAATGGCGCAGGATTGAAGAAATGGATTCCGATCACACGCGAAGGGAATTTCAACACAGAACCAATGGATGCAATCGATAAAGACGAAGTATTGGAAGCAATAATACAATCCATTCCGACCACTTCTTCGATCTCTTTAAAAACAGCATGTTTTACCTCCAGTTTTTCCACAATGGCTTCAATAACCAGGCCTGACCCTCTGAAATCTGACAATTGAGTAGAAAAATGTAAGCGATTCAGCAAATCATTCTTTCCCGATTCATCCAGGTTTCCTTTCTCGATCATACGGTCCAGTACTTTGATCAAAGACAGCTTTGCCTTATCCAATTGAACTTGATTCACATCGACCAATACTACTTCATGCCCTGATTGGGCTGCAACCTGGGCGATCCCTGCTCCCATTGTTCCGGCACCTAGTACACCTATTTTGCTTTTCATTCTAAATTATCAATTGAATAATTATAAATTATCAAGAATGCAGATTCTATTGATAATTCATAATTCATAATTCTTCCTACTTTCCCTTAAAAACAGGGCTTCTCTTCTCCATAAACGCATTCACTCCTTCTGCAAAATCTTCCGATTTTCCTGCAAGTGTCTGTAATTGTTCTTCCACTGCCAATTGTTCGGTCAGATTATTTGTGAAACTTGCATTCATTGCACGCTTTGTCAAACCTAAACCATAGGTCGGCATCGAAGCCAAATTTTCAGCCAATTTCGTTAATTCTTCTTCAAACAATTCGTCCGAAACTGATTTATAGATCATATTTATAGAGACAGCATCGTTTGCAGAAACTTTCTCTCCGGTCATCATTAAAGCCATTGCTTTTTGCAATCCCACCAGACGAGGCAGGAAAAACGTTCCTCCGGAATCAGGAATCAGACCGATTTTAGAAAATGCCTGAATAAAGGAAGCAGATTCTTTTGCTATTGTTAAATCACAAGCCAGGGCAATATTCGCTCCTGCGCCGGCTGCAACTCCGTTTACCCCTGCAATAATCGGTTTCTCAATATTTCTGATTCGTTCAATGATCGGATTGTAATGATCCTTAACTATAGACTGCATTTCAGGCCCGTTCGGATCGGTTGCTTCAGCCAAGTCCTGACCCGCACAGAAAGCTTTCCCCTCTCCTTTAATTACAATTGCACGAACTGAATCGTCTTTTTCACAATCATCCAGTGCTTTTTGCAAAGCCATTGCCATTTCTTTATTGAAGCTGTTAAAAACCTGTGGTCTGTTTAATGTAAGCGTACAAACCCCGTTCTTGAATTCTTGAATCAGTGTCATCCTTGATTTTTTGAAACAAAGATAGAAAAAATACATTGTGTCAGATTGTAGACAAAGCCTGGAAAAAAGCAGTCTCAAAAGTAGTCGGGAAACCATTCTGAAAAGTCAATCCGCAGAATATCAGGGATGAACAATTGTTAAAAACAATTTTGAAAGTGTTAAAATCCAAAAACTAAATTCAGAATTCCATAAATTGCTCCGAAACCATTATTAGCTGCACATGTTGAAATCCACACTTCTCTCATTCACATGGTGCTTGTTCACCTGTCCTCAATTGTTCGCACAATGTTCAACAGAAGGATCGGACGCAGTAGCACCTTATGCAAGTAACAGCTCCAGTAAAGGAGTGATGTTTGATGTTACTGCAACAAACACTATTACTATTTCGTGTTTTGATGTAAACCTCCCCGCTCTGTCACTTGGAGGCTATGAAATTTATTTCAAACCAGGATCTTATGTGGGATCGGAGACCAATGCTGCCAGTTGGACTTTAATCGGGTCTGAAGGTTCTCTTCTGAGTTTGGGGCTGAATGTGGCCACACCTTTAAGTATTCCGGTCAACAAAACAATCCTTGCCGGGCAAACTTTTGCTTTTTACATTACTGCTTCGAACCCAATTCTATCGACCGGTTTGCTGACGACAACCAATTCCGGTTATACGGCAATTACGTCCAATTCGGAGATGACGGTTTTTGGCGGAGTAGGAATAAGCTATCCTTTCGGCACTGTTTCAGCCAATCGCAGTTTTAACGGAACGGTCCATTACCTCCTGGGAGACCCGCTTCCCGTTACTCTACTTGACTTTACTGCCGTAAAAGTGAATGAATCTGTTCTTTTGGAATGGCAAACTGAATCTGAGTACAACAGCGACTATTTCGAAGTTGAGCGCTCATTAAACGGAACCGATTGGAACCGGCTTCTTACAATAGAAGCTGCCGGGGAAAGCAGTGAGCCATTAATCTATCAGAAAATGGATGAGAGTCCCATTGACGGAATCAGTTATTACAGGTTAAATCAATATGACTTTGACGGCACAAAAACACTTCTGAAAACGGTTTCTTTCAACTATAAAATGGAGATCGGTGAAAACGATATCCGGGTTTTTCCAAATCCGGTGAATGATCGTTTCCGGGTATTCGGTGATAAATCAGAACTGGAAGATCTGCATATTTTCAATTTCATTGGTGAGGATATCTCCGGAAATTTGACTATTAACGCCCAAGATGGATTCACGGAAGTTGTTTTCAAAAACCAGATCGAAGGTATTCTCATCCTGAAATCAAAAACAAATTCTCAAATCCTGGTCAAAAAATAACTACTGGTAATTTTCTACCATTGCTCGGATACGGTCAATGATATGGGTGCGTAGTAATTCAGGTTCAGTCACAATGATTTCACCGCCGTAACTCAAAATACTCCGGATCAATTCTTCCGAGATATACACTTTCATCTCGAAAGTTGTCCTGTTTTTCCCTTCCTTCATAATTTTTTGTGAAGCGTGAAAGGGCTGTGATTCAATGTATTTTGCTGCAATATTATCTGCTTTGAAAACAACCGTTTCCGGTTTGCCGTTGCTTGCAGTAATACCAATTGCGTGTTCAAAGAACTGATCCGGATTAAAGGATACAGGTGAGTGGAAAACTTCTTCCGAATTTTGAAGATCATAGATACGGTCTAATCCATAGGTGATAATCCCTTCTTTAATCAGATCGTAACATAATAAATACCAACGGTTACGGTATTCTTTCAATAAAAGCGGCAGTACTTTGCGGGCTTTTCGTTTCTGTGTCTGGAAACTTTCGTAGTCAAAATAAATTACTTTTCCTTCTTTGATCGCATTTAAGATCGGGTTTAAGAATTCACTTCCCCGGGAAGAAACCGGTGTTTCAAATTCCACAAAACGCTCAATGGATTTATCATTGATATCGTTGGAAATATTTACACGGTCTACAATCTTATCAATTGCAAATCCAAACTGTTTAAACATTCCCACGTCCTTAAACTGGCTTAAGGTATTTGCAGCAAAACGGATTGCCTCAATATCTGACTCATTAAGCGGAATTTCATCCAGGGAAAATTCAGGATCGCAGTAATAATAGCCATTATATCTTTTGGAATACTTAATTGGCGCATCATGCTCCATTTTCATGGCAAACATGTCCTTTTCAATGGTCGAATCACAAATATTTGCACCATCAATACTTCCGAACAGTGCTTCTTCACAAGCCTCACGTAATTGTGCTTTGGTCGGATAAGGTTTATAATTATTTCTCAGTGCACGATCAATAATCCGGAATCTCAACAAGGCATTCTTAATATGCGGCATAACAACAAAACTTTCAATCTAAAGTATCAAAAAAAACTCAATTGAACTTAGAATGGCGTTCATCAATTGCAAATTCGATAAACAACCCGAAACCTTTACCGGAATTCAAATAAGCGTATTTTGCATCCAGCTGCTGAATAAAAGCACTGATTATTTCCACACCCGTTGACGATTGTTCTAAAAATGCCGTTTTCCCCTTGTATCCGATTCCGTTGTCTTTTACAAGAAGTTCATAATGCAGGTCTTTTCCCTTCTTGTTCTTTAATTCAATCTCTATCAATCCTTCTTCCTGCTTGACAAAAGCGTGCTTGTAAGAATTTGAAAGCAGCTCGCACATGATCAGTCCAACCGGCACTGCATAATCAATTGCCAGGTTGATTTCTTCTACATTTACTCTTACTTCGATATGCTTGTTATAACTGGAAAACGATTCAGCCATTTGCGAGATCAATTTATTCAGATAAGCCCCCATTTCTACATAAGCGGAATCATTATTCAAATGAAGCTGATTGTGAATCAATGCGATAGCTCGGATACGCTCCTTGCCTTCTTCCAGAATACGTAAGGCTTCTTCGTCGTGAACATTACGCGACTGCAGGTTCAAAATACTGGAAACAACCTGTAAATTGTTTTTTACCCGGTGATGAATCTCTTTTAAAAGGCTTTCCTTCATTGCCAAAGCATTCGAAATCTCCTTATTCTTGTCGTCAATTTCCTCTTTTTGAAGTTGAAGTACGCGGTTCGAGTCACTTTTTTGGCGAATAAACAAATAAGAAATGCTGATGATCACCACGATACTCATCAGGATCAGGATCAGGATCAAACGCAACTGCTGATTTTTACCGCGCTCCTCCTCCAGCAAATATTGGTTCGATTCGGTTTGAAAGTCTTTTTCCAATTCAAAAACCAGGTTCTCACTGCGCAGGTTTTCCAGCAAGTCATCAACCTCATTTCTCCTCACGGAATAATAATAGGATGAGTCTTTATTATTTTTCAATTCGTAGTAATATTCCAAACATCCGTAAACCTGGAACAAATCCCGCAGTTCTGTTGACTTTTCATTCTTAAGGACTGTATCAAAATAAGGCTTTGCAAGATCCAACCGATTCGTATACAAATAAATCTCCCCCAAACTCGCATTTGCATATTGTTCGGCGTACTTCCAATGATTGCTTCGTGCCAGCTTTTTGGCGAACAGAAATTCCTTGAGGGCTTTATCCGTATTGCTGTTAAAGAAATAAACCTGACCGGCAGAATTTGCAACCTGGAAACTGTAGGCCGCGCTCATTTTTTGTGTCAATAATTTAGCTTCCTGAATATGGATTAGTGCCCTTTCATAATTGCCTTTTTCACTATAACAGTTGGCAAGTACCAGGCGGCATTGAAGCAGCAGGTATTTATCCGATTTATCAGATTCATTCAGAATTTTCGTTGCTTTTTTAATCAACAGATCATAATCCTGCCCCAAACTTTCATACACAGCATTGTAGAGTTCCAGGTATAATTTATCCTGTTTTTTGACTTTAAAGAAAAACTGGAATCGTTTGGCTTTGTTGAGCTCAAACTTTACCCGGGCATAATCACCGTAAGCACTAAAAAATTTGATTTTCTTGATTGTAAGACTGTAGTTGATCTCCGCATTATGCAAACCATCGTACTTATTGTCCAAAAACCGAAGTGTTTCATTGGCTTTCGAGATATCTACGATCATTTCTTCACGCAGTCTTTGTATTTCCTGGTTAAATACTTTGCGATCGAATTTTTTCTGCTGGGAGAAAACCGATAAAGAAAAATGAACGAACAGAAAGACTAAAAGCCAATGTTTTTGTTTAACTAAAAGTAGACTTTCCACTGATCGAATCATAAGTATAAAGAATAGCAGCTTTCATGACCAATTTAAGGAATAATTTCACATAAGATCAGTTTTCAACAAATCTTTTAAGAAGCTTTTATTCAGAAAAGCTGCTAATCCGGTAACAATCAGGGTTCTTTCGAGCTTTATGCGTTAACAGTGTCTTTCTTTTTGTCGTAGCCAAATAATTCGTAGTACTTAATCGCTTTTACAACATTTTCCGGAACATCTTGCTCCCAGCTTGTAATCCCTGCACGAATTTTCGATAATACGTCATCGGAAAGGATTTTCAATGCTTCCGGATCAAAATTTGAAATGGATTCTAGTTTATTATTGTCCTGAAGGAACTGTACCAAGCCATGTAAATGTTTCGGAATCGTCAATTGGTCCAAAGTATACAATTCTCCGGTGTCAACATTCAAAGCCGGATACACATACATTTTTACATTGTGTCCGAACCCGATTCCGAAAGCTTCCAGTAAACCACCCGGCAAATTGTCATAATAACGCTCATCAAAAATAGTATGCAGGTTATAAATTCCGGCGATAACACCCATCTTTTGACCACGCGCAATTGTTGCCAGGTAATCCAGCATTTTGTAATGTTTCAGATAATTTGAAATCATTACGGTATATCCAAGGGATTCCAATAATTCGGCACGATCAATGAAATCTTTGTCAGAGATTTTTCCATCTGCTGTCAAATCCTTTAAAGTCAACTCGAAAATGACCGATAAATTATCTTCGCGGACACCGTCTTCTTTCAGGAACTGTTCGGTTCCGTGAGCAATCATATCCAAATGCACTTTCGTAACCGGACGGAAACGACCGCGCATCAACAAAATATTCTTTTTGTACAAGGCTGCTGCGGGTTGAAGAACTGTACCACACAAGTCAAACATGGTTGCATCGGTCATTCCCCTTTTCACCAGGTTCAATGCAATGATCCGGTTATCGACCAAACCTAAATCGGGTCCGGAAACACGCAACATGTCAACTTCCACGCGATCTCTCGGGATACGGTGTACCAAATTGGTCAGAAACTCATCCAGGTCATCGGTAGAAAAATAAGCCGCATGGATCAGGTTCACACCCAAAATCCCAAGGGCTTCCTGCTGTGCTTTGTGGGAATTATCGTGCATTTTCACGTGCAGAATAATATCATTGAACTCGCCCCCTTGTTTCAATTGGAAGCGCAGTCCGACCCAACCTTGTCCCTGGTTGGTTTTGTGATAGTTTAAAGATTCTACGGTATTACAAAACGCGAAAAAACGGGCAACCTCCTGCTTTTTAGGAAGACGCTCACACAAAGTATTGTACTCGGTTGTAAGCATCGTTGTTAAACGCTCTTCACAAACATACCTGGATGCAGCACCATACATCGCATCCGATACTTTCATATCATATGCCGACTGCGTATACGCAATAGTACCGGAACTACCTCCCGCTTTAAAAAAGTTGGCTGCAACTTCCTGTCCCGCTCCAATTTCAGCGAAACAACCATAAATGTCACTTGTTAGATTAATTTTCAAGGCTTTTTCCTCGGTGGTTAATCTTCTTTCGTCTACCATTTCTTCCATATCACTTGTACAAATGTACTAACAATTGACTTACTTCGTTAAGGGTTTAACGGTTTAAAGTCAGGATTAGTTACAAAATTATGATCTGTTAACGTTAATAAAAAGGCTTTCAGCTGATTACGCTGATCAGGATCCAATTGAACCCCGCCCTGGCTTGCAAATTCTATCAGCGGATCTATCGTTGCGGAATGCTGAATTCCAGTTGAATAATGCTCGATAACATCGTCCAGCGTCGCAAATCTTCCATCATGCATATAAGGTGCTGAAAGAGCAATATTTCTGAGAGTCGGAACTTTGAACTTTCCGTTGTCGTTCGGATTATTCGTAATCGCTCCTCTGCCCAAATCCGAGAAAACAGCATCCAATCCGTTATTGGAAAATTTCTGGACCTGCATCAATGTCCCGTTATGACAATGGAAACAATCTGCCCCGCTAAGGCTTTTAAACAAGTCAAAACCGGCCCATTCCTCGGACGTAACTGAATTTTTGATTGCCAATTCGGAAGAAGTAAGCGGGATATTGTTTGCAAACTTATACATGACATCGTACTTTGATTCTCCGGAAATCATCGTTCGCAAAAACTGGGCAAGTGCTTTTGCCACATGACTGGAATCAAAATCCACTATTCCGAAGGCTTTGTAAAATTGGTTCCGGTAAAGCCCGTTTGTTTTTAAACGCGCAACGGCATCCTTCCACTGCAGATGCATTTCTACAGGATTCGGAACCGGTTCCAAAATTTGTTCTTCCAAAGTATGTGCTCTTCCGTCCCAAAAGTAACTGGTCTGCCAGCCAAGATTAACCAATGCCATGGAATTTCTAACACCGATTGCTCCGTTTACTCCCAGCGAAAATTGATTGACATCCGAAAAAGCGGCATCCGGTGCATGACAAGATCCGCAGGAAATCGTATTATCTAAAGACAATTGCTTTTCATAGAACAACATTCTTCCAAGCAAAACACCTTCTTCCGTCATCGGATTATCCGCCGGAATATTCATTTGCGGAAAATGGCTCGGAATCTTCAGACTATACGGCGTAGGATCGTAACCGACCTTTGCTTTCGTACATGCCAGGAAGAAAACCAGTAAAAACAATATTCCAATGAAAAAACGACTCATAATGCACTGATTGAGGCAGAGAAGTTTTGACGTGCTTTTTCGGTTAACGCGCTTTGAGAAGCCATGCTATGCGTCGTGAATTCGGTTTTTACATCAATCGCATTTCCCGAATTTTCGAAGAAATTCTTCAGATCTATTTTTAACCATGCTTCATGAAATCCTGACAACGGTGTTGACCAATTGAGGTTTGAAATTGTTTTGGTTGTGAAATACGGATCTGTACCCACATGATAAACCAGGTTGTGATCACAGTTCGTTATTCCGTCGACTATCGTATCCACTTTAGCTTCTACTTTGAAAAAAATGTATCCCGGATTCCAATCCCAATGCATGTCGTTGGCAATGGCGATATTCAAGGAATTTGTAGTTGGAAAAGTGCTTGGATCGTTGTGATTGATTGAGCTCGGAACGCCGATTCCAAATTGAATGGAAGAAGGATTGGCAACTACCTGGTTTGACTGGAATATCAGGTTTCCTGTTTCCCGAAAATTGAATAACGCAACATCTTTCATGACACTTCCACCTGATTCGATTCCCGAGAAGTAAGCTTTTAACTCAGTAAATTTGATTTGAAAACCATTGCTCATGGTGTAAACAGAATCCAAAACCATATCGGTTGGACCAAAAACAGGTTTCATTTTCAAACAAGTCTGTTCCGGAAGTAAATCCTCATGACCGGACTTATCCTCATCCTTGTGACAGGAAAATAAAGTAAATACTGAAATCAACGCAAGAATCGAAAGCTGTTTCATTTAGTTGTTTTCCCAAATTTAAGCCAATGAACAGAGAATTCCTAAAAAATCAGGAAGTGTCCAAGGGATTTTCGGTAATTTCGAAAGATTATTGATTGACCGGTATGAATTCGGATGTAAACAAGCCTTTTTTGATCGTAAACGCCTCAGCAGGAAGCGGTAAAACGTACAATTTAGTGCGCAATTACCTCCGTTTGCTGCTTTCTGAAAATGACGACAGGGCCGAAATCAGTCAGATCATGGCAATGACTTTTACCAACAAAGCAAGTATTGAAATGAAATCGCGTATTATGAGTGATTTGAACAAACTTGCCAATGGAAAAGAAGACACCAATAACTACCTGGAGGAGATCGCCGGTTTCGTCGGAACAACTCCGGAATCAATCCGAAACAGAGCACGGGTAGTACTTCGAAAGATCCTGCATCAATACGAAGATTTCAATGTGATGACCATTGATAAATTCAATTTACGGTTGATCCGCTCTTTTGCACGGGATCTCGACCTTCCGGAAACCTTCGAAATTTCATTGGACGACACGCTCATTTTGGAAAAAGCAATCGATGAGCTTTTGAGTAATATTGATGCAAAAAACCAGACAAAGCTCTACCAGCTTGCCCTGAATTTCGCTAAATCGAACCTGGAAGAGGAAAACGACTGGAATCTGAAGAAAATACTTTTGTCGAAAGCCAAAGTGCTCACCAACGAAGGTTATTTCCAGATTATTCGTACACTTTCCAAAACGGATTTCAACAAGGAACAACTGGACCTGTGGAAACTGCAGTTCAAGGCAGAAAAAGAGGAATTGGTAATCCGGTTAAACTCCTTAAACCGCTTGTTTTTGGAAACGGGAATTGATGCCAATGCATTTGCAGGAAAGACAACTACCTTCAATCCGATTGTTTTTAACCTGAATTTAAGTCCGGAACCGATTTCTTTTCTGAAAGAAAGCAAACGCACGGATGCCAATTTGAAAAACATCCTCAAAACTATTGAAGAAGGAAAGGAAACGCAATTTTCACCTGTGTACCTGGAATTTCTTCGGTTTATTTCGGAAAAAGCTCCATCCTGGATCGAACTGGACTTCAAAATCCAGCAGTTCCACCTGCTTTCTATTTTGAAAGAACTGGCACTTAGCATGGATGATATCCGGAACAAGGAATCCATTATCCGCGTCAGTGAATTCAATAAACTGGTTGCCGAGCTGGTTCAAAATGAAGATGCGCCGTTTATCTACGAGCGTTTGGGATCGCGGTTCAATCATTTCTTTTTGGACGAATTCCAGGACACTTCGCGTCTGCAATGGTTAAACATTGTTCCTCTTATACACAATTCGTTGGGAGGAAATTATTTCAATTTTATTGTAGGCGATCCGAAACAATCCATTTACCGATTTAAGAACGGAGTAGCCGAACAGTTTATCGCTTTACCTGAAATCTACAACCCGGAAGAAGAACCATCTATCAAGTTGCGTTCGCAATTCTTTCAAAAAATGGGAACAGTACAAGGTTTGGAGGATAATTGGCGTTCGGCAGCTGAAATCGTTAACTTCAACAACCTGTTCTTTGAAGAATTACTGCAATTCATGCCGGAAAGCGGTCAGGAATTTTACAAGCACCTGAAGCAGAACCCGAAAGGCAAAAAAGGCGGCTATGTGGAACTTTTAATGAATCCGCAAAGAGACCTGGACACTGCTAAATTTACCAATAGTCAATTGCTCAAATGGGTTCAGCAATGCATCGCTGATGGTTACAAACCTCACGAGATTTGTGTTCTCGGAAGAAAAAAACGGGACTGTAACCAATATGCGAACTTCCTGAAATCGAGAGGCTATCAAATTGTTTCTTCCGATTCTTTATTGGTAAACAGTGATCAATTCGTTCAATTGGCGATCTGCTACTGCAAATGGAAAGTCAACCGTTTTGATTTTCAGCGTGCCATGCAGTTTGCCTATTTCTATTTTGAGATTTTGGACAAGGAGGATGCTTTTGAAACTTACGGTGCCTGTTTTTGGAAAGATTCCGACTCAAAAGTTTATTTTTCCGAGCAGCTTTTCTTTGAAAACAGCAGACTGAATGCGGACTTTTTGGATGCCAGTTTTCAAAACATCTATTCCTTGCTGGTAGATTTTTTGATGCTGGTTGGTTTGGATTCGATCGAAAACACGTACTTACAGCAGTTATTGGACCTTGCTTATCAATTCGATATGTCGAACGGTCCCGATTTAATGGAATTCATCAACTATTACGAAAAAAACCGGAGCAAATTCAGCGTACAGCTTTCTGAAAATGAACAGGCCATACAAATCATGACGGCTCACAAATCGAAAGGGCTCGAATTTCCGGTAGTTATTATTCCTTCCTTTAATTTTTTCAGTGAAGGCAATAACAACGATTCCTTTTTGATGGAAATCAACGACCACATCATTGAAACTAAAATGAGCAAGTTTGAATCAGCGATTCCTCTCATCCAGGTTGAAGCTGAAAAGGAGGATGCCGCTCAAAAAATGGATGCAATCAATTTATTGTATGTGGCCTTCACCCGACCGCAAGATCGTTTATATGCTCTCAATCTGAAAGGCTCGAGAAATGGTTTTTACGATAAGTTCCATACGATACTTATGAACTTGTTCCCGGAAGCCGAGCAAGATGGAATACTCCACTTGAAATTCGGTGAATTTCCGGAAATCAAACATCATTCTCAGAAAAACACCACGGATTACAGTCCTTTGTCCATCCGTAACTTTTTGTGGTTCCCGGAAATAAGCATTCAATCGACCAAAGAGCAGGAAGAAGATAGTTTGACAACTGAGCAGCGGATCGGAAAGCAGTTCCATTTCATCATGGAAAAATCTCACTCAAAAGAAACAGCCTTTTCGGCATTAAAAACAGGTCTTTTGAAAGGTGAAATTGAACAGGATTTCGAAGAAAAACTGACTCAATTGCTGGAAGAAGCCTTTTCAAACAAATTCCTGATTGAATTATTTGAAGGCGGAAAACATTTAAACGAACGCACATTAATCTTTGATTCCAAAACAAGGTTGAGACCCGATAAGTTGATTATTTCCGATCAGCAAACGATTGTGATTGATTTTAAAACCGGGGAAAAAAGTGACAAGCACGAGAAACAGGTCCAGGGTTACATGACCGTATTGAAACAAATCGGAATGCCGAATATCAAAGGGTACTTGTATTATAGCGGTGGATTGGGATTGCTAGAGATCCCGAAAGCAGATCTTTTTCAGATTTAGCTTTCAAGGCTTATGCAAGCGACGACGTAATCAGCCGCGGAATTACGTAAACATGTTTATGGCGAAATCTTATTGCTGCTTATCCAAAAACACCACTCCCTCAGCAACACGAAAAACCAGGGAATTCTTATCCATGTCTTCAATCAGCCAGTCAATTTCTTCACCACCTATACTATCTTTTACCTTGATCACATTCTTTTTGGTAATGCGATAAGTTCCGTAAACAGTATCCTGACCGTAAAAAACAAAGGGGAAGCCGGCATTATTATCCTTGTCTCCCCCTGTAAATTCATAAACTTCCGAATGGTATACATATTCACCATTATTCTTCAACATTTTGGAATAATTCCATTTTCCTTCCAGGCGGTCAATCATACGTTGTTTTGCACAGGAAAAAAGAACAAAAAGTGAAGTGATGAATAAAATGGTACGCATCTTAGATCGTCATTATATCTTTTTCTTTCAAATCTACCAAATCATCCACTTTTTTGATGAAAGAGTTGGTAATGTTCTGAATTTCATTTTCAGCATCCTTGGTCATATCTTCCGAAAGCCCATCAGCTTTCAGACTTTTAATCATGTCAATGGCATCTTTGCGGTTATTTCTGATCCCCACTTTTGCATGTTCGCCTTCTGCCTTTGCCTTTTTTACCAAATCACGTCTGCGTTCTTCCGTCAAAAGCGGAATTTGAATAATCAGTTGTTCCCCGTTATTCTGCGGATTTAATCCCAGGTTCGCATTCAGGATTCCCTTTGCGATTTCGTTCAGCATGGAACGTTCGAATGCCTGAACAGTCAATGTACGAGCATCCATCGTATTGATATTTCCAACCTGCTGAATCGGAGTTGGAGAACCGTAATAATCCACCATTACTCCCGAAAGCATGGAAGGAGTAGCTTTACCGGCTCTCACTTTCGTCAATTCACTTTCCAGGTGGCTTAATGATTTCGCATTGGATGATTTCAGATCATCGTAAATTAATTCTAACTCTTCGGTCATAATCTATCTGAATTGTCCGCTTTGGCGGATAGCTATTAGTTTTTTACAATTGTTCCTACCTGCTCACCTTCCATCAATCGTCTCAGATTACCCGGAGTATCCATGTCGAAAACAATAATCGGCAGGTCATTTTCCATACAGAGTGTGAAAGCGGTCATATCCATCACTTTCAATCCTCGGCTATATGCGTCTTCAAAAGTAATTGTATCAAATTTGGTTGCTGTAGGATCTTTCTCCGGATCTGCCGTGTAAATCCCGTCTACACGTGTTCCCTTCAAAATCACATCTGCATTGATCTCGATTGCTCTCAAAGATGCAGCAGAATCCGTTGTGAAATAAGGATTTCCCGTTCCGGCTCCAAAAATAACCACACGCCCCTTTTCCAGGTGTCTCACAGCTCTTCTTCTTACATAAGGTTCGGAAATTTCCTTCATTTCGATGGCAGACTGCAGTCTTGTTTGAAGACCTGCAGATTCCAATGCAGCCTGAAGTGCCATGGAGTTGATCATTGTAGCCAGCATTCCCATGTAATCTCCATGGGTGCGGTCCATTCCTCCCTCTTCGGCCTGAACTCCCCGGAAAATATTTCCTCCACCAATTACAATGGCCACTTCTACCCCCAAATTGTGGATTTCCTTGATCTGCTTAGCATACTCACTAAGACGCTGGTTATCAATTCCGAATTGTTTATCTCCCATGAGGGATTCACCACTTAATTTGAGCAGAATGCGACGGTATTTCATAATTATTGAAAGAAGTTGCGCAAATATAGTGGGAATCTTTGAAGATTTGAAAAGGAAAAACCATTTGTGGATGAATAATTTGCTAATTTAGAATGGAAATCCAATTTGAATGGGACTTATCACTTTTAAAACATTCGACAATTCGATCGATGCCCATATCCTCAAGATTAAGCTGGAAAGCGAGGGGATTACCTGTTTTTTGTTCGACGAGAACATTGTATCGGTTAACCCTTTGTATTCACAGCTGGTTGGAGGGATCAAACTGAAGATCAATGAGGAAGATTTGGTCCATGCAAAAAAAATTGTATTGGAACTCGAAGAAACGCCTTATACCACAGAAGATGAACAAATAATTGCCTGCCCGAAATGTGAATCTGCCAAAATTGAGTCCGGTCACAAATCGATGAAAAGCGTAGGAGCGGTACTCTCAGCTATTGCCTCTTTCCTGTTGCTCATTTTTCCTATTTACCGGAAAGATGTGTACAAGTGTAAGGAATGTGGAAATGAATTTGATGTAAAAAAACAATCGTAGCGTCAGGTCGCGACCTGACGCTACTTTTACACCATCGTTTTGGATTATCGATAATATAATTTTTTACATTATCAAAATGATCCGATGATTTGATAATTTGATCGTAAAACGATCGTTGCCATGCAAATCCGGAACATCCGTTCAATCGAATATTTTTTGACGAAACCGTTTTCAAGGCACCAATTAATTCGGATAACGATTTGATTTTGTTTGTCTGTAGGGGAAGATCGCTACCTTCCCCTACAATACACACCATTTCATTTGAAATATTGCGATTTATTTCAATCAAAAGATGAACATGATCGGGCATAACAACATATTCATGAATTCTAATGTATGGATATTGACCTTTCAACCATTCAATTGAATTCACAACAATTTTCCCAAAATCAGAATGAAACAATTGTTCGTTTTCAATCTTTCCAAAATAGCACTCTTTATCTTTAATACAAAAGGTAACGAAATAGCTTCCGTCTTTTGAATAGTCGAATGAATTCAAACGGTTCTGTTTTCTTATTCGCATCTTATCAGGTTATTATCTTAAGATACGAAAAAAGTAGGGGTAAGTCGTGACTTCCCCCTACTTTTTTACATAAAAAAATCCCGTTCTACAAGTAGAACGGGATTCCCATATTTTCAATTTCCGATGAGGATTAGCTCAAAGAGAAACGTTTGAATTCAGTAACAGTCAACCCGTTTTCTGTAGAATCAAGGAACTGTTCAACAGTTACTTTGTTGTCACGGATAAACTCCTGGCTCAACAAAGTGTTTTCTTTGAAGAATTTAGTCAAACGACCCTGAGCGATTTTCTCAGCCATATCAGCCGGCTTTCCTTCCTGGATTGCCAACTCTTTACCAACTTCGATCTCACGCTCAATTGTACGTGCATCAACTCCGTCCTTGTTCAAAGCGATCGGGTTCATTGCAGCAACCTGCATTGCAACCTGGCGACCAGCTTCAGCAACTGTTTCACCACCTTTGTTCAAAGCAACCAAAGTAGCCAACTGGTTTCCAGGGTGGTTGTAAGCAACAACAGTGTCACCTTTAACGACAGCATATCCTGACAAATCCAATTTCTCACCGATAACACCAACTTGCTCAGTAATTTTCTCCTCAACAGTTAATTTATCGTCGTACTTCAATCCTTTCAATTCGTCTGCAGTTGCAGGAAGGTTGTTCATTGCGATATCAACCAAAGACTGAACGAAGTTACGGTAAGTATCGTTTTTAGCAACGAAGTCTGTTTCACAGTTCAACGTTAACAATACACCTACTTTGTTGTCTGCGCTTGTTTGTGCGAAAACCAAACCTTCTGAAGCTTCGTTCTCACCTCTTTTCGCAGCAACTTTCTGACCTTTTTTACGCAGGATATCTACAGCAGCTTCGAAATCGCCGTTTGCTTCTACCAATGCGTTTTTACAGTCCATCATACCAGCACCTGTTTGCTGGCGTAATTTGTTTACATCTGACGCAGTAATTGCCATGACTATAAATCTTTTTAAATGTTTATTGCAAATGTATGCCCCGGTTGTTACGCCAGGGCTATTTTACTATTATTCTTTTGTCTCTTCAACTTTAGTTGCTGCTTCCTCTGCAGGAGCCTCATCTTTATCTTTTGTTGAAGTTGCTTTACGATCTTCCAAACCTTCTTTGATAGATCCGCAAATTGCATCAAGGATGATTGCAATAGATTTTGTAGCATCGTCATTTGCAGGGATAGGGAAATCAACCAAACGAGGGTCAGAATTCGTATCTACCATTGCAAATGTTGGGATACCCAAACGTTTTGCTTCAGCCAATGCGATATGCTCTTTCAAGATGTCAACGATGAAGATCGCTGCCGGTTGACGAGTCATGTCAGCAATGGAACCGAAAGTTTTTTCCAGTTTGTCACGTTGACGAGTCTTGAACAAACGCTCACGCTTGTTCAATGTTTCCCAGGTACCATCCGTTTTCATTTTGTCGATAGACACCATTTTACGGATAGACTTACGTGTTGTTTGGAAATTTGTCAACATACCACCAGACCAACGCTCAGTTACGAATGGCATGTTAATCGCTGAAATTCTATCAGTGATAATTTCTTTTGCTTGTTTCTTAGTAGCTACGAAAAGTACTTTTTTACCCGACTTAGCAATTTGTTTCATTGCCGCACAAGCTTGATCAAGATGTGCAATTGTCTTATTAAGGTCAATAATGTGGATACCTTTTTTCTCGTCAAAGATATACGGCGCCATTGCCGGGTTCCATTTTCTTTTTAAGTGTCCGAAGTGAACACCTGCTTCTAATAAACTATCAAAATTTACTTTAGACATAATGTTTTGTTTTAATTGTTTACGTTCCTTAGTAATCAGCTAAACAAAGGGTCCGGGCTAAACCTGGAGGTTACTTTGTGCTTGGATACTAAACAACCTTCTTCTGTCCATCGACAGAAGAAAATAAAATTCAAATTAACGTTTAGAGAACTGGAATTTCTTACGTGCTTTCGGCTGTCCCGGTTTCTTACGCTCAACCATTCTAGGGTCACGTGTCATCAAACCTTCTGCTTTCAACAATGTTTTGAAATCTCCTGATACTTCTACCAACGCGCGTGAAATACCCAAACGGATAGCCTCTGCCTGACCGTTGATTCCTCCTCCTGCTACGTTTACTTTAATGTCGTATTGACCTAAAGTATCAGTCAGGTTGAACGGCTGCTCAACTTTACCCTGCAAAATAGCTACCGGAAAGAACTCCTTGTAATCACGTTTATTAATTGTCATCTTACCCGTACCTTTCATCAAGTATACACGAGCAACTGAAGTTTTTCTTCTTCCTAATGCGTTTACTACTTCCATATCCTTTATTTATTAGCTTTTAAGTTAATAGCCTCAGGGTTTTGAGCGTCATGCTTGTGCTCTGCACCTGCGTAAACTTTTACATTTCTGTAAAGCTGACGACCCAAAGTATTCTTCGGCAACATCCCTTTAATCGCTTTTTCGATTACACGTTCAGGGCTGCGTTGCAATAACTCTTGCGCAGTCAATGAACGTTGTCCTCCTGGATATCCAGTGTATCGAACGTACTCTTTGTTCTCCAATTTTGTTCCGGAGAACGACACTTTTGCTGCATTGATAACGATTACGTTATCTCCACAGTCAGCGTGTGGCGTGAAGTTTGGCTTGTGTTTTCCACGTACTAACTTCGCTACCTCACTTGCCAAACGACCAACTGTGTGGCCTTCAGCATCTACCAACAACCACTTCTTATCAGCGGTTTCCTTGTTAGCAGAAACAGTTTTGTAACTTAAAGTATTCACTAACCTTTATTTTTAAATAAGACAATATCCCCAAAATCCACTTTGAGGGGTGCAAAGATAGAAACTCTATTTTTTATTAACAAGGGAATTGTAAATAAATCTGTAGTAAATGCACTTGAAGCAAGCCTAAACCAACATTTTGGATACAGATCTATCTTTTAAAGGACAGAATAGGCAAAACTGTCCAACTGCATATTTTGGATAGCGGGTACAAATTTCCGAAAAAAAATCCCTCGCAGATGCAACCTTTCATTTTTTCGGTTTGTATTCCCTTCAGAAGGCTTATGCCATCGCTCTGCTTCGCCGGCGCATTGCAATCGACAAACAATATTTAAACAGTAAAAAAAATGAGAACTAAACAAATTACACGATTTCTGATGGCGGGTTTCCTCCTACTGGCAAATCAGGTTGATGCGCAACTGGCAGCAATCGACAGCTTAAAACTAATTCCTGCCAATCCGACAACGAATGATGCGCTGAAGGTTGTCTGCTACACCACTTTTCCATACGGAGGCTGCGGCATAAACAGCACCCATGCAGAATTACAGGGAAATTCCATATTTCTATCTATCGATTATTCAATGGGTATGCTCACTTACATTTGCCACAGCGTGGATACTATTCCCATTGATAACCCCGGAGCAGGAACTTTTCAATTAACAACAACAATTACAACGAACGAACAGGATGTAATTGAGGATTCGCACTCTCTGACATTCCAGATAGATCCATCTTTAGGAGTAAACAAGCTCACCCCTGCCAATTTCCAGGCTTATCCCAATCCGTTTGACAATGAGCTTAAGTTCAAAACAAGTTTCCCCGTCGCAAAAATGGAATTGTATTCCATGACGGGGCAACAAGTTTATTTCAAAGAAACACTCATCGAAAGTCCGCTGGTAGATTTATCCAATCTTGAAAAAGGTATTTACCTGGTCACTTTAACGGATCCGGATGGAAATTCCCTTACCCAACGTGTCATTAAACACTAATCTTTCACATCAACTAATTTTGAAATCATGAAATCAGTTATTTACAGTTCTCTTGTTTTGCTTTTGACACTTGGTTTATTCGCAGGATGTCAAAAAGAAACAAGACATACGACCAAAAGCAGCAAATGCGTTTTACCGAATACCATTGACGGCAAGTGGAACCTGATCCGCATTACAGGAGGCATAACCGGAGCCAATGAAACACATGCCCTTAACGAGATTACCTGGTCGTTCAATACTTCGAATTCCACATTGACCGTTAACAATACGGTTGGCAGTTCTACTTATTATTACTTACCTTCGGGAATATATCCTTTTCAGCAAATTTCAGGACCAAACGGAAACTATTTGGTGATTGACGGAGCTGAATTGGGACGATTTACATTCTCAGGAAACCAAATGCTGCTTGATGAAAATCAAAAGTCAACCGGTGAAGGAGCCTGTGGGTTTTACGTTACACTTCAACGCTAGAAAAATCAGCAATCTGCAGGAAACGGAATGGAGAAACACATAGAAGCATTCATCAAGGGCGATAAAAAAGCTTTTGACCGGGTATATGAAAAATATGCCCCTTCTATGCTTGGTGTGTGCATGCGTTATACAAACTGTAGGGACGACGCGCAGGAAATCCTTCAGGAAGCATTTATTAAAGTTTATGAAAACTGCGGAAAGGCAAACGCCGATTTACCGCTAGGTCCGTGGATCAAAACCATAACTATCCGCACAGCAATTAACATGTTGAAACGCCAGCGGAAGCTGATTCTCAAGGACGATGAAAACTTTTTTGAAACTTCCGGTGAAATTTACGAAACTGAAAATCATTCGGAGAACACACAAGCAGAATTGTTAAGGCTTCTTAACGCAATGCCTTCGGGTTACCGGACCATATTCAACTTATTTGTGATGGATAACCTCACACATAAAGAAATCGCAGAATACCTGGAAATATCGGAAGGAACTTCAAAATCTCAATTAACACGAGCGCGTGATTGGCTTAAAAATAACCTGGAAAAAAAAAGAAACGATGAAAGAGCCTAATGAAATAGATCTGTTGTTTCAGAACGGATTGGATGGCCTGGCATTCACTCCTGATCCGTACGTGAAGGAAAACATCGATCACGCAATCGCTTCCAAAAAGAAGCGCAGAAGATTCCTGCTTATACTTTTCCCGGTTCTTTTCGGATTAACAGGTTTTGCCGCAATCGGACTCTTTTATCAGAATCAGAGAGAGAATGAGCATGAAAATAAACTCCACACTCAGAACGAAATAAGCAGAAGATCAGTCGCGGCTGATCTCTACGAAGATTCTTCCGATAATATTACATGGAATGACTCTCATTCTCAAAAGAAAATTGAATCAAAAAGCCGAATAGCAAGAAACAACTCTCAACCAACAAATTCATCCAAGCTTGTAAACGCTGACTATCGTCAAAAAAACAAACCTGTATTCAGTCCGGATGAAAAACTTCCTTCCACCGACAATCAAAGCTCGGAAGCCGGGTCCGAAGGACACAAACAGGAAATACACCTAGAAAACGCTGTTGTAAACCCAATCGACTCTATTCAGGTGAACCAGGAGACACTTGCAATTACGGAAAAACCAGATACTTCTATCGTTTCACTTCCCGACTCAGCCTCGATAGCAGTTTCGGAAGCTCTTAAGCATTTTGGATCGAACAAAGAAGCTGGAAAATGGTCTTTGTCGGTATTGACTTATTGGGAAGCAGAAAAAAGAAAAAAGAATGATTTCAGTGATGCCACTTTCATCGACGGCCAAAGAGAAATTGCCCGTGCTCATTCCTCTACTTTCTATGCAAAAGCCGAAATTACTTACAAACTGAGTACAAACCTGGAAATCCTGTCAGGTCTTGGGTTCAGAACGTCGCGTTTAGTCCAATATGGCTATTTAAGCACAATTATAATACCGATAGAAGGTGCGAGCTCAGGCGTACCACAACCGATCAATCCCACCGAACCTGACACCATTCACCGGTCCGAAAAACAGTCATTCCTTGTAAATTCCATTGTCATGCCCATTGGTTTTGCTTACACTTTTCCTATCACGGACAGGCTGGGTTTACGAGTTTCCGGAGGTGGTGAATTTGCGTACGGAAAAATTACAAGCAGGTTTGTTCATCCGGATTTGAGTGCCCCGAAGTTCAATGCTTTCGGTTGTTCACTTTGGCTGCGTCCGGAAATCCACTATTCCTTCGGAAGAACACAATTATTCGGCTTCGGGACTTTTAATCAATCGCTTTCACAACAACTGCAATGGAATATTGATTCACATCGTAACCCTGCTTTCGGTGCAGGAATCGGGTTGCGAATGCGATTATAGGCTTTTTACGATCAAAATTGAAGGGTCAGTTGTTTGTCCCTATCAGTCTCATCTTCCTCCGTGTTTAATTTGGAAAGTGAGATACCCAGCAGACGGACTGGCTTTTCGACCTCCAAATGATCCAGCAAACCTTCCACAAGCGGAAAGAAATCGGCTTTGTTCCACATAAATTCCGTGATCGTTTTAGCACGAGTTTGCGTCGTGAAATCCGAATACTTAACCTTTATAGAAACACATTTTCCGGCTATGGAGCGTTTTTCCATTCTTCGCTCCAGATCGACTGCAATTTCCTCCAATTTCTCCAGGATTTTACGTTTCGAATAGATTTCCGAAAAATAAGTATGTTCCACCGCAAAGGATTTCCTTATCCGGTCAGGTTTCACCTGGCTGCGATGAATTCCCCGAACGATGTTGTAAAAATGGAGTCCTTGTTTCCCGAAATGCTGTGTCAAAAAAGTCATGCTCTTCTTTTTCAGCTCTTTTCCGTTGCGAACTCCCAACTCTTTCATTTTGGAAGCTGTTACTTTCCCAATTCCAAAAAATCGTTCAATTGGTAGTTTCTCCAGGAAGGTTTCCACTTCATCCGGGCCAACGGTTAACTGTCCATTCGGTTTATTCACGTCTGAAGCAATTTTAGCGGTAAACTTATTGATTGAAATACCTGCACTTGCTGTTAGGCCAATCTCTCTGAAAATTCGTTCACGAATTTCCTTTGCCAGCAAAGTCGCCGACGGAAAACCTTTTTTATTGGTTGTAACATCCAGGAATGCTTCATCCAGTGAAAGCGGTTCCACCAAATCCGTATACTCGTAAAAAATGGCTTTGATCTGCGCTGATATTTCCTGGTAGCGGTCGAAACGAGGCCGTACAAAAATCAATTCCGGACACAAACGTGCAGCTGTAGAGCTGGGCATGGCAGATTTTACACCAAATTTCCGGGCCTCATAACTGGCTGCTGCAACCACTCCACGCAGTTTAGTTCCTCCGACAGCAATCGGTTTTCCTTTCAAATCCGGATTATCCATTTGTTCCACAGAAGCATAGAACGCATCCATATCGATGTGAATGATTTTCCGTTCTTCCGACTGGTTTTCCATGATTTTATCCTCCATTACAAGTATACAAAGTTACGCATCATTCAGCGGAAGAAAAATAATCCTACTTTTGAAGAAACTCGAAAATCATGAAGTTCTTGCTTTTGACCTTACTTTTCACTGCGATAGGAAGTTCCGCACAGGAGATATCCCTTACCGAAGCAAAAAGACTGCTTAGTTTACCGTTAAAATGTGCCCAAAAAGAATATCCCAATAAAATGGGACAAGTCTTGAATGAAAGAGGCGATCTAAAATCTCCGGCAGAACTTCATCCCGCCTTCTATGGCTGTTTCGACTGGCACTCCTCTGTTCACGGGCACTGGTTGATGGTGAAGATTTTAAACAAATATCCGGAGTTAATATCTGATTCGGTTTTATTGGTCCTTCGGACAAACCTGAGCAAAGCCAACATACAAAAAGAAATCGAATCGTTCGGAGTTAAAAATAACGGATCGTTCGAACGTACTTACGGGTGGAACTGGCTACTGAAGCTGCAATTGGAATTAGAAAGCTGGGATCATCCTGCTGGGAGAGAATTAAGCGCGAACTTAAAACCATTATCCGATTTGTTCTGCAAAAAGTACATTGACTTTCTTCCCAAACTGAATTATGCTATCCGTTCCGGAGATCACATCAACACTGCTTTCGGACTCACTTTTGCTTACGATTATGCACTTGCTCATTCCAATGACAGCTTAAAAACGATTATTGAGAAACGTGCACGGGATTTTTACTTCAATGACAAGAATTATCCCCTGCACTTAGAACCGAGCGGTTATGATTTTCTTTCAGGTGGATTTGAAGAAATCGACATCATGCGCCGCATCCTCACCAAAGAAGAATTCAAAGGGTGGTTGAAAAAGTTTGCTCCACAGCTGTTCAGTAAGAAATTTAAACTTGAACCCGGCTTGGTATCCGACCGTTCGGATGGTCATTTGGTTCATTTGGACGGATTGAATTTCAGCAGGGCCTGGTGCTTGTACGGAATTGTCAAAACACTCCCCGAATTGAAGCACCTGAATGCAATTGCTGATCAGCACATTCAAACTTCCCTTCCCAATATTGTTGACGGAGATTATATGGGCGAGCACTGGCTGGCTAGTTTTGCTCTGTTGGCTTTGCTTTCCAAATAAATAAGTAGGGTCGCGATTAACCACGTCCCTGCTTATTTACTCAACTTCTATTATCAGCGGACAATCAAGCGTTTTGTGATAACCGATTGATTGGTTTTAATCGTTACCAGATAAACTCCGTGCTTCAGGTCCGAAACATCCAATGAAGTTGTTTTTGCATGCGGGAAACCACTAACAATCTGTTTTCCGTTGATATCAGAAAGCGTGAATTGATCTATCTCCCTTTCAGCTCGAACAAAAACTTCGTTTTCCGCCGGATTCGGATGTAACTCCCAATTAATTTCAGGCAATTCACTCACTGCCAACGGGATATTTGTCATCATACGTAACCTCCCGGTTCCATAATCGGAAATATACAAAGTATCGCCGGAGCTACTGGCTACAATCCCATTCGGTTTACTGAACCTTGCCGTATCAACACTACCGTCAGTACTTCCATTCGCACTTCCGGCAACGAGCGTTACCAGACCATTTGTCGGATTAACCTTATAAATTTTATTTGCATTGTATGCCGTTGCCCAAATGTATCCGTTAGCATATTCGATAAACCCCAGCCAGGGATCTCCTGCGGATGGCCCCGGAATCGTTGCTATAGAATCTAATGTTACCGTTGCTCCGAAAATGACTTCAAAAACCTGACTATCATTGAAATTGGCCATATACAATCGTCCATCCGGTGACCATGCCAGACCTACGGCACCATTTATAGGGGAACCGGAGTATACTGGCACAATGGTTCCGTCGGGAGCCATTTTACTGAATGAATTTCCAGGATATTGAGTGAATAACAGCGTATCACTATCCGGCATTTTAATCAATCCTGAGGGACCAGTAATAGCAAAAGTGTCTAAAAACTGTCCGTTATAATCCAATTTGTAAATCCGGTTCCCCAAATTATCAGCCACAAACAAATTTTGCTGACTATCGAATGCCAGTCCGTTTGGAGTATTAAACCCGGACGCGAAAGTCGTAACAACCCCATCCGGAGTGCGCTTATAAACAGAATTTCCGGGATAATCCGCACAATAGAGGTTACCCGCGGCATCAAAAATAAGATCGTCACGAAAACGCGTTGACAGATCATTTACAAGTGTCGTTACCTGCTGTGCAATCAAAGTTACGGGGAACAACATAAAAGCAAAAAATGTATACTTAATCATAATGAATGTTTCTATTATGATACTTAAAAACGGGGTGACTATTTTGCGCGTTGGCGTAAGAGACGGAAATACAAAAAAAGACAAGCTATCCGGAATTAGTACAAACAACAAAGGCCGCCTCGTTGGAGACAGCCTTTGTTGTTTTATTTAAAAAATCAATTCTTTTTAAAAGCGTTGATCGCGTTTACCGTGAAATCCGAAAGAACCAAAGTTCCGCTGATCCCTGCACGGTCTGACAATAATTGATCCCAATCTTCGGTTCCTTTCCAGAAGATCTTTTTCAATTCAGCCATCGCTTCCGGGCTTGACTTTGACAAAACAGTTGCAAGACGCGTAATTTCTTCGTCCATTTCGTCTTCACTGTCAAACACATCTGCGTACAAGCCATTTTGCATCGCCCATTCAGCAGTCCGCCATTCCGTAGCATTGATGGCAAGCTGTGACATGGCTGAAAGTCCCATTTTACGCTCAACTGCAGGTCCAACCACAAATGGTCCTATCCCAACAGCTAACTCGGAAAGTTTAATTTCTGCAAAACGGGTTGCGTAGCAATAGTCTACTGCAGATGCTATTCCGACTCCACCTCCAACAGCTTTCCCCTGCACACGACCGATGATTAATTTCGGGCACTTTCTACACGCATTGATTACCTGGGCAAACCCGGAAAAGAATACTTTTCCTGTTTCCAGGTCCCGGATGGAAATCAACTCATCAAAACTTGCTCCGGCACAAAATGCTTTATCCCCTGTAGATCTTAGAACGATCACTTTTACCGTAGGATCATTTCCTGCATCTGTAATGGTATCTGCTAATTTGCGAAGAATTTTTCCCGGTAATGAATTACTTAACGGATGTCCGAATTCGATAGTAGCAATACCGAACTCATCAACACGCATATCCACGTGTCCCTGGTTAACAGCTTCTGACATGTAATAATTTAACTAGTTAGTTATCAAATTTTCTGCGCGGACGCATGGTACGCTCACCTGAACCTGATCCCGAATTAGAGTTTCCTCCTTCATTACGGTCATTGCGGTTGTAGTTGGAACTTCCTCCTTCACCACGATTGTAGTTTGAATTTCCACTTCCTCCTTCACGATTGTAGCTTGAACCGCGGTCATTCGAATTGCGATCATTTGATCGGTAGCCTCCGCCACCGCCTTGACCTCCTTGTCTTGGACCGTTGTTATTAAATTTCTTTTGAAAACCTCCCTGCTTATTACCATAAGCCGGTTTCTTCGGTTTGTCCTCCGGTTTCGGACGATTTGCTTTCGGGGAAGCAATTTTCACGTCCAGTTTACGCCCGTTTACTTCGAAACCATTCAGCGCCTGAATAGCATTGATTGCTTCTTCCGCACTTTCCATTTCGACATATCCGAAGCCTTTAGACTGTTTTGTCTTGGCATCAAACACTACGTGAGCCAAGTGAACCGCACCAAACGCTGAAAACGTTGCTTGCAAATCCTCCGATGTAATCTCCCAATCGAGATTTGCGATAAAAATATTTGTCATTTACCTAACTTTAAAAATTGGACTTCAGTCCGACTAATTTACCTAAAACGTTTCAACGTTTATTCCTTTTTAACAGTTAGCTCCGGAATTAAAAAAATAATTCCGGAGCCAACATTTCTTTATTTAATTACTTTAACGTAAAGCTATCGGAACCGATAACCTGACCGTCGCAGTAGATTTTAACTTTGTAATTTCCTTTTACCGGCTCTTCACCATTGAAATCGTAGAAAATGGTTACGTCAACCGCCTTATTCCCATACTGAATATCACGCTTAGCTGAATAAACGAAGTTTCCTCCATCAATAGCACTTCCGGTACCGCCTGAACGACCTTGCAATGTTTTACCATCCGGATCAATGATCTGCATGTAAACCGTACGATCACCTGCTGATGCGATATTATTCTCACCGATTGTGAACGTTGATTTCGCCTGAACACAGTTACGAGCTTTCGTTGTCGGTTCGGTTGTATCATTCAACTTCATGCGCAAACCTGTTGATGAGAAACCATACGCATTGAGTTTCGAACCTTTACGAACCTGCTCGGCACTTTGCTCAGCCTGCCCCTTATAGGTATCACGTTCTGTCTGCGTTTCTGCCAATTGCGAGGAAGTTTCATCCAATTCTGAAGTCAGCTTCAGGTTCATGGTATTCAACTGATCGATCTGTTTTACATAACTGATCATAATCTGGCGCAGTGTTTCATTTTCACGCTTCAACTTCGCAATCAATGATGCTGTTACACGACCATTCTTTTTCGCTGTTTCCAACTCAGTCATCAATCCCTGAATCTTGTCTTTCTGCGCATTCAAGCTATCAGATTTAGATGCATCTTTCTTCATTAACGCATCATATGTATCCATCATATTGGTGAAATCCGACATCAAGTCGTTGGTGGTTTCACTCCCTAAGAACGGAGCCATCATTTTGTTCATTTCTTCGATGTCCGCTTGAAGCTCTTCATTTTTCTTCGTTGCTTCTTTCAAAGCACCGTTTTTTGAACTCCACAAATAAGTCATCGTTCCTAATAACACAACCAACAAAACAATAATCGCTGTTAGTGCCGGTGTCATGTTTTTCTTTGAGCCTGATTCTTCTGACATAATCTAAAATTTAAATACAAATATAACAATAGAACTAATGAACGATAGGGAATTCATCAGGACAAATAAAGTGTTTTTAATTCGACTCACCAATACGTTTATTCGTATTTTCCGTTAAGAAAATGTAAAAAACGAACGTTTTCATTGAGTTCCACCTTTTTAGAAATAAATTCTTGCGGGAAGTTTTGAAATGTAACCGGTCGCTGGAAACGTTTGATCGCATCCCAGCCTACGGAAGTAAAATAGGAATTTAGACTGCTTGGGAACGGTCCGCCGTGCTGCTGGGCAAAGCTCACCTCTACCCCCGTTGGCACGCCATTGTAGATTATACGTCCGGATTTTGCCGTCAGAACAGGCAGAAAGCGATTGATTTCTTCGGCCTCCGCATAGAGGCTATTGGTCAATTGCCCCTCCAATAACTGCAGGCACATCCTTAACTCAACTTCATCGGAACACTTCACTATGGTCAGGTAAGAACCGAAAATCTCCTCCTGGATATGAGGATTTGCCAGAAAATTCGCAGCAGTGGTTTCTGCCAAAGTAGGCTGAATGAAATTTCCTTCGCGCTTTCCTGCATAGATCACATCTACCAATGCGGCATGTTCCTTCACCCGTTCAAAATAGCGTTTTGAAATCCCAGGATGTAACATACATTGTAATTCACTTTGAGAAAAGGCAAGAACAAGTTCATCTTTAAAAGCGTTGAAATTTGCGGTTTCTTCTATAAAAAGCAACCCGGGAGAAGTACAAAACTGCCCTGCATTTAACAAAACCGATGCACTGATCTGTTTCCCGATTTCAGAAGCGTGTTTCTCCAAAGCGTTTTTAGTAACCGTAACAGGATTGGAACTTCCCATTTCTGCATACAGCGAAATTGGTTCTTTGCGTTCGCTGATCAATTTCTGAAGTGCCATTCCACCTCCGATACTTCCGGTAAATCCGACTGCTTTTACACGTGGATCTTGTACTAATTGTTGGCCAACTGTAAAATCTTCCGCCAGCAAGTGACAGAGGATTCCATCCGGCATATCTTGTTCTTTCGCTGTTTCCAGGATCAGTTGAGCAGAAATCGAACTGGTGTGCGGATGCATGGCATGAGCTTTTACGATTACCGTACAACCCGCTGCAAGTGCTGAAGCCACATCACCTCCCAAAGTAGAATAAGCAAACGGGAAATTACTCGCGCCGAACACTACTACAGGTCCAACAGGAATATTCATTTTGGTTAAGGAAGGTTTTGGATTCGGTTTTCTATCCGGATCAGCCGCATCCAGTTTTATTTCCAATGCATAGCCTGTTTCAACGGCTTTCGCATAATATTCAAACTGGAAACAAGAACGTGTAAACTCCACTTCTGCCCGATCTTGCGGCAAACCACTTTCTGCACAAAACCAATGGATCAGGATTTCCTTATTTGCTTTCAGCTTTTCTGAAATTGCTTTCAGGAACTGAACGCGTTTTTCGATTGGAATTAAGCGATAAACTTCAAAAGCCTCCTGTGATTTCACAAGTGCCTCGTCCACTTCTTCGGGTGAGGCCTGGTGGAAAGGGGTTTCAAATGGTTGGTTGTTTTTGGGGTCTATTCCAAAAAAAACATGGTTACCAAAAGCGCTAGCCTGGTAACCAATGTGATTCTTGCCGAGGAAGTTCATGGCTTACGCCTCCTCAACGATGTATGAGTAACTTTCCATGATTTGGTTTGAAAGTAATTTCTTACAAGCCAATTCAACTTTCTCTGTTGCTGCTTCTTTGGAAGGTGCATCCACAAAAAGACGTACGTGTCTTCCAACTCGTACACCTGTAATTTCAGGCAAACCAATTGTAGGCATACTGTTAGTAACTGCTTTCCCTTGTGGGTCTAACAATGCCTCTAATGGCATCACATCGATTTCAGCTTTGAATTTCATGTGCTCGATTTTTTCGAAGAATGTATTGAATAAATGATAATATCAGGTACAAAAGTACAATAATTGGAATGGACCAAATCAATAAAGTTGAAATAAGTATTCCACAACTTATTAAGAAAACATAGCGTGTACCGTTCCCTTTCCATTTAAAATGCTTGAATTTCAAGGCAAATAAAGGAAGTTCGGAAACCAAAAGCACCGACATCACCACAATGACCGGGATCAAAACCACCGGTTGAATGAGCCACATAATCAGATCGTGTTCCCAACCTGTTGTTCCGCCATATTGGGAAAGCAATAAAGGGAACGCCATGAAAAAAATGGTGTTTGCCGGAGTTGGCAAGCCAATGAATGACTCTGATTGACGGGTGTCGATGTTGAATTTTGCCAGGCGGAATAAGGAGAAGAATGGGATTATTAAGGCAAAAAAAGGCCAAAGATTCACAGAACCCATACCCCAAAATTGAGAGAACCATGTTGAAATTGAAATGGAAGAAAAAACATTAAAGGTGTTTTCATCAACCAGAGATTGGGCTTTAAAATCATGCATATCTATATTCATCGCCCACTCACCAGACAGTGACAACAAATCCTTTGGTGCAAATGACAAGATCAAAACCATCATCATGATAATCCCCGGAGCCAAACCAAACGAAATCATATCCGCCAAAGAATCCAGTTGTTTCCCCAGTTCTCCCTGTTGTTTCAGGATGCGGGCTAAAAATCCGTCGAAAAAATCAAGAATAGCCGCCAAAAAAATAAAGTACGGTGCGATATCAATTCTTCCCGCAAAAGCCAGGATGATTGCAAAGACTCCGCAAAGCATATTGCTGGCAGTGATCAAATTAGGTATATTGAACATTTTCATCCGGTAAATGAATATTTTGTTAGTTTAAATCTTTCAAAAAGGTGTAAATTTACACTTCGATTTTATCATTAAACCATCGGGATACACAATTTTTTATAAAAGATGCAGTTAATAGCAATCGTGAGGAACTTGTATACTATGAAATTTTACCTAATTGTTTGCATTACTGCTTGCTCTTTCCTGTCATTCGGACAAGGTTCGTTAGCACCGAAATATTCCAATGAATTCTTAGCAATCGGTATCGGAGCGGATGCTCTGGGGCTTTCCAATGCAGTTGTTGCCCAAACAAGCGGTGTGAACAGCGGTTACTGGAATCCGGCCGGTTTGGCACGCACCAATAAATGGCTGGACATCGGTTTGATGCACTCGGAATACTTTGCCGGAATTGCCAAATACGATTATTTAGGGTTGGCCCATCAGATCGATGAAAAAAGTACGGTTGGCTTGTCGGTTATCCGCTTTGCGGTGGATGATATTCCAAACACCACCCAACTCATTGACAATGAAGGCCGCATCGATTACGACAAGATTACAACCTTTACAGCAGCAGATTACGCTTTTTTGTTTTCATACGCCCGCAAAACCAAGGTTCCGGGGTTATCGCTGGGAGGAAACTTCAAAGTAATCTACCGGAAAGTGGGTGATTTCGCAAAATCATGGGGATTCGGTCTGGATGCCGGAGCAACTTACGAGAAAAACGAACGCCTGAAATTCGGAGCCGTGCTTCGCGATGTTACTTCCACATTCAACGCCTGGATTTTCACATTGGATGATCAAACGAAAGAAGTGTTTACACTTACCGGAAACGAAATTCCAAGAAACGGACTGGAATTGACCCTTCCGCGATTAATCCTGGGAACATATTACAAACAGCCATTAGGTAAAAAAGGCCTTTATGTTTCCGGAGAACTGGATTTAGACATGACAACGGACGGTAAACGAAATACCATCATTAAAACAAATGTGGTCAGTTTCGATCCGCATGTAGGAATTGCCTTCGGGTTTAAGGACCTGGTTACTCTTCGCGGCGGAATTTCCAATATGCAGTATATCAAAAACTTTGACGACTCAAAGAAATTAACCATTCAACCAAACATTGGTATTGGATTACATATTAAAGCCGTATATTTAGATTACGCGTTTACGGATATCGGTGATGCCTCAACAGCATTGTACTCACATGTCATTTCATTACGACTTGCACTGAATAAACCTAAAAATGCGATGAAAACAGATGAATAAGAAGAGCCTATGAAAAAACTCTACTTAATACTACTAATTTTTTTTCCTGTTCTTGCGTGGAGTCAGCCCTATGGGAATGAATGGATTGATTATTCCCAAAAATTCTACGGATTTAAAATTGTTCAGACCGGTTTATATAAAATCGATTATGCTGCTCTAAGCAATAACGGAGTTCCGGTCTCGGGCATTAATCCATCGAGCTTCCAGATTTTCGGAAAAGACAAAGAGGTTCCGCTATACATGGTCGACAATGGTGACAACTCCTTTGATCCGGGAGATTATTTCTTATTCTACGCTTACAAAAACGATGGCTGGCTTGATTCCCTCATGTATCCGAATCCGGGACTAATGGCCAATCCTGGATATAGTTTGATCAACGACACGATCACTTATTTTTTCTCCTGGAAAAATTCAGGCAGCGGACTCAGGTTCGCTCTTCAGCCGGACCAAAACTACTCCAACTATACGCCAAGTGACTTCGTACGTTACGAGTTCAGAAGCCGTTACGGAAGCGGCTATTGTGAAGGGGTTGTTTACGGCGAAGCGTCCGGATCTATTTATTCCAAAGGAGAAGGTTTCGGTCTGCCGGAAATTTCTGCCTCAACTGCGAACGTCTCATCAAGTATCGGCGTTGAAACTCCAAATGTATATACCGGTCCGGGAGCATTACCTGTCAAAGTAGAATGCAGAATTTCCGCCACCTCTGAAGCTCAAACTGCACAACCTCAGGCCCCAAACCATCACACCAGGCTCACATTCGGCTCTGCCAATCTACTGATGATCGATACAGTATACAGAAATCACAATCAGGTAAAAGTGATCAGGCAATTCCAGGCAACCGACCTGACAAATGGTATAACACCTATTAATCATGAAATTATTGCGGATTTAAATATTGCGATTGACCGACAGGTATTTACTTATGTAATGCTGTCCTATCCAAGGCTTCCGCACTCATACGGTCAGACATCAGACCGGTTCTTCGTTCAAAACGGGAATGTAAAAAGTCGTGTTGACCTGACCAACCTGGTTGCATCTGCCCCTTTGATCTTAAGCTTCGGGTCTGTTCCGAGATACGAAATTCCGGCTTATACAGGAGGAGCATTCCAGTTTATTATCCCTAACAATACCTGGAGCAATGAAACAGAGGTAATCGCTGTTGACATGAATAATGCCATTCCCATTGGGCTGTTAACGCCCGTAAACGGAACAGGTACTTTCACGGATTTCAGCACCACGAATATTGATTCAGCGCTTATTTTTGTTTATCATCCATCGCTTGCAAGCAGTAAAGATTCTTATGAGGGCTATCGTTCATCAACCGCCGGAGGATCTCACAATGTACTTTCGGCAAATATCGAAGAATTATACCTTCAATTTTCAAGTGGTATCATCAAACATCCGATCGCAATTCGTCGTTTTGTAGATTTTATCTATGACAACAGCACGCAAAAACCGGAAGGTTTATTGTTGATCGGAAAAGGGATAACCGTTGGTGAAACCCGTTATGATCCAACGGCTTTTGCAAACTGCCTGGTTCCGCCAATGGGATATCCGGCAAGTGATGTTGCCACAACAGCCTGCCTGCTCAGTCCAACAACATGGGAACCATTGGTCCCTACTGGCAGACTTTCCATGACAACCAATGCGGAAGTAGAAAATTACTTGTCCAAGATAGAACAATACGAAGACGCTCAAAACAATGTCGGCCTCAATTATTCTGCCACTAAAAAATGGCAGAAACAAATACTCCATTTCGTAGGTGGATCTGACATACAACAACAAACATTCTTCCAAAGCTATATGAACGGCATGAAGAATATTGTAGAAGACACAGTCTTTGCCGGAAATGTGACCAATTATTTTAAAACTTCCAGCAACCCGCTTGATCCGAATGTAGTGACATCTGTCACTCAAAAAATTGAGGATGGTGTCTCTATCATGAATTTCTTTGGCCACGCCGCTGCTTCCAACAATGGCTTTGAGATCAATATAGACGAACCTAGCAACTGGAACAATTTTGGGAAATACCCGATTGTTATCGGAAACTCTTGTTACAATGGAAATATTTTCAAATCGGGAACCTCCACTTCTGAAAATTTCATTAACATTCCGAATGAAGGTGCAATTGCCTTTTTATCAACAATATCTGTGGGGTATGACTCCCCGCTTGCCATTTATTCGACTGAACTATACAAACAGTTTTCATATAAGAATTATGGAAAAACATTTGGTTCTCAAATTAAAAGCACCATTCAGCAGATTTACAGCCAATATGCGCCTACTTTATCTGACGGGTCCGTTTACCAGGAATCGGCATGTACTCAAATGACCCTGCACGGAGATCCAATGCTCAAAGTCAATTACAGCACAGCTCCTGAAATCGATATCCAAGTTTCTGATCTAAACCTGAGCCCTAGTAATGTAAATCTTTCCGTTGACAGCGTTGAACTTACCTTTACCATACGCAATCTCGGAAAATCGATCCAGGAGCCGGTTTATGTAGAAATCCGTAGAAACTTTCCGGGAACTGCTATTGACTCCATGAAAACGTTATTCTTACCTCGTTTGAATTACGATACGGTCATCAAACGGAAATTTCCGCTGCAACCTTCAATCAGCGGCGGAGTAAATACATTTACTGTTTCTGTGGATATTCCCAACGCTCATAATGAACAATTCGAGGAAACATCAAACAATCAGGCAAGTGCAAACTTCTTTCTGAATATTGACGGAATGCTTCCAATCTGGCCTTATAATTACGCCGTCGTTCCTTATGATACGGTAACAGTAAAAGCCTCAACCATTAATCCGATAGCCGGGATGAGGACTTATCGTTTCGAACTGGATACAACCGATACTTATGACAGCCCGCAACTCAGACGTTTTTCCGTAACCGGATTGGGTGGTGTGAAATATGTACAGCCAAATCAATGGTTATCCGCTTTTGGATCTCCTTTCCCGTTAACATGCACCGACAGTACTGTTTATTTCTGGAGAGTTGCAGTAGACAGTGTGGTTCCCAGCTGGTCTGAATTCTCCTTCCAGTACATCCCCGGAAAGCGAGGATGGGGACAGGATCATTTTTTCCAGTTTAAGAATAATAGTTTTTCAAGTATTCTTTACAATCGAAATGCAAGAACCAGAGATTTCGTGCCTAATGAACTTCACAAGGTTACAATTGATGTCTTCAACTTCGGCTCCGCTTATAATGGCTGGTCCCTTGATAATGACCTGAAGGAATACGCTACCTATGGATCTTCACCTCACATTTTTGTAGCAGTACTTGACCCGATTTCGCTGGAACCATGGAAAACACATTGCCCGGGATGCGGAAACGGTGATTCGGATCATAGCAACGATGATCCCTCCATGAATTTCGGAAATGTAAACAACAACGCTCCTCCCGGCTTCAGAGATCGATTTGAAAAGTTCTTTCTATTCGACCAGACCAGCGCCGTATCAATGGCGAACTTTATCAACATGATTGAAAATGGGATCCCTGACAGTAATTATGTCATTATATATACTCCTATCAAAACTTATTATTCGGATTGGAATACAATTTCTCCGGCTACATATACACTTTTTCAGAATCTGGGCTTCCCTCAAATTAATGGAACAAACCCCGAGGCTCCATTTGCAGTATTTTTCAAAAAAGGGACACTGGCGCACAACCAGATTAAACTATGGCCACAAGATGCCCAAAACTTTCCTACAGCTGCGGAACCAGGTTTGAGACTTCAGCTGAATGCAAATGTTTATAAACCCGATTATCTCGGTATAGAAAAAACTCCTCAAATTGGACCCGCGCTTGAATGGGAAACTATTTATTGGAGAAGAGATTCACTTGAATCCCCATCGACAGATAGTGTACGTATTTTTATAGAGAAGTACGGTGTTACCAATGACCTGATCGCTACCATTGATACCATGTTCACCCCCTTAGATTCCATCATTAACTTAAATAATCTAGTTGATGCAGCAATTTATCCAAGGATCAAGATCGGGATTTATAATTCAGACAAAACAAATTTAACACCGGCCCAGATTGACCGTATTCATGTCCTTTATCAGCCGGTTCCGGAAGCTGCCATTGACGGATCATCCGGATATTTTGCATCTGTGGGTGGTGATACTTTATATGAAGGACAAGATTATGCTTTTGCCGTAGATGTAGTAAATGTAAGCGAATTTGATATGGACTCTCTGTTGATTGATTACTGGCTGGAGGATCAACAGCACATCAAACACATCATTCCATATCCTCGGCAGGATTCTTTGCGAACCCACCAGGTTTTGAGAGATACCATTCAGTTTAGTTCAATAGCACGACCAGGTTATAATATCTTGTGGATGGAGGTTAACCCCTATGTAAACGGTTCACTGGTCCAAACAGATCAGCTTGAACAATACCATTACAACAACATCCTGCAGCTTCCGATTTTTGTGGTAGAAGACAATAAAAATCCAATCCTTGACGTAACTTTCAATGGTCAACATATCTTAAACGGTGATATTATTGATCCTACAAGTGAAATTTTAATCACACTGAAAGATGACAACCCTTATCTGATTATGGATAACATCAGTGATACTACACTATTTGGGATTTATATGACCGGACCTGACGGAGTTCAAAAACGCATTCCGTTTATTGATGGCAACGGAAATACCATCATGCAGTGGTATCCGGCAAACGGACAAAACATGAAATTCAGGATTGTTTATCCGAAAGAATTCCTACAGGACGGGATCTACCAACTTTTTGTACAGGGAACAGACAGATCGGGAAACATTTCGGGAGATTATGAATACAAAGTAAATTTTGAAGTAATCCGGGAATCTTCGATCACTCAAATGATGAATTATCCGAACCCATTCTCTACAAGTACGCGATTTGTATTCACGCTAACGGGAACTGAGGTTCCGGACAATATCATCATACGAATTATGACTGTTTCGGGGCGTGTGGTAAGAGAAATTACGGAAGACGAAATGGGATTGATCCGGATCGGGCGAAACATTTCGGAATATGCGTGGGATGGCAAGGATGAATTTGGTGATCAGCTGGCAAATGGCGTTTACCTCTACCAGGTAATGGCTAAAATCAACGGGGAAGATATTAAACAGCGAGAATCAGGTGCAGACCAATATTTCAAGAAGAATTTCGGGAAGATGTACTTAATGAGGTAAGAGAAAGAAACGCTTTCGATATTGACAAACGTTAGCACAGTCAAGCAACACTTTCGATAAGTATCCTGAAACTTAGTAATTAATGCAATTTGTATGATTCTTCAACATTTAAATAATAAATGTCCGAAAGCCTCAGAAGAACCTGCAGGAAAATATCGCCGTATCATCTACCAATTTGCGGTTTCCGCGCCATTCATCCAATTTGGAAAAAACGATGTTATTCATATCCTCCATACTCAAGCGGTAGAAATTATGGTAGATCTTAATCAGACGCTCTAATTCGAAATGTTCATTTTTTTCATTTTCCAACTCCACCACCCCATCGGTGTAAAGAATCAAAGTTGTATTCAGTTTCAGGACTTCTTTTCCTACTTGTATAAATGGCATTTCATCAAACATACCTAACCCTACACACCCGATATCTAACAACTTCTTCTCTTTTCCATTGGTAATGATCGGTTGATTGTGACCGGCATTCACGTAATTCAATTCACGGGTTTCTGCATCGTAAACCGCAATGAAAAATGTGATGAATTTTTCTCCTTTCGCACTTGTCATGACCTTCTTATTCAATTCCTCGATCAGAAATTCCAGGGAAAAAGGACGAATTTGGTAAACCGTTGAGTAAAATGTGCGGATCGTAGCCTGGAAATTAGCCATTAACATAGCCGCACTGATTCCCTTTCCGCTCACGTCTGCAATACAAATTACATACTTGTTATCCCCAAGCGGAATAAAATCATAATAATCTCCTCCAACTTCATGGCGCGGAATATACTTTGCGGATATATCCATTTGTTTATTCGAAGGTAAATCTGACGGAAAAAGCAGTTTTTGCATTTCGGAGGCAACTTCGAGTTCCTTTTTCAAACGTTCCCGTTTTAATTCCTCACGCGCCATCCGTTTGTTCTCAATGGCCATCACAACCATATTTGTCAATGTCTGAACAAATCGCATATCAGCTAGTGTTTCCGACTTCCTGACTCCGTAACGCTCAATACCGGCAATCAACAAATAAGCAAGTGGCTTGTCTTTGTGAAAGACCGGAACAATGATATCAAATTCATCAATGATCGCAGAATAACTGGATTCAATGACTGTAATTTCCCGAAAACGATACAACTCTTTTTCGATAGCAATATCCTTAAGCTTACTTTTTAGTCCTACTTTCAACAGCGGACTCCAATCATTTTCTTTATTAAATAACAAGAAGTGGTCAAAGCCTAATTGCTCGCGCATTACGAATTCAAACATGCGTACAATCTGTTCAATACTTTGATTAGTGGCAATTGCACGTGTTAGTTCCAACAGAGAATTCAATCGGAACTCCCCCAATTCAACCTGTGATTCTAAATTCGCTATGCGGGTTTCGACTTTCATTGCTTATTCCCCGACTCTGCCAGATTTTTTAAAGTAAACAATTCTCGCATTTTTATTTTCGCTTCATCACACGGACTGCCGAAATAGGTTTTTCCGGCTTCCAGGTCTTTCCCGATTCCGGATTGAGCCAGGACTACGACCCCGTCTCCAATTGTAATTCCTGAAGCACAGCCTACCTGACCCCATAAAGTAACATGGTCACCAATTGTGCAGCAGCCTGCAATTCCAACCTGGGAAGCAAAAAGGCAGTTCTTTCCAATAATGGTATCGTGACCGATCTGTACTAAATTATCGATTTTGGTCCCTTCACCGATGCGTGTAATTGCGCTAACACCTGCATCAATAGTTGATCCGGCCCCTATTTCTACATTTCTTTCGATGTAAACAAAACCACAGCTGTGCATACGATCATAACCGCCAGGCTTCTTTTTATAATAGAAAGCATAGTGTCCGATCACCGCATTAGGGCCAATAATTACATTTTCTTCTATAACGGTACCATCACCAATATAGGCTCCCGGATGAATGGTCACATTCTCCCCGATAATTACATCATGACCGATAAAACAATTAGGAGAAAGATGCGCTGAATCCGCAATCTGACAATTTTCTCCGGTCATAGACATTTGTGGTCTGTAAGGCGAAAACTTTTTAGTGAGTTTATTGTAATCGTCAAATGGCTGCGGTGAGATAATCAATGCTTTCCCTTCCGGAACCGGCACTGGTTTGTCGATCAGAATAAAAGATGCTGCCGAATTCACAGCTTTATCGTAGTATTTCGGGTGGTCTACAAAAACCAAATCTCCCGGTTCCACCCGATGGATTTCATTGATTCCGGTAACAATCAGGGATGCATCCCCAACTACTTTCCTGCCCAAAAATTGTGCAATTGCACCTACTGTATGTATACTTCCGATTTTCATAGACTTTCTCTATATAAAAGTAAGTCCTTCTGAAATCGATTTCTTTAAAAAATCAATTACTTATAAAATCAGAATTGTTTACAAAATACAAATCCCTGGCTAAACCCAATAGGATCCGGACACCTAATATGTTAACAGTTTTTCAAGAGCTGCCTGAACTTTATCGGCATTCGGCAACAGCTCCGCCTCCAATGTTGAATTCAATGGAATAGCGGGGGTATCTATTGCACCTACTAAACCTATCGGAGCATCCAACGATTGGAAACAATCTCTTTGGATTCGTCCAGCCAAACCAAGCGTGAAGGACGCTTCAACAGATTCTTCTGTTACCAGTAATACTTTTCCATGCTTCTCTACGGAAGATGAAACAGCTTCCATATCCAGTGGATTGATAGAACGCAAATCCAAAATCTCAACTTTCCCTTCAAACTGTTTGGAAGCTTCCAGAGTCCAGTAAACCCCACGACCATAAGTAATAACGACGCAAGATTCACCTTTTTCTATCGCCGTAGTTGAAGCTTCCTGCACGATACGTGCTTTACCGATCGGGATGATGTAGTTTTCATCCGGTTCAATAGACATTGCTCCTTCTGTTCCAGCAATTTTCGACCAATACAATCCTTTGTGCTCCAGAATTACCACCGGATTCGGATCGTAATAAGCTGCTTTCAGCAAACCTTTCAAATCTGCTCCCGTAGAAGGATAAACCACTTTTATTCCACGGATATTTGCCAAAACGGATTCCACACTGGAAGAATGATAAGGTCCACCAGATCCGTAAGCCCCGATTGGAACGCGGATCACGCAGCTAACAGGCCATTTTCCGTTAGACAAATAATTGGAACGCGAAACTTCAGTAAACAACTGATTTAGCCCCGGCCAAATGTAATCCGCAAACTGAACCTCTACGAACGGTTTTAATCCAACAGCCGACATACCAACTGTGGAACCGATAATAAATGCTTCCTGGATCGGAGTATTGAAAACACGATCGTCTCCAAATGTTTGTGCAAGGGTTGCAGCTTCTCTGAAAACTCCTCCTAAGCGCCCTCCAACGTCCTGGCCGTAAAGCAGTGCTTCGGGGTGTTCAGACATGATCTCACGAACAGCAAATAATGCACTGTCAACCATGACCGTTTTTTTCTTCCCTGCAGGTTCGCGTTCACCTTTCTCTTCCGTAACCGGGGATGGAGCAAAAATAAAATCTGTAACGCTTGCAGGTGCAGGATCTTCGGCATTTAGCGCTTTTTCATACTCTTCATCTATCAACTTGCGTACATCAGCCTCTACATTAATAACCTCCGCATCTCCTTCAAGTTCGCGAATGATTTCTTTCAACTTCGGATATGGATCACGTGTTGCAGCCTCTTCCAAATCATCTCGATACCATTCTTTTCGGACACCTGAAGTATGATGACCTAAAAGCGGAACTTTCGCATGAATAATAAAGGGTCTTCTTTCTTTTCTTACAATTTCAAAAACCTCCTGAACAGTTTGATAAGATAAATCGAAATCACTTCCATCTATTGTCCTTACTTCAATCCCTTTAAATCCCTGGGCATAATAGCTGATATCCTGCGCCCTTGTTTCAGTAGCATTTGCCGAAATATCCCATCCGTTATCCTGAACCAAATAAACAATCGGGAATTGTTTTAAAGCAGCCATTTGAAATGCTTCGGAAACTTCTCCTTCTGTACAGGAAGCATCTCCCAGAGAACAAACGACAACCGGGTTTTCGCCATTAAAGTCTTCAGCAAGACCTGTTTTTTCTTTATATTGAATCCCCATAGCAATTCCAGTAGTTGGAATGGCTTGCATACCGGTTGCAGAAGACTGATGAGGAATCTTCGGCATATCATCGCGTTTCAAAGAAGGGTGTGAATAGTAAGTTCTTCCACCTGAAAACGGATCGTCTTTTTTGGCAAAAACCTGCAGCATCAGCTCATAGGGAGTCATACCAATACCCAATAAAATACTATCATCACGATAATATGGCGAAACCCAGTCTTGAGGTTTTAACTGCAAACCAACAGCGAGCTGGATCGCTTCATGTCCTCTGGAGGTAGCATGAACATATTTTGCTGTAACTTCTTTATTTGCCTCATATTTCTCAGCTAATGTTTTTGCTGTAGCCATTAATCGGAACGCTTTCAACAAAACATCTTTGCTTGTCTTCATAGTAGAGCTTATGGTCTTCGAAAGAATATCTGCCATATTGGGAATTTATTTTGTAACAAAGATAAGATTCAAAAAGGAAATGATTCCTATCTGAACAGAATAATCGGTGCTATTCCTAACAAAACATACCTTTATTTCAAAATAGAAAGATATCTTTCCAGGCTTTGTTTTTCAACCTCAGCGATAAAACGAATGAAAGCATCTTTATTTCCGGAAGTTTGAACTTCATCAAGTGCCTCGTAGTAACTATAACGAGAAGTATTATCGCCTTTGATGTTTGCGATTACAAATCCGTGTTGCAATAGGATCATATTCATAATCAAACGAGATGTCCTTCCGTTCCCATCTATAAAAGGATGAATGGTTACTAAGCGTTCATGCATTTCCGCAGCTAATACTATTGGATGCAAACTCAACCTGTTTCGTTCATACCAAATGAAATAATCTTCCATTTGCTTTTCTACCAGATAAGGGGCAGGCGGCATATGACCACTTCCCTGAATCATTACCTGAATCCTTCTATATCTTCCGGCTTCTTCGGGAATTATCCCCCGGAGAATTAAATTATGAATGCTTAAAACTTCTTTTTTTGTAAGTACAGCTTCTTTGGAAATCAATTCCTTTACGTAGTGAATTGCATCTCCGTGATTAATTGCCTCCAAATGCTCTCTCATACTCTTTCCGGAAACAGTTAATCCTTTGTTAATTACAAGATCTGTTTCACGAAGGGTTAAGGTATTTCCTTCTATCCGATTGCTCTCAAAAGTGTATTCCAACTCCAAAGCTTCAGTAATCCGATGATTTTCAAATTCTCTGATTTGATCCAGTTGACGCTTTAATTCATCTATTTCCCCTAAAGTTTTTTCAATGGATAAATCTTCAAATTTTCTTTTGGGATAATAACTTGCCAGTTCTTCCTGAACCATGGACAAAACCTCATCTGCAAAGGCATATTGCTTTACCTCAGACAAAACCTTTTCCATTAACCAGGCTTTCATTAAATCATCCAGGTTGATAGAAAGAATATTTGAGATCTGAACAAGTTGTGATTCAGTTGGCAGCCGCTTCCCGTTTTCAAATTTGCTAATTAAGGATTGATCGACTCCAAGCAAACTTGCAAGTTCGCGAGAGCGCATTCCTTTTGATTTCCTAGCCTTTTGAATCACCTCTTTCATTATTGACAATATTTTACATGACTAATCTAGTCATATTTTTTGGTTTTCCAAAAAAAAGAGGGAATATTACTTCCCTCTTAAAATATTGAATTACTTATTATGTTCAATGATGTAATCCAGTACCTTTTGGATTAAATGCACCCTGTCTTTTCCAATCACATTGTGTTTATGCATCGGATAGTGGAAAAAGTCAATCTGAATTCCAAGATCTATGAACTTCTTGATCAGTGCATCATTATGCTGGGGAACTACTACGTCATCCACTGTTCCATGAATTAACAACAAATCTCCTTTTAGTTTGTTTGCATGTGTAAATAAAGACGCTTCTTCGTATCCTTTGGCATTTTCTTCCGGACGGTCCATGTAACGCTCACCATACATTATTTCGTAATATTTCCAGTCTGTAACCGGGCCACCCGCAACTCCAACTTTAAATGTTCCGGACTGCTTCAACATTAAGGATGTTGTCATAAAACCTCCAAATGACCATCCATGAACCGCAAAACGCGAGGTATCTACGTACGGCAATGATCTCAAATAGTCAATTCCTTTCATTTGATCCTTGATCTCAACATTCCCTAATTGGCGGTGAATCTGGTTTTCAAAAGCAAAACCCCGCTCCCCGGATCCACGATTATCCAGTGTAAATACCAGGTAACCTTGTTCTGCCATCCAGTACATCCATAAGTTGGCTCCGTCTAACCAGGAATTGGTGATCATCTGTGCATGAGGCCCTCCGTAAACATAAACCATCACCGGATACTTTTTACTCGAATCAAAATTACTTGGCTTGATCAATCTTGTATACAAGGCAGAACCATCCTCCGCTTTGATTTGACCGATATCTGCCGTACCGATCTGCACATCGGCCAACTTGTTTTTTGAAACAGAAAGTGTTTTGGTGATTTTGCCTGTAATTGTTTTTAATTCAACCTTTCCCGGAACTGAGTGTGAAGAGTATTGATCGATAATATATGTCCCCATATCGTTGATCACAATTCCATGTGTTCCTTCTTCCAATGTCAGACAACGCTGCTTTCCATTTAAATCAACGGCATAGAACAGGGTATTTAATGGGCTTGTCCCGGTTGCAGCAAAAACAATTTCTTTCCCTTTATTAATTGATTGCAAAATCTCTTTCGCAACAAACTTGTTCGCCGTCAATTGCTTGATCAAAGTGCCGTCTATCGAATAGTAGTACAAATTATTAAACCCGTCCTTTTCAGAGATCCACACGAAATTATTAGAGTTCGCCGTTGGAAAAAACGCAGGATGTTCCGGTTCCACCCATTTTTCATGCTGTTCTTCTAAAATAGTCTTGACAAATGCTCCTGTTTTTGCATCATATTGATTCAGCCACATATGATTTTGCTCACGATTTACTTCAGCAATCAAAACATATTTCTCATCCGGTGTCCAGCTTAGGTTTGTAAGATAACTGTCTGCCGCTCCTTTTGGGGAGATATAAACAGTATTTTTATCCGAAACAGAATAAATTCCCACTTTCGGTTTTTCCGAACCCTGACCGGCCATTGGATACTTAATACTCATTAATTCAGCAGGAACTTTTGTAACATCTACCAAAGGATATTCCTTCACATTCGTTTCATCTTTTTGATAGAACGCCAGATAATTCCCTTTTCCGGACCAGAAAATACCGTCTGAGATCCCGAATTCACTACGGGCGATCGTTTGTCCGGAAACAATATTTTTATCCGTATTGGATGTGACAGCGATCTTTTCACCTTTTGAGTTAACGATCCACAAGTTGTTCTCAACCGTATATGCAACACTTCCGCTTGTCATTTCATACTCGGCACCGGCACCTCCATCCGAAACAGTAGCCAACTTAGACCCAATTTTTGATTTCAGATTCAGCAAATAATAATTATTCCCATCTGTTAACACCAGCTCATCCTCATTTTTAAAGGAAAATCCATAAAAATTGTACAACTGAGACCCCAGGATTTTATTTACATCCTGGATCGTAAACAATTGCTCCGGATCTGTTTTTTTCACAGAAGCCTGGTACATGGTTTGGTAATTGTTACTTACATAAACGTAAGAATCTGTTCCCGGTATCCAGGTAATTGAATTGCATTGTTCATCTCTGAAAGCCCTGTTCTGCTGCATTACCGCATCTGAAAGCGTCAATTGTTTCTTCTGAGCAACCGCTCCAAATCCTAGGACAACAAACAATGTTAGCCCAACATACTTATTCATAAATTATGGTCTTTGAATGAATTTATTAAAAAATGTTTCAAGCGGTAAACCAACTTGAAAGCAATGATCCAGTGTTTCTATGAGGTTGTCCTGCAAAATCAATTCCGCATCGAACTTTGTAAAGAAGTACCATTGCTTATTGAGAATATATGGTTGTTTTTCAGCTTCTTCTTTGAATTCTTTTGGAGCAATTTTATTGCGTTCTCCTCTAACTTCGCCAAATACTTTGACAAATTCTTTATCTGTAACCAGAGAATTAAACTCTTTCAGATTGTGGGCAATTCCTTCACGCAGCAAAAACAAATCCTCTTTTTCAATCTCATAAACTCCACCATAGACACGCACTTCTTCCGGTCCAAACTCAAAATAAACACCATGTATACTTTTCGACTTCTTACCATTTGGTGCCACCACTGCAGAACACATGGTCTTGTAAGGAGTCTTGTCTTTAGAGAATCGAATATCTCTGTTGATCCGGAAAATACATTCGGACGCTTTTAAATCTTTAAATGAAGGATGTGACTTTGTCAAATGATCAATAAAAGCCTGAACAAAATCTGCAAAAGGTTTCTTGACTGAATTTTCGTAGCGTTTCCTATTTAAATCAAACCAATCCTTATTGTTGTTTGCAGCCAGTTCAATAAAGAAATCGAGGTAATCTTTTGTAAAATATGCCATGAGCCAAAGATAGCATTTATCTAATTCGCAAACTTGTTGATTTTTACAGTTTTTTAAGCGTACGATTTTCTGTAAATGAATCCTCTTATCAGACTCATTTCTCTAAAGATTACAGTACATTTGTCGGAAAACAAAAACACATGGCACAAGTCTCCATAGGACACATTGAAGCAGCTATCGAAAAAGTAGATAGCCTGGACGATAACGCATTAGACAGATTATCGGAAGCACAAACAACTGCACAACCTGTCCTTTTGGGATACATTATGTCGGCAGCACAGGAATATCAAAACGAAGGATTGGAAAGCCTGTTGATCTATTATTTCACGGTTGTCCTGGAAGCTTATTCCCAAGCCGGACTGCATCCGAAAAGCGTAACAGATGAACAAATCGATGAATTCGAAGAACCTTATTTTCAATTACTCGATGAGTATTTCGAGAGTGAAGATGAAACTATTTTGGAAGATTTTTCAGATCAGCCGGACCTGGTAAAATTTATGGCTATGGAAATCGGGATGGAAGATGCGGAAGGTGTTACTTTAGATGACGAAACTGCAACGCAATTGTTCATTGTGATTTTAGCTATGATCTCTTTACTTTCCAGATCTTTGGACTAACTTATGAGAACACCTCAGGATATTGTCACTGAAATGATGAGCAAGGATGCCTTTTCTCAATGGTTAGGCATCCGAATTCTTGAAATTGAACCCGGATATTGTAAATTATCCATGACGGTTCGTCCCGAAATGGTAAACGGGCACCAAACTGCACACGGCGGAATCTCCTACGCTATCTCAGACTCAGCCTTAGCTTTCGCAGCAAACAGCCGCGGACAAAAAGCGGTAAGTATCGAAACTTCTATTGCACACATTGCACCGGTAGCAGTAAATGATGAATTACTTGTAATCTGTAAGGAAATCAACTGCGGAAAAACAATTGCACGCTATGAATCAATTGTTTATAACCAAAATCAAAAAATTATTGCTAAATTTAACGGAACCGTTTTTCGCCACCCGGACTTCTGGTAATACCCTTCAAAAAAAAGTACACACTTTATTATGCATACATAATATTATTTTGTATATTCGTGACAAGTTCACAGTATGCAAAATAAGCCCCAATACCTCATCGACTTAGATGTTCGATTAACATGGCACAAAATGTCGCGCATGTACAACCAACGAGCAAACAGCTATGGAATTAGCATGTCTGTTGGTTTTATTCTTCTTCACATTGATCGGGAAGGCACCCCAAGTACACAATTAGGCCCAAGAATGGGAATGGAACCAACCAGTCTTTCACGGACTTTGAAAACCATGGAAGAAAAAGGGTTCATTCGACGGGAAGAAGATAAACTCGACAAACGGATAGTACGCATTTTCCTAACAGAAGAAGGACTAAAAGCGCGCTACATTGCCCGCGACGTTGTTTTCGAATTCAATAATAAAGTCATCGAACGTATCCCGAAAGAACACATCGACATTTTCGAATCGGTTGTCAATCAAATCCAGGAAATTTTGGATGAAGAGGACTCCAATCCTTCAGAGTGATACTATCACAAGTTTTTGAACAGTTAAATTAAAAGAATTCAATAAAAAATCAATTATGAACAGACACATTAAAAAAGTGGCAATTTTAGGCTCCGGAGTCATGGGATCCAGAATTGCATGTCACTTTGCCAATGTCGGATGTGAAGTCCTGCTTCTTGACATCCTTCCAAAAGAACCCAACGATGCTGAGAAAGCAAAAGGACTCACAATTGATAGTAAGCCCGTAAGGAATCGCATTGTAAATGAAGCACTGCAGTTTGCATTGACTTCCAATCCTTCCCCGATTTACCGCAAATCCTTCGCTTCCCGGATTAAAACAGGAAATTTTGAAGACGACATGGTAAAAATTGCCGATGTGGATTGGATTATCGAAGTTGTTATCGAACGGTTGGACATCAAACAGCAGGTTTTTGCAAATGTGGAGAAATTCCGTAAACCCGGAACCCTGGTTTCAACAAACACTTCCGGAATTCCGATTCACTTAATGCTGGACGGAAGATCCGACGATTTCAAAAAACACTTCGCCGGAACACACTTTTTCAATCCTCCAAGATATTTACCTTTATTAGAGGTTATTCCAACGAAAGAAACAGCTCCTGAAATCATCGATTTCTACATGTCTTTCGGATCCAAAATACTCGGAAAGAAAACTGTATTGTGCAAAGACACCCCCGGATTCATAGGAAACCGCATAGGGGTTTACTCCATGGCAAAAGTGATGGAATTGGCTCAGGATCTTGGTCTTACTATCGAAGAAGCAGATTCGCTGACCGGTGCTATTCTTGAACGCCCGAAAACCGGGACATTCAAGCTGGGCGATTTAGTCGGTTTGGATACTGCATATAATGTTACAAAAGGACTCCAGGCCAATTTGCCGGATGATCAAATGGTAAAGGACCTGAAAGAATCGAAAGTATTAAACTTCCTGATCGAAAATAAATTCCTGGGAGACAAGACCAAAAAGGGATTCTACTATAAAGAAAAGGACGCTTCCGGTAATGTCAACCGTTTTGCATTGGATTTGGAAACATTGGAATATCGTCCGATGCAGAAAGCCAAATTCCCGGTATTGGAGATGGCAAAACAGGCTCCGGATCTCAAAACCCGTTTAGGCATGTTGTTACTCGACAAATCAAAAGCAGGAGATTTATTGAGAAAACATTACGCTTCGCTGTTTGCATATATTTCGCAGCGCGTTCCCGAAATTTCAGATGTGCTTTTCAGCATTGATGATGCTATCCGCTCTGGGTACGCCTGGACTTACGGACCGTTTGAAAACTGGGACATGATTGGTGTGAAGAAAGGTATCGAATTGGCAGAAAGTGAAGGTTACACCGTTGCTGAATGGGTAAAAGAACTTGTTGCAGCAGGAAACAATACATTCTACAAATCTGAAGGTGGAAAAAAATACTTTTACGACATTGCCTCCAAGTCCTACAAAGTAATTCCGGGAACCGAACATTTGGTGATCCTGGATGCATTGCGTGAGACCAATAAGGTTTGGGGAAATTCAGATACAACTTTAGTAGATTTGGGCGATGGAATATTAAACCTGGAATTCCACACGAAAATGAATACAATCGGCGGTGGTGTGATTGAGGGAATCAACAAATCACTTGATTTAGCCGAAAAAGAATACAAAGGTTTAATTATTTCGAACACCGGCGGAAACTTCTCGGCAGGAGCAAATGTCGGGATGATATTCATGATGGCTGTCGAACAGGACTACGATGAATTAAACTTCGCCGTGAAAGCATTTCAGGACACGATGATGCGCGTTCGATACTCCAATATCCCCGTAATTGTAGCTCCGCATAATATGGCTTTGGGTGGTGGCTGTGAACTATCCATGCATTCGGATAAGGTCGTTGCACATGCGGAGCTTTACATGGGATTGGTTGAGTTTGGTGTTGGTTTGATTCCCGGAGGCGGCGGTTCGAAAGAATTCGCAAAACGCTTCTCGGAAGAATTAAAAGACGGCGATATCAAGATCAATCGTCTACGCGAACGTTTCCTGTCCATCGGACAAGCGAAAGTTTCTACTTCAGCTTACGAAGCATTTGACCTGGGTTATTTAAGACCCGGAACAGACGAAGTGATCGTTTCACGCGAATACCAGTTGACAAGGGCAAAAGCCGCAGCATTAGAACTAGCCGACAAAGGATACATTGCTCCGAAAAGAGAAAAGAACATCACAGTTCTTGGCCAGGAAGGACTTGGAATTATTTACGTCGGTGCGAACTCTATGAAATCCGGGCACTACATGTCTGAGCACGACCAGGTTATTTCCGAGAAATTGGGCTGGGTCATGTGCGGTGGTGATTTGAGCGAAAACACAGTCGTCTCCGAACAATACTTATTGGATCTGGAGCGAAAAGCATTCGTGGAATTGTGTCAGCAGCGCAAGACTTTGGAGCGTTTGGAGAGTTTAGTGAAATCAGGTAAAATTTTGAGAAATTAATAGACTAAAGACCTAAGAAAATAGACTAAAGACCGTATTATGTCGAAGCATAATTTTAGAAAACTGGAAATTTGGATTCAATCAATGAACGTTGTAAAGGAAGTTTATGAGGTTATTGCACTATTTCCTATTGATGAACGTTTTGGATTGAAATCTCAAATGTCTAGATGCGCTATATCAGTTCCTTCAAATATTGCCGAGGGAAGCAGTCGCACTTCAATTAAAGAGTTTTCTCACTTTTTAGATATTGCCTTAGGATCAAGCTTTGAATTAGAAACGCAACTTATCATTGCACATGAACTCTTCAATATTGACAATATAGAACTCATTGAAAAGTGTCAAAACTTACAGCGCATGATAACTGGTTTCAAACAAAAAATTAATAATTAGGATTGGGAGCTAAAGCTAAAAAACTTGAATCAGGTCTTTAGTCTTTAGTCTTCAGTCTCAAATCTTAAAAAAATGAGTAAAGCATATATCGTAGCGGGATTCCGCTCAGCAGTCGGAAAAGCAGGGAAAGGAGGATTTCGGTTCTACCGCCCTGATGACTTGGCAGCACGTGTCATCGAGCACCTCGTTGCAAGCGTTCCACAAGTAGAAAAAACACGCATCGACGACGTAATCGTGGGAAATGCAACTCCGGAAGCAGAACAAGGATTGAACGTGGGTCGTTTGATCTCCCTGATGGGATTAAAAACCGATAAAGTTCCGGGAATGACCGTGAACCGTTATTGTTCTTCCGGGTTGGAAACCATTGCGCTTGCACAGGCTAAAATTGAAGCCGGAATGGCAGATTGTATCATCGCTGGCGGCGTGGAATCCATGTCGGTTATGGCAATGGGAGGCTGGAGAATTGTCCCTAACCCAAAAGTGGGAAAGGAGAATCCGACTTGGTACTGGGGAATGGGATTGACCGCAGAAGCTGTTGCAGAACAGTTCAAAGTAAGCCGGGAAGATCAGGATCTATTTTCTTTGAAATCCCATGAAAAGGCACTAAAAGCTATTGCTGAAGGAAGATTCAAAGAAGACATCGTTCCTATTGAAGTAGAACACATCTTTTTGGACGAAAATGAAAAAAGACAAACGAAGAAATTTATTGTCGATACCGATGAAGGACCGCGTGCTTCTACCATTGAAGGGCTCGCAAAATTGAAACCGGTTTTCGATGCTATGGGAAGTGTAACTGCAGGAAACTCCTCACAAACTTCCGACGGAGCTGCTTTCGTAATGGTCATGTCTGAGAAAATGATGAAAGAATTGAATATCGAACCGATCGCACGCCTGCACAGTTATGCCGTAGTTGGTGTAGAACCTCGCATCATGGGTATCGGGCCGGTAGACGCAATCCCAAAAGCATTGAAACAAGCGGGAATGAACCTGAACGACATTAACTTATTCGAGTTAAACGAAGCATTCGCTTCCCAGTCCTTGGCGGTGATACGCGAAGTTGGTCTAAACCCGGATATCGTGAACGTCAACGGCGGAGCAATCGCGTTGGGACACCCGCTCGGATGTACCGGAGCCAAATTGACTGTCCAAATCATCAATGAACTACGCCGCAGAAAAGAAAAGTACGGAGTGGTAACCATGTGTGTGGGAACCGGACAAGGTGCAGCAGGCGTGATCGAATTGCTGAGGTAAGTACTTCGATTTCATAAAAACTTAAAACGCCATTTTTCTCCTGATTAATGGCGTTTTTCCTGTTATAATTTTCTAAAAACGCAAATCCAGCTAGCTTTTTCTTAATTTCGAAAGAAATATGGAAAATACGTCTCAGAAAATAGCGAAAGTACAAACGACAAGTCACGCGTTGATCATCGCTTCCATCCTGGTCGTAATCCTTTATCTGGGCCGAAGCCTGATCATCCCTTTGATCTTCGGCATTATCCTCTGGCTCTTGATGCGGAAAGTCCGTTCACTTTTTTACATGATCGGGCTGAGCGATAAATGGTTTCCAAAATGGTTGAAAACACTGCTCAGCACTGCCATCCTTTTTTCAACAGTCTGGGTCATTGGATTGATCTTCGAACGCAACATCCAGGAATTGATCCGCTATTCGGATGCGTACGGAAAAAACCTGACACACATCCTAAGGGATTTCGATAGTTTTTCTTCTTATAAAGTGGAGGATCTTATAAAAAGTTTCAATTCCAATGATCTGATCAACACCTATATGACATCGGTGATCACTTCCCTGCAAGCCATTATTTCCAATGTTATCATTGTTTTGATCTACATGCTCTTTATCATCATGGAAGAATCGTCTTTCAAATTTAAGATCAGAGCTCTATTCCCTGATCGTTCCGCTTATGACGAACGTCTTTTGGTCATCCGAAGAATTGAAAAAGCGATCACCAATTACCTGGGGATCAAATCACTCATTGCTTTGATTTCTTCAACCATTGCCTATTCCATTTTTACCCTTGCAGGTTTAAATGCTCCGTTCTTTTGGGCATTATTGGTATTTATGTTCAGCTTTATCCCGTTTTTCGGGGTGTTAATCAGCTCTTTTTTACCTGCAATTTTTGCAATCGTACAGTTTGCCGGGTACAGTGAATCGTTGATTATTTTATTCAGTGTCGGATCAATCCAGTTCCTTGCAGGAAATATTATCGAACCAAAAATCATGGGGAACACTATGAACGTGAGTCCGCTTGTAGTAATCCTGGCTCTAGGTTTCTGGGGATTCATCTGGGGACTCCCGGGAATGTTCCTCAGCGTTCCAATCACCGTAATTATGGTGATTGTTTTCTCGAAATTTAAATCGACTCGCGGAATAGCAATTATTCTTTCGGAAAGAGGGGAAATTGAACATGAATGAAGGCATTTCTTTTTACATATTTCTTATTATTCTCTTTGTTTTCGACTGCCCAATTTGAAGATGAAACAGAGAACAAAACTGTTTTTGGGGGCACAAATGTTATTGCAAAAAATGCAGCCGGACAGGTCGGAATAAAATCAAAAGACGGAAAGGAAATCGTTCCGTTTGTGTACAACAAGATCATCGAGAACCACCTCGGATTATTTGTTTTTAAGATCAATAAATCCAACGGGTACGAACGATCCTATTCTCTGGGTTATTACAACCGGCAGTTCAAACAAATTCTTCCATGTCAATACAACAGCTTATTGGCTTTAGACGACGGATTCATCATTGCTTCGCAGAATTTAGACAGGAAGTTCGGATTGGTTGATACCATCGGACGAATTATAATTCCTTTTGAATACGATGAGATGGCAGCCCCAAGCGAAGGGTTATTCTTGACCAAAGTAGGGGAAAAATACGGATTCATTAATAAAAAAAATAACACGGTTATCGACCACGAATTTGCTTATGCAAGTCCATTTTCGGAAGGGTTGGCTGCCGCCAGCAAGTCCGGATTAATCGGTTTTATCAACCGCAAGGGAGATTTTGAGATTAAGGAACGGTTCACTTCAGCCGATGATTTTGCTTACGGCTATGCACAAGTTTTTTTCTACAATCAAACCAGCGTGGTAAATCCGGCCGGAGAGATTTTGTTTCCTTTTATTTTTAAAAGCATTCACTCAGTAGGAAACAGCCAATTTGTTTTTGAGGCAAGTGAAAACCTTCGCAATACTTTAGCAACCACACTTCCTTTATTGGATATCGCGCAAAAACCGGATGAACTTTCACAGTATGACTCTATTATTACCTCCATGGATTCCGAGATTGACTCTGAAATCCTGGAAGAGAAATTCATGGGCGTAATGAATTCGATCGGTCAGCTGATCGGTGGAAATGAGTTCAAGCAAGTGGTGCATCTGCACTCGGAAGGAACAGATCAATTATATGCGGTCCAAAAGAAGTCCGATGATGAAAATGCAAGTAGCAATTACAATTTTGCTTTAATGGATGGAAACGGGAGAATGCTGAGCGAATATCGTTTCTTTGAAGTAAAACCGGATGAAAAGATTGTTATCGAAGAAACGGAAAAAGGATTTGTCAGCTACCGTGTTAATCCTACCGGAAAATTAACCAAAGTGGAAAACTAACTATTTTCTACTTTTAACTTCTTCAGTTTTTTAATTTTGAATTTTGAATTTTGAATTTTTTAATCACTTATTCCTCCCTCCCGGTTCCTTCTTCTCTTCCACAACTTCTACAGGGATCTTTCGAGGTTTAAGCAATTCCTGCCAGGTTTTCGGACGAAGTGCCGGGTACCATTTAAATTCCTTCAAAAACTGCTCTTCCGGGTCAATCTTGTCAATGGGGTAGAATTTCCCGTCGGGCTGATTGATATAGGTAATACCAACCACTTCCCCGCTATCCATGTAAACCCTCAAGTCAGAGGAATAGATCCGGTTTAAGCCCATTCGTTTAACAATAACTGCTGTATCCGTTTTCTCTTCTTCTTCGGGGTAAAAAATGGTTTTTGCCTGACCTTTGACATCGGAGCGCACCAATTCATTGTTCTTGAAATAAGACCAAATTTCCTTTCCGGCAAGCTGGTTGTAATACCTTCCCGAATCCAGTTCATTGGCGGCAAAAGCATGCGGAAACAAATGTGCTTTATCGATCAGGGTATCGTTCTTAATAAATACGCGGATCGTATCACCGATCAATTCGGAATTATAACTCCAAAAATGGGCATTCCCCCATAAATCCATAATACTATCCTGCTTGCGGTAATCCAACGAGTCCGCAACTCCCTGGATCTTATTCTGGAAAATACGCACATCCCTCCCGCCACGAATCCTCAATGATTTCTCCAGGCTGTCGCGCACATGAATAAGTGTATCTGCTCTCAGGAAAAGTGTATCTTTCGATTTCATCATCCGGATCAGGGGATAATCTGTCAGTACATCCGTCAGGGTTTTACCATCAGACACAAAATGTCCGGCATTGAACTGCACCTGCTGAGCCGTATCCACCATCTGCACATTTCCAAGACCTTCCGCATATCTCTTTTTCGGAGCATAAAACAAACTGTCGCCGGTTATAACTCTCGGCGCTTGTTCAATTTTCGCGTTTTTCGTCAACAGGCCCTCCTCCGTTTGAACGTGGTACCAGCCTTTATCGCAATAGAATTTGGAATCCTTCGTCGTTCCCACTGTCGGACCATAGAAAAAGACTTTATGCACCAGGTAATTGTAGTGCATGGTATCTGTAGTGAGTTTCAAATCGTCACTTTTATACACTACATCTCCTTTGAAAAAACTCTCCTCCGTATCCGGGTAGAAATAGCCGAACTGACTGGTCAAAACTTCGTTGGTGGTGATGTTCTCAATGCGTCCTTTGTTACGGTAGATGGCTTTTGAGCTTCTCGCATCATAATCCAGCGAATCAGTTGTTAATTTGTACTCGCGATCACGGATCCGCACATGCCCCCATAGTTTAGCCAAACGCGTCCTCCCGTTGTAATACATCGAATCACAAAACAAGTTGAGCGTATCTGCTTTATTGATCTGCACCTTTCCGTAAGCCCAAACTTCCCCGGTACGCTCCTTATAATGTGCCGAATCACAGAACATCACATTTCCCTGGTATTTGAAGTTCAGAAAACCCGTCAGACGTTGTTTACCCGTCCTTTCATCATACGAAAGTTTCTTTGCGCCGGGCAATAGTTCCAGCCACGAGCCCTGACCGTAAGAAAATTGTGCACACACAAAAATTGCGCTTAAAAAAAGCGCAATTCGATAAAGATATGTGTTCACTAACTTCAATTATCTCGTTGCCAATGTTTGCTTACGGTCCGGACCAACCGAAACAGTTGTTACGGGTACTTGCAAATGTTGTTCCAAATAGTTGACATAATTTTTCAACGCTTCCGGTGCATCTGCGAAAGAAGACAAACCTGTCAGGTCTTTATTCCATCCCGGAATATCTTCGTAAACCGGCTCGATGGTCACCCCGTCAATATCATAAGGCATATAATCCTGCTCTACCCCATCCACTTTGTATTTCGTGCATGCACGGATTGTGTCAAAAGTATCCAGTACATCGGCTTTCATCATAGCCAATTCTGTAACACCGTTGATCATGATCGCATATTTCATTGCCGGAAGGTCAATCCATCCGCAACGGCGCGGTCTTCCTGTTGTAGAACCGAATTCCCTTCCTTCCTGGCGGATCTTCTCACCTACTTCGTCTTCTAATTCCGTAGGGAAAGGTCCCGAACCAACACGCGTGCAGTATGCTTTAAAGATTCCGATTACATCACCGATCTTCGAAGGCGCGATTCCCAATCCTGTACAGGTTCCAGCCGTAACAGTATTGGACGAAGTCACAAACGGGTAAGTCCCGAAATCGATATCCAGCATCGTTCCCTGTGCTCCTTCAGCCAGGATTTTCTTCCCGGATTTCATGGCTTCATTCAGGTATTGCTCACTGTCAACAGCAGTTAATCCCTTCAGAATTTCAATGCCTTCCATCCACGGACCTTCCAACTCTGCCAAATTGTATTCGAAATCTTCGTAATGCTTCAGCATATTCAAATGCTTTTCAACCAACGCACTGTATTTGTCTTTGAAAGAAGGAAGGAAAATATCTCCTACACGCAACCCGTTTCTACCGGTTTTATCCATGTAAGTAGGTCCGATTCCTTTCAGTGTACTTCCGATTTTGTTTTTTCCTTTGGAAGCTTCGGAAGCGGCGTCCAATAATTTATGAGTCGGCAAGATCAAATGCGCCTTTCTGGAAACGATCAAACGCTTTTTGATATCAATATTGAAAGGTGCCAGTTTTTCCAATTCTTTTTGGAACACAACCGGGTCAATGACTACCCCGTTTCCGATCAGGTTAATTACATTTCCATGAAAAATCCCGGAAGGAATGGTGTGAAGAACGTGTTTTACGCCTTCGAACTCCAAGGTATGACCTGCATTCGGCCCTCCCTGGAAACGAGCAATAATATCATATTGCGGAGTAAGAACATCTACAATCTTTCCTTTTCCTTCATCTCCCCATTGTAATCCTAAAAGAACATCTACTTTCATTTCACTTTATTAAATTTCGCTTCAACCTCATCCGTGGAATTGAAGCAGCTAAAAATTTCGTCTAACTTGGATATTTCGAAAAGCTTTTTGACGGATGGCTGCAAATTCACCAGCACACAGTCCAACCCAACTTTTCGTGATCTTGTTAAAATACGCACAAAGAAATTCAACCCGGTACTGTTGCAGTATTCCAATCGGGAACAATCGCACAGAACGGCTTTCAAATCAGCTGCCAACGATTTCTCGAGCTTCTCAAGTGCATCTGCCAAACCTTCATCGGAAATGATTCTTCCTGAAATTTTGACCAATACAAAATTCGATGACTTCGTTATTTCAAACTGAGCGTTCATTATTGATTTTGTTCACCCTCTTCGTTTCTTACTCCGTAGAAATAAAGGGAATGGTGTTGAATTTTAACCCCGAAAATCTCTTCGATGGTTGCTTTGATACTTTGAATACGCGGATCGCAAAACTCAATTACTTCACCGGTGTCGGTAATGATAACATGATCATGCTGTTTTGATCCGTGAGATTTTTCAAATTGTGCCAGGTTCTTCCCGAACTGATGTTTCCGAACGAGATTACATGCTAAAAGCAATTCGATCGTATTGTATAAAGTTGCGCGGGAAACACGGTAATTCTGGTTCTTCATTTTGATGTACAAAGATTCGATATCAAAATGTCCTTGATAGTTGTAAATCTCAGCCAGAATAGCAAAGCGCTCGGGAGTTTTCCGGTGGCCGTTCTGCTCCAGATATGCTGAAAATATATTCCTTACCGTTAATTGCAGATCTTGTTGTTGCATCTGACAAAGTTCAAAGGGCAAAAATAGTTATTTTTTTTCGATTGAAGCACGATCCGTTCTGCTCTTCAAGAGAAGTTTTCAACGAAACCCACCACTTTCTAACAGACCCCCTAAGAACTCCACCCCAGCTAAGCAAATAGACAGATGTCTAAGTGTCTTTTATGCATCAATCCTCCTTTGTATCGTAGCGCTCTACCCGCTTCACTCCTTCCACCTGTTCGAATTTGCGCATTAAGGTATCCAAATGCTCCGTATCGTACACCAATACGTGGATCTTACCTTCAAACAATCCATCATTTGCCTCAAACGAAATGGATTTCATGTTTACGTTCAATTCCTTAGAAATAACTTCCGTGATCTTATTCACGATTCCCACATCGTCAATACCAATCAAACGAATAGCCGCAACGCGCGCCACCAAATCCTGGCTTCTCCAGCGAGCTTTGATACATCGGTATGCCATTTTAGACTGCAGGTGTTCTGCATTCGGGCAGCTGTTGCGGTGAATCTTAATCCCTTCCGAAATAGTAATAAACCCAAAGATCGGATCTCCCGGAATCGGGTTACAGCAGCGTGCCATCTGGTATTGGATGTTCTTGAAATCTTCCCCGATAATGATGGTGTCATCTTTCTTATTGATCTTCGGATAGACATCCAATTCGTGCTTATCCTTATTTACCACCGCTTTCTTCTCGGGCTGAAGCAAACCGTTTACATTTTCCAATTCCCGCAGTTTGGAAAGATCCACTTTTCCTTTTGCGATCCGGATATACAAATCCGTTGCGGAAGAGAATCCGTAAAAACGCTCCAGCACTGTAATATTCTCCGATTTGAACTGGATATGAAGCTGTTTAAACTTGCGCTCCAGGATTTCCCGTCCGTCGGCAGCAATCTCTTTGCGTTCTTCATTCAGTGCAGATTTGATTTTCTGTCGGGCCCTTGCCGTTCCAGCCAGGCGCAGCCAGTCTTCGGAAGGCTTTTGCTTGGAGGATGTAATGATTTCCAGCTGATCGCCATTTTGCAACTGATAGCTCAACGGCACCAGGCGGTTATTTACCTTCGCCCCGATACATTTATTCCCGATATCGCTGTGGATATCGTACGCAAAGTCCAGGATGGTTGCTCCGACAGGAAGTACACGCAAATCTCCTTTCGGAGTAAAAACATAAATTTCATCATGGAACAGGTTCATCTTAAACTCTTCCACGAAATCCATCGCATTCACATCCGGATTCTCCAACAAGTCCCGGATTTCAGAAATCCAGCGGTCGAATTTGCTGTCATCCTTCTGGTTCTCCTTGTAGCGGTAGTGAGCTGCCAATCCCTTCTCTGCAATTTCATCCATGCGCTTGGTACGAATCTGAACCTCTACCCATTTTCCCTGCGGCGACATTACGGTTGTATGCAAAGATTCATACCCGTTTGCCCGTGGAGTGGAAATCCAGTCTCTCAAACGATCGGGGCTCGGTTGATAGAAATCAGTTACAATGGAATACACCCGCCAGCAATCGGCTTTTTCCATTTCAATTGGCGTGTCCAAAATAATCCGGACAGCAAACAAATCAAACACCTCTTCAAAAGGAAGGTCCTTGCTCTGCATTTTTCTCCAAATGGAAGAAATGGATTTGGTACGTGCTTTAATATCGAAATGATACCCTTCTTTATTCAGTGCCTCACGGATCGGGTTCACAAAACGGCGAATGAAACGGTTCCGGACGTCTTCGGTAGATTTCAATTTTAGTTGAATATCCCGGTAAATCTCAGTTTCCGTATACTTCATCGCAAGGTCTTCCAATTCCGTTTTGATGGAATAAAGACCCAGACGGTGCGCTAAGGGAGCATACAGGAATTTGGTCTCGGAAGCAATTTTGATCTGCTTATCGGGCGACATACTTTCCAGTGTACGCATATTGTGCAGACGATCCGCCAATTTGATCAGGACAACCCGCAAATCATCCGAAATTGTCAGGATCATTTTACGGAAATTCTCCGCCTGAATAGATGTATTCTGATCAAAAACATCCGGGATTTTGGTCAGTCCGTCAATAATTCTCCGGGCTTTTTCCCCGAAAAGATCTTCCACATCCTGCAAAGTGATGTGTGTATCTTCAACAGTATCGTGCAGAAGTGCACAGGCAATGGAAGTTGCTCCCAATCCCATTTCTTCGACGCAGATGCGCGCCACGGCAATCGGATGATAAATATAAGGCTCACCGGATTTTCTGCGCATGTCTTTATGTGCCTCAACAGCAACATCAAAAGCTTTTCGAATGTAGGCAGTATCCTGGCGGGTCCTGTTCTTTGTAGCTCTTAAAAGTCCTTTAAAAGCGCTTAATATTTCTAATCGTTCTTTTTCTAAATCTATCTGAGCTTCCATACCCTTAGCGGAATCAATCTTTTAAGATACAAATTTAGCCCAAAAAAACCAGTCTTTTCAATTGGTTTTAGGAAGTGTTAACAGTAGGAAGTTAATTTGACATCAAGATCTTAAGACTTTAGGACATTAGGGCTTTACCCACCTTCAATAGGACGATCCAAAGTCCTTATATCTTAAAATCCTAAAGTCTTAAAATCCAAAAAAAAATCAATTCACTTCGTACTTCAATCGTATGGTAATATTGGCCGTTTTCTTCTTGGAGCTTGTATTGAAGTTTCCGCCCCAGGAAAATTGCTCGGAAGAATTCTCTCCGGTAATCTGGAACACTCCCATATCGGCAGTTTTTAATTTACCCAGGCTTCCGCCGGCGTTCAGGGCAATCTTTTCAGCTCTGTTCCTTGCATCCTTTGTCGCGGATTCAATCATTTTCACTTTCAGCTGCGCCAGTTTGGTATAGTAATATTCCGGCGGAAAGGAATTCAGCTCAACACCCGCATCGATCAATTCGGTTACTTCGCGCGACACACTCTCAACCATGTCTACATTTTTCGACTGTACTTTCAGATTTTGGGTCAATTGGTACCCGTTGAAAACCGTATTTCTCAGCTGGCCGTTCTGGTCATAGTCATAAAAGAAATCTTTTTGAATATCGACCGCTTCAAAAATCAACTCATCCGATTTGATCCCCTTGGAAGTGAGGTATTTGCGGATTGCCTGCTGGTCTTTGTTTAATTCGCTGTAAGCTGTTTTCAGGTCGTAATCCTTTTTGGAAAAACTTCCTCTCCAAACGATCAGATCACTGGTGAAATTCTCTTCCCCGGAACCGGTTACGCTGATAGCATCAGCTGTTTTGGAGCGGTTCTTATATCCGTTTGCAAGGAGAAACCCTGTAATAATAACCGCCAAAGCAATAATAATCGTATTCAGATTCTGTTTCATAGCTGCCTGGTTTTGATTTCAGCTAATATAAAAAAAGTCCGATAAAAACCGGACTTCCTGATTATACAAAGCAAAAATACTATTTCGACTTTTCAAATGTCAGTGTATACACTTCTTTTTCGTCTCCAAATTCTGTGCTGGTTTCCGTGTATTCGATCTTCAAAGTCTTTTTTGACTCCTCTAAAATCTGCCATACAGTTGTGCTTCCGCCTTCTGTCAACGATAATTGCGTATCCGTATTCGTCCATGTTCCGGGAGAAACATCCGTATTACCGTTCACGGCAAATGTCCACACATACGAACCATCTTCCTTAAACTCAATAAACCCGGCGTTGGTATAGGTTGTTGCATCTTCCTGAGTTCCATCCTGGTAATATTTATATTCATAAACGGTATTGTTCCACTTTCCGCTTTTTGAATACAAATGCTTTTCAATTCTTTTCTCTTTGGAACAACTGCTAAACCCAAGTGCAAAAACAGATAACAGGATCAGTAATTTGGTTACGTTTTTCATAAATTGATTTTAATTTTCGCCAAATCTACACTAAAAATTGTATAAACAAAAAGCCGGTATTTTTCGTCTGTAAAATATCATTTTAATCTGTTCTCTCCAAATAATACCTATTCATGACCGTTGACGTAAGTTGAGACGAGCCACTAGTCCCGTAATTTGTAGTAGTAATAACGGGATACGACTCGGTCAAAGTCATCAAATTTCTTTTAACCTCCTTCTTAACATCAAAGGTAGTCTTCTTTCCATCTGACCATGTTACGTGAATTTGGTTTTCATTATTACTCCAGATTCCTGTATCCACTTTAGTTGTGGAAAGATTAATTGTTTTAATGATGGTCTTGTCTTTGTGAAACTCAAAACTTCCGGCATCGAGATTATCCTGTCCGCCATTATAAATAGCATTTCTGATATTCCATACTCCGGAACCTTTTACTAATTTATTTTCCATTCTTTGTTTTTTGGAACAGCTTGCAAGTCCATTAGCAATAATCAACAGCAGCAAGATTTTGGCAATACTTTTCATAAACACTTGTAATTTCAGGTAAAACATTCTTTAAAAAAGGATCGGGAAAATGATTAGAAAAACATTCAATCTGCTCTTTCCAGATCATAATTCGATGAATATTCCGTAGTAGTGTACGATCCCGGACCGCCCCAGCCCGTAAAGGTTGTTACCGTATATGATTCATATAAAGTAACCTTATTTTTCTTAGGTCCTTTCGTAATATAAAGAACAGTCGTTCTTCCATCTGACCAGGTAACCGCAACTCTGTCTTCATCATTGATCCAGGTTCCGCTTTCCACTGTTGTTTCCGGCCAAAGATTAAGTGTTTTGATGATGGTCCTGTCTTTGTGAAACTCAAAACTTCCGGCATCCAGATGTTCCACTGTATAATTGGAAGTTGAAGATTTATTCAATTTTCTAATGTTCCACTTACCGGAACCCCGGACTAATTTATTTTCAATCTTCTGTTCTTTGGAACAAGCAGTTAATACCGGGGTGAAAACCACAAATAAGAACAGCAATTTGATGACACTTTTCATTTAGGATGATTTAATTCCTGCTAAAATTAAGACTTATACCCATCAATTCAAATAAAAGTTCACTGCAAAAAAAAGCCATTCCTTCAGGAACAGCTTTTGTGTGAATTCATTTGACAGTTACGAATTTCAATCCGCTCTTTCAAGATGATAAATGTACACTTCCTTTTCAGCAGTATCATTATAGTATTCTGTCTGCTCCAGATCCATTTTCCCTTTCTTCGGACCTTCTGCAATTCTCATCACAGTCGTTTCACCATCTGCAGTGATGGTAATATTATCCTCCGAATTCGTCCAGGTTCCTGCACTTACTTCCGGTGATCCGCTCAATGTAATAGTAAGAATGCATGTTCCCTTCTTATCAAATTCGATTGTCCCCGCATTCGGATAATTTTCCGAATAGTTCAACTCATTGTTTAAGTAATACTTGTAGTCGACGGAAGTGATTTTCCATTTACCGTCTTTTTTGATCAACTGTTTTTCAATGCGCTTCTCTTTGGAACAAGAACTGAAACCAATGAACAAAACAACAAGCAGAGAAAGGATTTTAACGTGCATTTTCATGAGATTGCGGATTAAATTTGCCACAAAAGTACGACTTCAATCAATCCCAAAAATCAACCTTTCGGTTGATTTTGAGCGCAAAAAAACCGTCAACCCAAACAGCCGACGGTTCCTGATATTTTACTTATTATCAATTCTTAGCCGGAAGGATTTTCCCGGAAACTTCACCGAAACCAATGCGAACACCGTCTTTGGAAGAGAATCCGCGCATGATCACATTATCGCCGTCCTGGATGAATTTACGCTCAGTTCCGTCATTCATTTTCAAAGGCTTGGTACCTTTCCATGCCAGTTCCAACATAGAACCGTAAGAATCAGGTGTTGGTCCTGAAATGGTTCCCGAACCCAACAAATCTCCGCAGCGGATATTACATCCGTTTACCGTATGATGCGCCAACTGCTGCGCCATGTTCCAATACATGTATTTGAAGTTGGAAGTACAGATCTTCGTTTCTTCCCCGTTTTCAGGCTCGATGAATACCTCTAATTGAATATCGTAGGATAATTGTCCTTCGTATTTCAAATACGAAAGTACTTCCGGATCTTGTTTCGGTCCGTCCACTTTAAACGGCTGCAATGCATCCAAAGTAACAATCCATGGTGAAATAGACGACGCGAAATTCTTAGCCAGGAATGGTCCGAGCGGAACGTATTCCCAGGTTTGGATATCGCGTGCCGACCAATCGTTAAACAACACCATCCCAAAAATATAATCTTCTGCTTCTTCTGTTGAAATGGATTCACCCAAAGGTTTCCCGTCGAAAGTGATGAATGCGGTTTCCAACTCGAAATCCAGGTTGCGGCAAGGTGCAAAGATCGGTGGTTCTTCCGGATTCGGTTTAATTTGTCCTTTCGGTCGCGTTACCGGTTCTCCGGAAATAATGATGGAACTCGCTCTTCCGTGATAACCAACAGGAAGCCACAACCAGTTCGGCAGCAAAGCATTTGCAGGATCGCGGAACATCATTCCAACGTTTGTGGCATGCTCGCGGCTTGAATAAAAATCCGTGTAATCACCGATTTGAACCGGCATACACATTTTCACGCTTTCAACCGGAAGCAATACCTGCGCAACATGCTGCTCATTTTTCTGTAAATCCGGCTGATTTGCATCAAACAATTTAGATAAGCGGTTTCTTAGATCACGAACTGCCTTCTTCCCCTTTTTCATCATCGGGTTTAGTGAATCCGTATCAAAATCACTCAACTCGAAAGGCAGATTCTCCAAATAACCCAATACGTGCAATGTTTTCAGATCGATCACTTTATCTCCGATCCTGGAAGCTACATGCGGTTTCAGGTTTTCATTTCTAACAACACCAAAAGGCAGGTTTTGAATCGGGAAATCCGAATTGGAAGGAACTTCAATCCAGGATTTCAAAGCGGGATTATTTGCAGGTATTTGTGACATTTCTTTGCTTTTTATTGGAAACAAAGATACGACTTTAGAGACATGAGACTAAAGACCAAAGACAGTAGACTTGATTTTTTTGCAAATTCAAGTCTATGGTCTTGCGTCTAATGTCTTTTGTCTTTCATCTTTCTCCGAATTTCCTTCACCCAAAGCGCATACATGTTCGCACCGGGATGCAGCCCGTCGTCTGCTACCAAATCAGGCTCGTTCAATCCTCTACGGGATATTTCCGTTACATTCACGTACTTCAGTCCCAGTGAATCGGCAATGCGCTTATTGGATGCATTGAATAAATCGACCCGCTCTGAAATGCGTTTTTGGTTTGGTTCTCCGTAAGGTGTAAAGCCGTAATCCGGAATGGAAAGAACAATGACCCGCTTCTTTTTGTTTCCGGCGAGTTCAATGGACTTTTTACACAACAGCTTAAAATCGTTTTCGTATTCACCGATTGACCTTCCCTGGAATTCATTGTTCACACCGATCAGCAAAGTCACCAGGTCATACTTGTTTTCCAGATGAGCAGATTCGATGGCCTCCATAAGTTGATCCGTTCGCCAGCCGGTGCGTGCAATAATCACCGGGCTTACATACGCTTTCCCGCTTTTACTGATTGAATCTGCTAATTGATAAGGGAAATTGGCGGTTGTGGGAACACTTTCCCCGATAGTATAGGAATCTCCCAAAGCCAGGTATGACATGCCTTCTTTCGACCCTGAGCAGGCAGTCAGTGATAAAACCATCATTAGTATACCAATTTTTTTAGTCCATTTCATGGTTCATCTACGGCTTATGATGATTTTAGGATTTCAGTAGGGGTGGAAAATTTTCCGCCCCTACTGAAATTATTTCACCTTTGACTTCATGAATTTATTAAAATCGATCCAGCTTTGTTTATCTGCCGCTTCGTTGTAAGAAATCGGCATGGAAAACTTCTTCCCGACTTCCGTTGAATGCGGATTCGTAAATGCATGCGTTGCATCCGGGTAGTCGATGAATTTCAGATCTGCACCGGCTTCTGTCATTTGTTTTTTGAATGCCTGGATGCTTTCAGCGGATACAAACGAATCTGCCGCTCCATTGCAAACCAGGATTGCCGCTGTCAGTTTGCTTTTATCTACCGGAATCCCGTCCAGGTTTCCGTGAAAACTCACCACCGCATCAACAGGTGCTCCTTTTTTAGCCGCATTCAACACTACAGATCCGCCAAAGCAGTAACCGATTGCGATCATTTTAGCCGGATTTACTCCCTGGATTTTCAAGGCTTCGTTGTAACCGGCCATAAATCTCCCGTAGGAAAATTCCGGATCGCGGTAAAACGGCATAGCCAGCGCCTGAGCATCCTGAGGAGTCTTAGCCACCTTTCCCTTCCCGTACATATCGATGCAAAAACCGATATTTCCTTCTTTGGCAATCTGAAGTGCTCTTTCCTTAGGATATTCGTTCAGCCCCCACCATTCGTGGACGATCAGAACGGTCTTTGTTTTTTTGGATATTTCCAGGGGTTTGGCATAAAATGCCGTGAATTGTTGTCCGTTGATGGAATAGTTAACAGAGTCCAACACTTGTGAAAAGCATGATCCGATTGTAAATAGAAATACGAAAGTAAAAATTGATCTCATGACGAAAATTGTTTGTTCATCATAAAGATACTTCAAATCCAATTATCAATGATCAATGATTTAATTATCAAGTGGGTCTCTTACACTTACTATAATCCACTTGATAATTGATAATTACTCCACTGATAATTAAATCAATTCACGCTCCCTCTCCCGGAACTCTTTCTCAGACTCCAATGTTGCAGTTTTCGTTTCAAAATCCTCCCGCAGAGCCACTTTCGTATCGTAAGCTCCGGATGTCATGAATAATTTACTGATGATCGGGATCAATTCGAACAGGGTCAGAATCACCATCAACAGGTAATACTGGTTTTGGAGTCCGTGTGTTTTGTCTTTGTCGAACAAGGATTGCAGGGCTTCTTTCTTGATCAGGAATCCTTTTCCATCCAGTGTTTTCTCAAAATCCGCCACGCTTTTGGTCACTTTGGTATTGATCTCGTCGAGTTCTTTGGTGATTTTTTCCAGTTCTTTTTTGGAATCCTTTTGCGCTTTATCCGATGCATCCCTGGCAATCTGGTAACCGTTCTGCTTCGCTTTCGCAATTCCTGCAATTCCGAATTTACCGGAACCTCCCGTCCCGTCGATCTCTTTGAGGTATTCGTTCTGTTTTTCAATCGCCAGGTCACTCTTTTCCTTCAAATCTTCTTCCAGCTTCTTTTTATTGGCCAACAATTCATCTTTCCGGGATTGATACACCTGTTCTACTTCGATTTTCTTCTCAGCCAGTTTTTTATCCAGTAAGATCGGTATCTCGCGGTCCACATCGGAGCTGAAAATGAACAAGATGATCGGTTGGGCCAAAAATGCCCCGATACACAGGGCCATCACTACCCGCAGCCCGATTGCTACAATATTTGTTCTTTTCTTATTGATGGAAGAAACCAAAACACGGTCGATGGAAAGGACAAATCCGCCCATAAAAATTCCCAATGTGACGAATAAGAAAGGAGAATCGGAATTGGTGCTCCAGAAATATCCCCAGGCTAAAGTAGCGTAAAGCCAGGTGAAAAGCATAGCCGAACCAAGGATCTTGTAGCGATTTCTGTCTACGGTACAATCCGCGATCAGTTCCTTGATTGCCGTGGAAAACCACCACAATACTTCAGACATCTGATCCGATTCCTTTTCTTTTTCCTGCTGTTGTTTTGGATTGATTGAGTTTTCTGCCATACTGCCGTTTATCCCGAATAAAAGGAACAAACATAGTTCAGTTACAAAAACGATCAACTATTTTACAGAATTTTGGGATTTAGCTTCCTTTTCATTCGCAGAATCCGGGTTTGTCTCCGTAAAAATATATTACACTTAAATCATTACTTTTGTGCTTTAAAAACAACTTATGAAATTTATTCTAACTTCTCTTGCGTGTATCTGCGGATACCTTTCTTATGCTCAATGTACCCTGAGCTCGAGTATCAATTCAACCAGTTCAGCATGTGGTGCAGCAACAGGCTCCGCAACAGTTACACCATCCAGTGGCACAGCACCTTATACTTACTTGTGGAGTAACGGGGGGAACACGCAAACCATTGTAAACATTTCGGGTGGAATTTACACCGTAACGATTACCGACGCTAACGGTTGCATCGGAAACGATACTGTAACTGTTAACAATCCCAATGGACCTACAGTATCTTTTAACTCCACAACACATGTTGCTTGTTTCGGAAATGCAACAGGAGGAGCATCAATCTCTGTTTCAGGCGGAACTGCTCCATATACGTATAGCTGGAGCAACGGAGCAACAACTTCAGGGATCACCAATGTAATGGCGGGATCATATACTATTACCGTGACAGATGGAGCTGCCTGTGTCAATCAGCTTATGGTTACGATCACACAACCAAGCCAGATTTCTACCACATACGCTATTACTGCCAGTTGTCCGGGTTCAAATAACGGAGCAATTACAACTCAAACGACCGGCGGGGTAGCTCCGTATTCATACATGTGGTCAAATTCTGCAACAACTGGCAACCTCTCGAACCTGGCAGCCGGAACTTATGTCCTGGATGTTTACGATTTGAATAACTGCAACCTGGAAATCAGTGTAATCGTAACAGAAGAAGATCCGATTCACGATACCATAAGCACCTCTGCCTGCGGATCTTATTTCTGGGAGGGACAAAATTATACGGTTTCTGATTACTACGATCACACATACTTAGCAGCTAACGGCTGTGATTCAATTGTCACCCTGAATTTAACGATCAATCCGCTGCCAAACAATGCCGTTACCAGCTCGGGAGCTACTTTTACCGCTACAGCATCCGGTGCAACATACCAATGGATCAACTGTTCAGATAATTCCGAGATTCAGGGAGCACAAAATCAATCATTTACTGCAACTCAAAACGGAAGTTATGCTGTAATTGTAACCGATGGAACGTGTTCAGACACCAGCAGCTGTGTTACTTTATCCGATTTAGGTTTGGAAAATACGGATCTACGACTGGTTTCCATCGCTCCAAACCCCACAAAAGGACAGCTTTCAATTACTGCTATTGAAAACATACAGGTTCGTTTAACCAATTTGGTTGGCGAAACGATCAACACATTTGATTTACAAGCCGGAGAGAACAAAATCGACATCAGCGCATTGCCTTCCGGCATTTATATGCTTGTTGCCAACAGATCAAGTTACCGCATTGTAAAAAATTAAGATCTTATCTATTCATATGGAAGCCCGACTGTGTAATCATGGTCGGGCTTTATTTGTGATGAACGATGTGAGTTCAGTTACCGCTTTTCAATTTTTCTTCCAACTCTGAAACAATCGGATGATTTGCCATTTGAGGATTGTTTCTCAGCTCTTCCAGCATGCGTCTGATTGTTTCCGGAGAAAGGTTTTCCTCCCGGTCTGCTTCAAAGCTCGATTCAGGGGCCTGGGCGAAAAAAAGTTCATCTGTCCAGGCATTCCGCTCTCCGTCAATAACCAGGTGCACGCGGTCAACCGTTCCTCGATTCGCAACCGAATGCACGAAATTTACATTGGTGTACCAGCATTCGCCGGGAAGCATGGTCAGGCGCTCACCATCCAGTATAAATGCCACATCCGGGTTGGTGACAATGGGAATGTGCAGCCGGAACTGCCCGTCCTCATACCCCAACTCATGATCAGTATGCGGTTTGATCTCCGCTCCCACTTCCAGCCGCAGTAATCGGACCGAAAGAATGGGAAAGCTGAACGAATCCAGAACCTCTTTGAAATACGTGCATTCCTTCATCAAAGGAGTTTCGGAAACGGCGGAATTATCTGTGGAAAGCGCAAAAATATGCTGTGCATTACCGTCTTTCGCATACAGCGATAATACGTTCCAATTCCCGGTATAGCCACCCGTATTGAAATGTGGTACCCATTGGGATTCCATGGCCCGCGAAAGGTCTTTCACCAAACGCTGTTCGTCGAACTGCATGGGGAATTTTAAGTATTTCGTGATCTCTTTTGTGCTCATCTCAACCATTTGATCATGTGTGGAAAAGGTTTTATACCTTCTTTTTCGGTTTGACTGCAAAATCCCATCCACTCCAGCAGCGGAAGCCCGATGTAATTTTGATTCCCGAATTGTTCGATAAACCATTCGGATTGTTCCTTGTAACCATGCGGGTGAAAAACGACTTCGGGGGAGATCCCGATATGTGTAAGCGCGGCATAGGACCATAAAATGGAGGCAATTTCATCGCCGGGTGTCGGCCATTCGGGGTCCATGCTTTCGGTGCCGATCAGCGGACGCAATGCTTCTTCTGTTACCGCAATATGTCCGGCCTCATGCAGCAAATCTCCCGGGTATTTCATTTTCGCCGGATCCATTAAAATGGTATTTTTCTCGATGGCTAGCCCGGGTAGAAAACAATCGTCCGGCAGCTGTGTTTCTATCACCGGAATTCCGATTTCTTCTAAAAAACTAATGATTTTTTCGCGTTCCATGAAGTGAATAGTTTGTTTGATTGGGGTGAAAATACTAAATGTCCGTGAATCCGGTTTGGAATTCCCTGAAATGTTCTGTATTCCTCATGAACTAAATGACAGATCAAGTATTTACTAAATCGTTTAAGCTATTGATTTACAAAGTATTTAAATACGGAATTAATGCTTATTTGACATGAATTTAATCTGCGAAACGTATTTACGAAGTACCTTTGCAAAAAATAATTATCACTGCGTTATGAGCTTTGTTTATTCCGCCCTCCACTTTTCAAGCTTCCGACTGTTCAAAGCGTACACCAAACAGGTGCTTTTCTGTATTTTACTGGTTTTCAGCAGCACAGTATGTGCACAGGTAACCGTTGGATTTCAGGGAGGTGAGCCGGGAGATCCCTGGGGATATACCTCCACGGGAGCAAGTGCATTATCCATATCAGAAGCAACGCAATCACAGAACAAGGTAACCGGAACTACTTCACTGGTAGTGGGAGGAAACACGGGCGGAGGAAACTGCTTTGCCACCGGATCAGGAAACGGACCGAATACCGCACGCACTTTTACCTTTAACTCCCTGGACATTTCTACCAGCAATTCCTCCGTACGCACTTTGACCTTCAACTGGGGAAACCGTTATCCTGCATGCAGTGGAACGGGCTGGGACAGCGGCGAGAATCTTACTTTTAGAGCCTACCACGACGGTGTTCCGCAAACTTTAATTACACTGGCAACCGGAAACAACAACGCCCAATTCAGCATCCTAACACACAGTTACAGCTGGACAATCCCCGCATGTGTTTCAGAATTCTACTTCGTGGTAAGCGTTACGACCAACCGTGCGGATGAATTGTTGTTCATTGACAATGTGCTTATAACAGCGCCCCAGTTAAACGGACCTCTAACCGTAAGTCCGATCTCGGGAAATACAACCGTTTGCCAGGGAAGTACCGAAAATTACAGCGTAATACCTGTAACCGGAGTTTCTTACACCTGGGACGGATTACCTTCCGGGGCATCTTTCACCTCTCCGAACGGAACAACAGCATCCGCCAATATGACCATCGACTGGGGAACTGCCGCACCCGGCACATACACTCTTTCAGTGACACCAAGCTCCACCGGCTGCGGAGGCGGAACGGGAAGCCCTCAAACCATTGTGATTACCATTACGGCACCGTCCGTTCCGGTCGCAATTTCAGGGCCTGCTTCTATGTGTCCCGGAGAAACCATCACGCTTACTTCCAGTTATGCATCCGGGAACACCTGGTCGCCAAACGGAGAAACGACCCCTTCCATTTCGGTCACAGCACCGGGAACCTATACTGTTTCAACAACTACTTCCTGCGGAACTATTTCTGCAACCCACACCGTATCACTTAATCCGGTTCCTGCTGTTCAATCCGTAACTCCGACCCCAATCAGCTGTTTTGGTGCAAACGACGGGGTGCTTACCATTTCTTCTACAGACTCCGGACTGGAATACTCCCTGGACGGAACCAACTGGCAGGCTTCAAACGTTTTCAGTAACCTTACTCCCGGAACATATACCGTTCAGGTGCGTTTCGTAAACGGATGTTCCACAACCTTAGCTCCCGTAACATTCACCGAACCCGCGCAGGTTACAGCAACCGCATCCAATACCGGACCTTACTGCGAGGGCAATACCGTTGATTTGAACGGATCAACTCCTTTTAGCGGAACCACTACTTATTCCTGGACAGGGCCAAGCGGTTTCACTTCTTCCCTGCAAAATCCAACATTTACCGCTCAAACCGGAACACATACCTACCAATTAACCGTTACGGTAAACGGATGTCAGAGCACACCGGCAACCACTACCGTTACTGTCAACGCGGTACCAACCGTCAGTGTTTCCAATACAGGGCCTTACTGCACCGGTTCGCCGATTAGCTTAAACAGCAACACCAATTCAACGGGAACAATTACTTATTCCTGGACCGGGCCAAACGGCTACACTTCTGCCGCTTCAAATCCTTCGAATGCCCTTGAAGCCGGAATGTACGAACTGGTAATCAGCTCCAACGGATGCCAAAGTACTTCTGCAAATACAACAGTCGTAATTAACCCGATCCCGACAGCGCAGGCAGCTTATACCGCGCCTTTCTGTACCGGAACAACGCTGCAGCTAAACGGATCAACAACCTCATCAGGAAGCGTCACTTATTCCTGGAGCGGACCCAACGGATACACCTCCACGCTTCAAAACCCTGCAGACGGAACAGAAGCGGGAACTTACACACTGGTTGTAACCGAAAACGGATGCACAAGCACGCCCGCAACTGTAAACGTGATTTCAGAAGTACCATTTGTATCAGCATCCAATGCCGGACCTTATTGTGAAGGCACAGCAATCCAGCTTACCGGATTTACAACCGCTTCCGGAACCATCAGTTATTTGTGGAACGGACCGAACGGATACACTTCCCAGGTACAAAATCCGGCGGATATCACCGAAGCAGGGACCTATACCCTGACCGTACAGGAGGGCAATTGCAGCAACAGCGCATCTACACAGGTTGTTGTGAAACCCAATCCTTCCGCTTCTTTTGCTTCTTCTGCACCTTGTATGAACGACAGCATGGTGTTTACATCCGCATGCTCCGTGCCTTCCCCGGAGATTATTACCAACTGGCACTGGGATTTCAACGACGGGTTCACTTCTTCGGAAGAACACCCGAAACATGTCTTCCAAACCATGGGCACACATTCCGTATTACTGAAAGTGACGACCAACTCCAACTGCATTGCTACCGTTTCCAAGGATGTAGAAGTAAAACCGGGTATTGACGCCAACTTTTACTTTTCCCCATCAACGATTTCTGCACTGGATCCCACCGTACATTTTGTAAATTCCAGCACCAACGCCACGGCTTACACCTGGAATTTCGGGGTTGACTCCGCGCAATCCCCAGAAACATCTCCCAACTATACCTTCCCGGCACAACCAGGTTCTTATGCGGTGGAATTAATTGCCACCAACGATGACGGATGTATCGACAGCATTACGAAAGTGATTACCGTACAGGATGAAATGACTTATTACATTCCCAATGCATTCACACCTGACGGCGACGAGTTCAACCAAACATTCAAACCCATTTTTTCCAGCGGATTTGATGCCCAGAACTACACCCTGCTCCTCTTCAACAGATGGGGTGAAACGATCTTCGAATCGCACGATTCAGAAACGGGCTGGGACGGAACTTACCACGGAACGATGGTGCCTGAAGGAACATACATCTGGAACATCCGGGTAAAACAACTTCACAGCGATGCTTTCGAAACATTTTCGGGGCACGTTTCATTGGTGAGATAACCCAAAAAAACAACCGATCTTTTTTTCAAAGGGACGCAGGATTTGTGTCCCTTTTCTTTTTGACTAACACAAAGCATTGATTCTTAAAAGCTAAATCGATTTAACAAACTGATTTTTAACTCACTAAATGCGATTTAATACTTATTTGACACGAACTTAACCCTCTCCGAAAACACCCGCTCTACCTTTGTACTAAACTTTAGCAAATTGAATTCTACAACAAGTGCGGCATCAAAGCATCGCACTGCAATACACCTTAACGAACAATCAATAATGTTTACCATGAAAAAACAATTCATTTCAACAATCCGCATCTGTTTGCTCTTCCTGGCACTTGGAAGCTGGCAAACAAATGCCCTTGCGCAAACTCCGTTTACCATTACCTGGACTGGTTTGACCGGCTCAACCAACGCAACCGGTGTTCCGGCAGGAATTACTATTGTCCAGCAATATAACGGAGTTACCGGTTCTTGCAGTACGAGTTCCAATGGTGCAAACACCAGTTACAGCGCTGTCATCCAGGCAGCATCAGGATACACCGTTACGATTACTTCTATTGGCGGTTCTGCTTATGCCAGTAATGCCGGATCTCGAAATTTCTCATTCCAGGTAACCAACGGTGGTACCTATACACAAGCAACACCTACAAGTATCGGTTCCAGTTCCAATTGTGGAGGCAATACTGCCTTAACTGCTTTTGCTGTTCCGGCAGCAGGCCAGGTGCTAAACTCTGGCAGCCAGGCTACCATTACTGTGCTGAGAGCTCCGGGTTCTGCTTCCGGAGGCGGTTACAGCTGGACACGTACATTAACCATTTCGGGAACTGTAACACCGATTTGTAATACCCCCACCAACCTGGCGGAAAACAACGTAACTGCAACCAGCGCAGATTTCAACTGGGATGCGGGCGGTGCAAATACTTATGAATACGTATTGGACCAAACGGCTGCAACACCGGCAGGTGCAGGAACAAATCTTACCACAAACAGCTTCAGTACATCCACCTTATCCCCTGCTACTACTTATTACTTCCATCTGCGCCGCAAGTGCTCGGCTTCCAGTTTTTCAAACTGGGTTTATGTCAACTTCACCACTCCGGCAGCATCATGCAACGCGCCAACGGGATTAGCCGCTGCAAATACCACACACAACTCAGCAGACCTGAGCTGGGACATACAGGGAAGCAACAGCTTTGAATATGTAGTAGACCAATTGGCTGCAGATCCGGCCGGAGCAGGAACTCCCACAGCAGGAACCACCTTCAACGCAACCGGATTAAATCCTTCAACAACCTATTACCTGCATGTGCGTACCGACTGTGGAAGCGGAAATTTCTCGCCGTGGACAGCCGTTCCATTTACCACAGCAATCGAACCATGTGACGCTCCAACCGGATTAGCCGCTGCAAACGTGACACACAACTCCGCAGACCTGAGCTGGGATGCACAAGGTGCCAGCACCTACGAATACGTGGTGGATCAGGTTTCCACAGATCCGGCTTCCGGAACTTCAACAACAGGAACAAGCTTTAACCCAACGGGATTGAATTCCTCTACGACCTATTACTTACACGTGCGCACCAACTGCGTTCAGGGAAATACTTCTGCATGGACTACCATTTCTTTTACAACTGTAATCGAACCATGTGACGCTCCAACCGGATTGGCTGCTGCAAACGTGACACACAACTCCGCAGACCTGAGCTGGGATGCACAAGGCGCCAGCACTTACGAATACGTGGTTGACCAGGTTTCCACAGATCCGGCTTCCGGAACTTCAACAACGGGAACTACTTTTAATCCAACTGGATTGAATTCCTCTACGACCTATTACTTACACGTGCGCACCAACTGCGTTCAGGGAAATACATCCGCTTGGACTACCATTTCGTTCACAACAGCAATTGAACCATGTGACGCTCCAACCGGATTGACTGCCGCAAACGTGACACACAACTCTGCTGATTTGAGTTGGGATGCACAAGGTGCCAGCACTTACGAATACGTGGTGGATCAAATTTCCACAGACCCGGCTTCCGGAACTTTAACGGTAGGAACCACTTACAATGCAGCCGGATTGAATCAATTAACGACTTATTACCTGCACGTGCGCACCAACTGCGTTCAGGGAAATACTTCCGGATGGACTACTATTTCATTTACGACGACCATTACCCCTTGTATTGCTCCAACCGGATTGGCCGCTGCAAACGTTACCCACAACTCCGCAAATCTATCCTGGAATGCGCAGGGAAGCAACACTTTTGAATACGTGCTTGACCAAACTGCCAGCGATCCGCTGATCCTGGGAATACCAACTACTTTGACGACTTACAATCCAACAACGCTGAGTCCGTCTACAACCTATTATTTACACGTTCGCACCGATTGCAGCGGAGCAAATTTCTCTCCGTGGACAACCATTTCATTCACCACTACCATTGCGCCATGTGATGCACCAACCGGGTTAACCGCATCAAACATCTCTCAAAATACGGCAGAACTTAGCTGGAATACGCAAGCGGGAAGCACCTACGAATACGCGGTAGATCAGGTTTCCACAGATCCGGCTTCCGGAACTGCTATCACAGATACTTTCTACAACGCATCCGGATTGAACGCAGCAACGACTTACTACCTGCACGTACGCACCCATTGTGCACAGGGCAATACATCCGGATGGACCACCATTCCGTTTACCACTTTGCCGGAACCATGCGATGCACCAACCGGGTTAACGATTGCAAACACCACCCAAAACACTTCCGATCTTTCATGGAACGTACAGGGAGGAAACAGCTTTGAGTACGTACTGAACCAAACGGCATCCAACCCGGCTTCGGGAACTGCTACAACAGCCAACAGCTACAGCGCATCAGGACTGAATGCTTCTACGACATATTACTTCCACGTACGTACCAACTGTGGCAACGGAAACTTCTCCGACTGGACAACCGTTTCTTTCACAACCGATGACGCACCATGCATTGCTCCGGCCGGACTGACCGTGTCAAACATTACAAGCAGCTCTGCAAACCTGAACTGGACCGCACAAGCCGGGAACACCTTCCAGTATGTGCTGAACCAAACATCCACCAACCCGAATGCGGGCGGAACAGCAACTTCCAACAACACATTCGCGGCAGCTACTTTAAACAGTTCCAGCACCTACTTCTTCCACGTACGCACAGACTGTGGCAACGGGAATTTCTCCGACTGGAGCACCGTTTCCTTCACCACCGCATCTACCGTGGGATTGAACGAACAAGAAATCATCAGCCTGTCGGTATACCCGAATCCGGCTAATGATCTTGTAACTATTACAGGACAAACCGAAGGAACCGCAACCCTGATCACCGTAAATGGCCAGGTATTGACAACCATTGACCTTGAAAAACAAAACAAACTGGACCTTTCCGGATACGAAAGCGGGGTTTATTTCATCAAATACGTTTCTGAAAAAGGAACCGCAAATGTGACCGTGATTAAGGAGTAAGAAACCCACAATTTACCAAAATACAATAAGGGCGTCCCCGGCTAAGCCAGGGCGCCTTTTTCTTTACCGCAGATGCACAGATAAAAGGGAGGCGCCTACCGGTCGCCTCTTCTTTTTCGTATCATGTTCACCTTTAATCCTATTAGAACAGTTTAACTACATATACCAACATTTAGGAAATAAGCATTCTACAAATAGTAAGAAAATAAGGCGACCGGTAGGCGCCGCAGAACATCTGTGCATCTGTGGGAAACAAAACCATGGGAAACAAAACCGTGGTAAACGCGCCAAGCGGATTTTCTGCGTACCTTAGCCGAAATTTTACAAACAATATGGAGCAGGCCGAATTCTTAGAAAAAAACGTATTTACCGATTTGAAAAACCTGAACGACGGGTTCGACAAAAAGGAAAACCTCCATTTCAACGAATGGGATTTCGCCATTGTACTGGACCGCGCGGAATACTACGGGCTTTCCATCTACGAGATCCAGGCATGGCTCGACGGCAAACTGCACGATACAGCCCACCACGAACCAGTGCGCAAGAAAGCCACCGATTCTGCCTGGTACAAAAAAGCATTGATGACCTTTTCAACCCGCCAGCCGGGACTGACATACACAGCAAGCTATAAGGTTTCCCCGAAGCTGTTGGCAAGGCAGGTGAAGGGGGAATAATCACCGTCCACCACAGAGCAACCGCATTGTACAGCACTACAGGGCGCGAGCCGTCTTCGACAGCTGCACCTTTTCTCTTTCCACAGATCCCGACGAAATCATTGTCGGGACAAGTTGCACAGATAAATGGAGGCGCCTCCCGGTCGCCTCTTCTTTTTTGGTGTGATAGTTATCTTTAATAGTAGTAGAACCAAACGAAAAATTATACAGATGTTTAGGAAACAAGCATTCTGCAAATAGCAAGAAAATAAGGCGACCGGTAGGCGCCGCAGGACATCTGTGCATCTGTGGGAAATGTTAGCAGGCATCAACTTTCGGAAAACCACATTTCCCCCATGTGGTAAATACTGAAAATCAACCCAAACGAATCAACTAACAGTTCTTTTCTTAGCTTCGTAGCGAAACCTTTTTGTTACAATGAAACTGTTTACTCTTGCGCTGCTGTTATCGAGTTTTTCGAATGATTTATTTAGTCAAACGTCTTATCCTGGTCAAGGTATAATTGGCAAAGGCTACAATGTGTTTGGGGAATACGCCAGTAATAAAAGCATTGAGCGGTATAAAATATTCAATTTCTCAAAAATGACCACTGAGACGAATCAATTCGGTCAAAATACTCCTTTACTTATTTCGATTGAAAATATTTCAGATCACATAATTACAACTGTTGAAGGATCAAGCATCCAGGAATACTCGAAGCAGTTATCACAAAATGTAGGATTGGGAGGAGAAGCACTCTATTTTAAGGCATCTATAGATAATCACTTGAATGATTCTTACAAAAACGGAGAAAAGCTATTCTATTACACCTATATGGATATCAATACTAAATGGCGAATTTCTCTTGATTTAAGAAATCTTGATAAAGTAATCGAATACCTTGATGAACAATTCAAAACCGATTTGGCAAACCTTGCTCCGGAAGAATTGTTTGAATTATACGGGACTCATTTTATATCAAGTGCTTATTTAGGTGGTCGAATTGACTACTTAACGACTTCAACTCTATCAAAATCAATAACGACCAATGAACTTAAAGAGGCAATTTCAGCACAGTATAAAGTAATCAGTGGCAGTTACAGTATGGATGAAAGATTCAAATCTGTTCTTACCAATTCAAAAACCAGTACGAGACTGAATGTTGTTGGTGGAAATTCCGAATACACCAATAACATTAAAAATAGTGAGCAATACCAAAAATGGGCTTCTGGAATTTCAACAGACCCGGTACTATGTGGTTTTGATAAAAAAAGTTTGGTTCCAATTTGGAGTCTCACAAAAGATTTAGACCGAAAAAAGGAGCTGGAAAATTATTTCAACAATACTATTTTATCCAAATATCCCTATCCGGAATTCTTCAAAGAAGATGAAATATTGGACAGTAAAGATTTCACCTCAAAATTTGATGTTTATATTTTGGGATTTGATATTCTGGGAGATTGCGATCATGCTAGCTTATTGGAATCTGACAACTCAGGGGATTTTAGGTACCGCATTACTATAAAACAAGATGAACAGTTTGTAAATGAATACATAACACCTGAAAATAAATATCATGCTGTTTGGGGAGGGGAGTTTCTTTCCATAAATCAAAAAACCACAATTACAATTCCTCTGAAGAAAAATTCGAGTATTGATATCGATTATAAACTTATTGAATTGGATGATCTTACTGACGATGAATTAGTAGGATATGGATCAAAAAAACACTTTTTCCCATTCTCTGAACGTGACTTATACAACAATACCTATAAAAACGTAAGAGTATGGTCACAGCAACTTTATCATTCGGATGGATGCAGAGCACAGTTAATTTATAATATCTCTCCCTCCTCGAATCAAACAGCCATCGATTTCGGAAGCAAAGGCTGGGAAGAATATTCTGCCGGTAATTATGATGAATGCCTGAATTATAGCAGAAAGGCACTTGAAATTGATAATTCTCTTTGGTTCGTTCAATACAATGTAGCTCTGATCTACTTAATCCAGGAAAACCCAAGAGCGTTTGAAAAGTATAAATTGATTACTGAATATTGCAATATCTCAGATATTTTTCGAGCTGCTTATAATGATATCATAAATCATGAAAAAAAATTCGGAACATTAAAAAACTCCGAACCTATAAAAGTTCTCTTAAAATCTCGGTTTAATTAAAAAATTGAAAAACTGAAATTTCGGAAAGCCACATTTCCTCCATGTGGTAAATACTGAAAATTAATCCAAACGAATCAATTGAAAATTGTTTTATTAGATTCGTTGAAACCTTATTGCCATGATTGAAAATACTTACTGTTGATCAACAATTACTAAAATATCCACAGAAACGTGGAGTGGAATCTAATAAAGACATCTTAAACTTTAATATTAAAATATGACTGCTGGAATTGGAGTTTTTAATAAACATGCAGCTGTATTAGCAGCCGATAGTGCTGGAACAATTGGTTCTGGTAGAAAAGTCTATAATAATGCTAATAAAATATTCGAACTGAATCACAATGAAAAGGTGGGTTTATTGATCTACAATAGTTCTACTTGGTTTGGAATTCCAATGGAATTAATAATAGATCTATATAAAAAAAAAGAAACGAGAAACTTCAATAAATTGGAAGAATATGTTGAAGATTTTGAAAATTTTCTAATTCAAGATGTTGCCCCAATATTAAATTCCGATGAATACGAAAATTACGTTGAAAAAGAACTATTTTACTCATTCACAGAATTTACAACTAAAAATCATAAAGAGTTTTTAGAAAATCAAGAGGGTGCAATTCCAAGTTTAAGCGATTATCTTAAGATTGAACTCGAAAAAGATTATAATGAAGACCTAGTCTTAGATATTAAGTTTAAGGATTTCGAAAAAAGCTACAAAAAAGATCTTCTCCCTTTAATACGAGGATTCTTCTCATTTATAGATGTTGAATATTCAAGCGAAATAGCCAATGACTTTTTTAAATTATTTTACATTTATTCCGTTTCAGCTTTTTACGATGATGATTTTTATATCGGTCTAGTTTTCGCAGGATATGGTATTCAAGAAATTTTCCCATCAGTTTTTGAAATAAGATTCTCTGGTATTATTTGCAATAAATTAAAATATTATGTTCGTGGACATTCAGAAATAAACCATTCAATAACATCATCTATTGCACCATTTGCGCAAAGAGAAATGGTTGAAACATTTATGGAAGGTATTAATCCAGATCTTGAAAACAAGTATATGGATGCGATTATTAATATGTTTACTGATTTAGAAAATTTGCTTCATGAGAAATTTAATATTGAAAAAGATGAAATTTATAAAATACTCGCTAAAAAATTAGTTGAGTTAAATGATGAATGGAATGAAATAAAGGATATTAATATGGTTCAACCAATTATAGAGACAATTAGTTTACTTAAAAAGGATTATCTAATAGAAATTGCTGAATCCTTAATTGGAATTACGTCATTAAAAAGAAAAACAAGTTTAGAAATAGAAACTGTAGGAGGACCTGTCGATGTCGCTCTAATAACTAAAACTGATGGGTTTGTTTGGATTAAAAGAAAATTGTAAAATATATTAGCGGACTATTAGTAATAGTTTTGATAATTAATTCCCAATGCCCCACCCCCTCCACTTCTTCTCCCGTCTCCGACGCGATTCCAAACACGGCGGTGCGCCGCACAAGCCGGTGTTACTCCTCGCAATCCTGGAACTCGTGCGCAAGGGAGAAATCAGCAATAACCGCATTGCCATTACTCCGGAGTTGGTACTCGAATTCAAATCCATTTGGAGCAGGCTGGTCATTACGCCACACATCCCGAACTTTGCTTTGCCCTTTTATCACATGAAGTCGGAGCCGTTTTGGAAACTAGTTACTTATGGCGGCATGGAAATCCCGGTTACCTCTTCCAACAGCATCCGCAGTTTGAATGCCCTGAAAGAAACCGTGGCTTTCGCCGAATTGGACGCACAGGTATTTGCCCTCATGCAGGACCCGGTTCAACTAGCCGTTATGGAAGAAGCCTTGCTGGACCAATATTTCCCGGAAACCAAAAGCCGGTTCCACCTTCACGAAGCAGATCTGTTTACCCAACTGGAAGCAGAGATCCTGCGGGAAGACGCGGTTGTTTACCGCAAACGCATAGACGAACTCAAGGAAACGCTTTCGAAGGAAGAATTTGAAGAAGAAGTATTTGTTCGTGGCGGCGTGTTCAAGCGCGAAGTGCCAAAAATCTATGGCTACCAATGCGCCATTTCGGAAATGCGGATCGAATCTTCAACCAACGCGCAAATGGTAGATGCCTGTCACCTGGTGCCATTCGCTATTTCTAAAGACGATACGATCACCAACGGTATTGCCCTTTCGCCAAACCTGCACCGGGCTTACGACCGCGGACTGATCACCATTACGGAAGATTACCGGGTGAAAATCTCCAAAGCCATTTCGGAAAACCATTCGCCCTATTCCCTGGGGCAATTTGACGGGAAAGAAATTATCCTGCCACGCAACCCGGAATACTATCCGTCCATTGAAAACCTTCGCTGGCACCACCGCGAGTGTTTTGTGGCTTCCTAAACCCTCTCCCCCAACCTCCCATAAACCTCCTCTGCAAGTTCCTTCAAACTTTCGGCTGTCCGGTATTTCTCCAAATCATCTGCCTGCTCCAGCAAGAGTTGATAGAATTCCTGGTTCTGCTCGGTGTTGCTGATTCCCATCAGCGAGAAGATCACCGTTACATTTCCCAAATAATAGCTGCTGGCTGAAATATCCAGGTTTTCCAATACTCCGATCAGGCGGGAAATTTTGATATCGTCTTGTATCAGGCTGAGGATGTTTGTTTTCATAAGAAGGAATTGCTTCATGCAATGATAGGAAAGCAGCAATATGTAATCTGTATTCAACTGAATACAACACCTAACAATTTTCAACACTCCCGTCTCCCCTTACAATCCCCCCGCAACCCCAATCAAAAGCCCGTGCCTGTCAATCAAAGGCATGTGAACTTCAATCAAAAGCGTGTGAACGGGAAGCAAAAGCGCAGAACTGTCTCGCAAAACAAGCGGCAGGGCGAGCAAAGGCGTGTGAAGCTCAAACAAAGACGCGGGAACTTCAATCAAAAGCGCGTGAAGGTGAAGCAAAGGCGTGTGATCGTTGAGCGAAAGCGTGTGAACGGAGTGCAAAGGCGCGTGAAGGTCAAACAAATACGCAGGAAGGTCGATCAAAGGCCGCGGTTGGATCATCCAAACCGGGCGAAAAAAAGTGCAGAAGGGCATTTCAATCAATGAAACGGCTGATTAACAGCTCTTAACAATTCATTTTCAGCAGTTTGGCACGCATTTTTCATGGCCTCTTTCAGAACTTTTAATACCGAAAGTCATGAAAAAAAGCACCTTAAACAAGCGCAGTATGTTCGGGAGTGTACATACGGTGCTGGAAGAAAATCAACCGATCTGGATCAACGTGCCGGCTTTTGCAACGGCTGTGGCGCAATTCGAAAACAAACTCACGATCCTGGATACGAAACTAAGCGAACAATCTACGGCAACCACCGGGGTAACGCTGGAAAAACAAGCCCTGATCGGGGAGTTGTTCGATGAAATGGTCTTGGCACACCAGGCGCTCTACCTGTTTGGAAAAGACAGTGAAAATACCGCGTTGCGGGAACGGAATAAGATCAGTAAGTCCAAACTAAACCGCCTCACCATCGGTAAGGCAAAAGTACATGCAAACGACCTGAAGAACGACCTGCTGGCACACGGCCCGGCACTGGATGCTTACGGAATCACACCGGTATTTGTCAGTGCACTGATCGCAAAAATCGACGAGCTGCCCGACATGATTGAATCTACCCGCATGGCATTGCTGCGCAGGAAGGGAATCACGAAGGCCATTAACGAGGTACAGTCGAAAATCACGGAGATCCTCCGCGACCGCATGGACCGGCTGATCAAGATCTTCCGGAAAGACCACCCGGATTTTGTGCTGATCTATCAGCATGCGCGAACGGTACTGCCGCATTCCTCCAGGGAGCGGGATAATGGAACTACCGCATAAATAACCAAAAGGGTGCGAGCCGTCTCCGACAGCCGCACCTTTCTTTTTCCCACAGATGCACAGATAAAAGGGAGGCGCCTACCGGTCGCCTCTTCTTTTTTGGCGTGATTGTTATTTAATAGTATTAGAGCTATTAGAATACCTACCGACGTTTAGGAAACAAGCATGCTACAAATAGTAAGAAAATAAGGCGCCGCCTGTCCCGACACATTCGGGGGTAGGCGCCGTTGAACATCTGTGCAACTTGTCCCACCAATGATTTCGTCGGGATCTGTGGTAAAGAAAAAGCACCGCAGGTACCCGAAGCACTTACAATCCCACCACAATGCCAATAAAAGCCAGTGCCTGTTACCTCTCTTTTTAATCACACAAGATCAGCGCGACTGGTAAGCGCGCTTAAAATCTGTCCATCTGTGGGAAAAGAAAAAGCACCGCAGGTGCCTGGAGCTTCATGTAATCAATCTTTAGGTTCATGACACTAATCTCCCGTCTCGTGACAAAAAGCAATCCGCAGCACCAAAAACCCCTTACCTTCGCTTTACACAATTCACTAAAAACTTTTCTGAAGGATGCGGCCGGTCCTGACGAAAAAAATCATCGAATGGTGGGGCGGTTTCCGAAAAGCCTAAGAGTAGGAACTACATATTAAAACTATTCACTATGTCAGCAGGTATTGCAAACTCGTCCGGAACCCTTACAGTGGGTAACGGCGCACAATTCTGGGTGTATTTATCCCCACAAAACGACACTTCTAAAATGATCACCAAATGGCAGGTCACTTTTTCCCAGGGAAACTGGATCGGAATGATTTCCAGCGAAAACCCTACACAACAACTTCAAACTCCGAACCTTTCCGGGATCTTTGATATCAAAGTAGAAATGTGGAGCGGATCTACCAATTCATGGCGCCAGATTCCACCGCAACAGGGAAGCACGAACGAAATTGGCTGCAATGCCAATTGTGCATCCATGGTAGGAATCGTTGCAGACAGCACCAACCCGCCATTAGGAGCAATCAACGCGCATTTCTGGACAACCTGGGATGCATTCTGTTCAAGAGGATAATCCGTTTATCATAGATTTCACAGGAAATAAAATAATCAGGGGGTTCGCAGTGCGGACCCTTTCTTTTTTACTGCATAGTTTATGCTTATCCTCCCCCTTTGTCCCCCTCCGAAGGGGGAGCCTGAGAGCACACTTCAGAGCAAAAATCGAGTTTCAACTAATTAAATCTAAAGCTCAGGAACTGAATATTTCTCTTCTTAGGAGGATTTAAATTTCCCCCTTTGGAGGGGGACGCAAGGGGGAGGAAACAGGTATAAAACAAGTGGGCACGCGATTAATCGCGTGCCCACTTGTTTTTATTATTCCAATATTCTTACCACGTAAACAACGGGCGTGCGCTCATCAAAGCATTCACTTCCGAGCGAACTTTGTTCACCGTTTCTTCATCACCGATGTTCATCAACACGCGGTCGATCAGTTTCACGATTGCCGGGATTTCTGTTTCTTTGATTCCGCGGGATGTAATTGCAGAAGTTCCTACGCGGATTCCGGAAGTAACGAACGGCGACTCCGTATCGAACGGTACCATGTTCTTGTTTACCGTAATATCTGCCAACACCAGGTTGTTTTCCGCATCTTTACCGGTTACTCCTTTGGAGCGCAGGTCGATCAGCATGCTGTGATTGTCCGTTCCTCCGGAAATAATTTTGTAACCCAATTTACGGAATTCTTCTGCCATCAAAGCAGCGTTCTTCTTCACCTGGCCCATGTATGTTTTGTAGCCATCAGACAATGCCTCACCGAACGCCACTGCTTTCGCTGCGATCACGTGTTCCAGCGGTCCGCCCTGGATTCCCGGGAATACGGCTGCATCCAGCAATGCCCCCATCGATTTCGGGTTTCCGTTGTTCCACTTCAGTCCGAACGGATTGTCGAAGTTATGGCGCATCATGATCACCCCTCCGCGTGGTCCGCGCAATGTTTTGTGTGTAGTTGTTGTAACGATGTGGCAATGGTCAAGCGGATCGTTCAATAAACCTGCAGCGATCAAACCTGCCGGGTGCGAAATATCTGCCAGGATCAAAGCTCCTACCTCATCGGCAATCTTGCGGATGCGTGCGTAATCCCAGTCGCGGGAATAAGCCGATGCACCACAAATAATCATTTTCGGTTTTTCGCGGCGTGCCACTTCTTCCATCATGTCGTAATCTACCAAACCTGTTTCCTGGCTCACACCGTAGAAATGCGGTTCGTACAATTTACCGGAGAAGTTTACGGAAGAACCGTGCGTTAAGTGTCCACCGTGAGACAAATCAAAACCAAGGATCTTATCTCCCGGCTTCAAACAAGCTAAGAAAACAGCTGCGTTTGCCTGTGCTCCGGAATGCGGCTGCACGTTTGCCCAGGTTGCCCCGAATAATTTGCACAAACGGTCGATAGCCAACTGCTCTACTTTGTCCACTACTTCACAACCACCGTAGTAACGCTTCCCGGGAAGTCCTTCTGCATATTTATTAGTCAATACGGAACCCATTGCCTGCATCACCTCATCGGAGACAAAGTTCTCAGAGGCAATTAATTCGATTCCATGTTCCTGACGCTGTCTTTCTGCAGCAATTAAGTCAAATACTTCCTGATCGCGTTTCATGCTTATTTTAATTTATTGTTCTATTCCAATTTACTTTCTATCCTAAAAGATCAAGCTTTCAAAAGTTCATTTCTTTTAGTTCCAACAGTTCAAGTGTTCAAAAGGATCAAAATTTGAACTCTTTGAACTTTTAAACTTTTTGAACTTTAACTGCGCAAATATAGTTTGATTTACTCAAAATCCCAGCCCTTATTACAATCGCTTAATCGAATGCAGTTTGTGTGAATGCACTTCGTCGATCTTACGCGTAATTCCTTTGGAACTAAAGTCATCGATCCGCACATATCCGTGGGCGTGAATGATCTCGTCTTTGTTGATCAGCAAACCTACGTGGTGAATCTTTCCGGCATCCGAAACGAAGAAAGCCAAATCTCCCGGTTCGCGGTCCTCAAAGTCAATTTCCTGTCCTACTTCCTGCTGTTGAGAAGCATTGCGCGGCAATTGATAATTGAATACCCGGTGAATCTGCTGCATAAACCCGGAACAATCAATTCCGAACATCGTTTTCCCGCCCCACAAATACGGTGCATTCAAATAAGTCTGCGCAAAGTCGATCACAGAATACGGATCTGCATCGGGCTCATTCAAAAAGCGGTATTCGTATTTGCCGATACTAAAAGTTCCCTGGTCGTCTCCCGGACGAAAGAATCCCTTCGGCAGGATTTGTTTTCCTTCCGGTCCTTCCACGATGCGGAATTCCGAATGTTCTACCACCAAACCGTCGAGCCAGCGGGAAACTTCTTTCTCTCTTAAGTCCTGTACCTGTTTGGAATCGATCCAGCCTTCGTAACCATCCATAAACGAACGGATATGCAGCCACTGTTCCTTCACTTCCAGGATCTCAACGATTTCCCCGAAAAGCAGCTGTGTGACAATTTCAGCACGATCGCTTGCATCTCCGCGAACGGGAGCAATGCTTGCTTTGCAAAAGGCGTGTATTCTGCTCACTTTTTAGGGAATTGAGGATTTTTCGTCAGCTTGAGTGCCTGTTCCATGTGCCGGTCGTTGTGATAAGCCACAAACAACAGCGCATCTCCCAAACGCAGGCGCACCAGTTTGGAAATCGAGATCGGAACTTTCACTTTTTTCAGGTTCACCGCCACCGACTTTTCAATAATTGCCAGGAAATCGTTTTGTCCCTGCAGCAAGGTCCTGATTTCTTCGCCGGTCACCAAAGCAGGATTCACCGAAGGATTGTACTCGCCCGGTGCATTGAATTTTCGCTTCACATTGCGGGCATTCCCCAGTTTCATCGACATCCAGGCAGATTTCCCCAAAGGCGATGAGGTATAATTGATGCGGGGAATACGGAAACGCGTCCGGTCGATGCGGTCATTTAAAGTCGAATGGTAAAACTTTGCGTAAGCATTCAGGTGTGCAAAAATTTCGGCTAAACTCCAGGTCGCAGGATTGGGTTTCCAGGCTAATTGATTCTCAGAATAAGTTGAAAATTTCGATTTTAATTGTTGGATATTTCTTTCTGTAATTGTTGCAACTTCGTTGAAGACCCATTGAGTTGTCATAAGCTCGAATTTATATCAAATATAACCACAGCAATTTGATTGACAAAAGTTACGCTCAAAAAAGCAACCTTTTTAAACATTTTCCTATCTTTCAACTATGAAGCCGATTTTTGGAATCTTTTGTGCCCTCGTTTTTTACGTGCAATTCCATGCTCAGGAAATAGCCCATGAGCATCCGTCGCACTATGCATTGGTTGAAAATAAAGGACAGTGGGATCAAAAAGTATTGTTTCAATCCAGGTCACAGGGAAACAACATCTGGGTGCAGCAGCACGGTTTCTTGTACGACCTTCGGGATTACTCGCCCATGAAACGTGCACACCTCGGGAAAAGTTCAGATACTTCAACTGAAATTAAAAGCACTTTGTCTGCAGCTCATTTCATCGGTTCCAATGAAGTTTACGAAATCATCAAAGAAAAGCCGCTTCCTTATTATTACAATTACTTTTTAGGAAATGATTCCTCCAGATGGACTTCTGATGTAAGAAGTTTCCGGGAAGTAACGCTCAAGAATTTCTACAACGGCATCGATCTGAAAATCTTTGACACCCCGGAAAAATTCAAATACGAATTGTGGTGTTCGCCGGGAAGCCCGATGGAGAATGTCCGGGTTGACCTGAAAAACTTCCGGGAAATTTCCATCGCTAAGAACGGTGACCTGGTGCTTGAAACGAGTTTGGGAAAAATCATCGAACAAAAACCGATTGCTTACCAGCTTTTGAATGGAAAACTCACCGAGATTCCCTGTGCTTTTAAACTGAACGGAACCATTTTGACATTTAAGCTTGGAAAGTTCAATCCGCTCGCCAGTGTCATTATTGACCCGGTTCTAGTATTTGCGACCTATTCGGGTTCACCCTCCGATAATTTCGGAATGACAGCCACTTACGGCTACGATGGGACAGCTTATTCTGCCGGAACCGTATTCGGAAACGCTTACCCGACACCGGATAATTCCGCATACGATGTGACATCCAATTTCACCCAAACAGTCAATCCTACATACGGTATTACAGATGTATTTGTATCCAAATATTCACCGGACGGACAAAACATGCTATGGACAACTTTCCTGGGAGGCGGAAACACCACAGACGGCAGTGAAACCGCACATAGTTTGATCTGTGACCAAAACAACAATTTATACATCTACGGAGCAACATCAAGCATCAATTTCCCAACAGTAAATGCTTATCAGGCTGCACATGCCGGAGGTGTTAGCGGGGCAAACTTCACCAGCAACGGAGTGTATTTCAATGCTCAGGGAACAGATATTTACGTTTCAAAGATCAGTGCAAACGGACACAATTTACTGGCCTCCACCTATGTGGGCGGATCTCAGAATGACGGGGTGAACATGAAAAGCGGTGTTCTTTCCTATGATTCATTAACAACCAATTACGGAGACAACTTCCGTGGAGAGATTATGCTTGATTCCGTAGGAAATTGCATTGTAGCATCTTCCTCCCGCTCCACAAATTTCCCGGTTTTGAATGCTTTCCAAACCACAAAAGCAGGTCAGCAGGACGGTGTTATTTTCAAACTGAGCAGTGACTTGAGCACGATGATGTGGTCGAGCTATTTCGGAGGCAGCAACAACGATGCCTGTTATTCCGTAAAAATCGATTCCAGCTACAACATTGTTTTTTCAGGGGGAACTTCCAGTACCGATATTCCAGGTACAACAGGCGGATTGAATCCGAACTACCTGGGCGGAAAAGCAGACGGATTTGTAGGAAAACTGACTCCAAACGGACAAACACTGACCCAGAGCACTTATATCGGTGCGAATCAATACGATCAGGCTTTCTTTGTGGAAATCAACCGCAATGATGAAGTCTTTGTACTGGGACAATCAGCAGGTGGAAATTTCCCGGTAATCAACTCACAGAGTTACCCGAACAGCAGCCAGTTTATCGCAAAATTAGATCCAACCCTTACTACGATCCTAAATTCCACAGTATTTGGAAACGGAAGCCCGAATATCAACATTTCTCCGGCAGCTTTCCTGGTTGATATTTGTGGAAACATGTACGTTTCAGGCTGGGGTGCAAATATTTTACAGACTACACCGCTAAGCGGTATGCCCATCAGTTCGGATGCATATCAATCAAGTTCGGGCGACGGGTTCAACTTCTATTTATTCGTTTACAAGCGTGATTTTTCCGGGCTGCTTTATGGAAGCTACCTCGGAGGGGACGAAGCCGAAGAACACGTAGACGGCGGAACTTCGCGTTTCGATAAAAACGGAGTCGTTTATCAATCTGTATGTGGTGGTTGCGGTGGCAGCAGTGATTTCCCCACAACACCGAATGCCTGGTCAAACTTTAACCTGAATTCAGGCCCCGGAACAAATAACAACTGCAACAACGTGGTCTTCAAATTCGATTTTCAGCTATTGCCGAAAGCCGATTTTACCCCAAGCAGCTTAGGTGGTTGTGAAGATTTCACGGTTACATTTACCAATACCAGTTCCCCTTCGGATTCTTATGAATGGGATCTCGGGAACGGGACCACTTCCACGGTATTTTCACCAACGGTGACTTACACCGAACCGGGAACTTACACCGTTCAGCTGCGGGTAACGGATTCGGTTTGTTTGCTGACGGACACCAATGAAATTACGATCAATGTCCTTCCGGATATTCAGTTAGCAGTTTCGAATGATACTATTTTGTGTTCTCCCCTGCCGTTGACATTTACAGCCAATTCATCCGGCAGCGCAGATTATTTTATCTGGTCGTCAGACATCCTGTTTTCAGACACTTTAAATCCTTCCGTGGCAGATTCTGTGTTAAACATTACCCCGGGCGGAACTACCACTTATTATGTCAGGGCCGGAAATGCCTATTGCTCGAAAACAGACAGTGTCACCGTTTTCTTTATAGGCGGAAGTCTGACCATTACCGGCAATGATTCCATCTGTCTCAATGAACCGACCACATTGACTGCAAACATCAACGTTCCCAATGTAACATTCAGCTATGTTTGGAGCCCGATGAATATTTTAACTGCTACTCCGCAGCAAAACGTCGTGATTGCCAATCCGCCGGTCAGTCAATGGGTGTATGTGGACGCAAACGGATCAAACGGATGTTTCGACCGGGATTCCATTTACATAGCTGTAGGAACTTTATCCGGAGCAATCACCGCAGAAGCAGAGCCGGAATATGTGGTTCCCGGCAGCAGTAGCACTTTGACCGCATCACCATCCGGATATTCGTATGTATGGTATCCGCAGGCAGGCTTGTCTAGTCCTTACAGCCAGATCACACAGGCAACTCCCGAACAAACAACACTTTACACCGTGAGCATTACGGACGGAATCTGTACCAAATCTGCTTCCGTGAAAGTAAATGTGCTGGAAGTAGTCTGCGACCGGACTTATGTCTACGTTCCCAATGCTTTCTCTCCGAACGGAGATTTGGAAAACGATGTGTTGTATGTCCGAAGTGCCATCGCCACCAAGATCCTCTTCCGCATTTTTGACCGCTGGGGAGAAATGGTCTTCGAAACAACCGATCAAAACATTGGCTGGGACGGAACATTCAGAGACAAACTCCTGAAACCCGACACCTATGATTACTACCTGGAAGCTACCTGTGTGCAGGGAGAGCAAAAGATCATCAAAGGAAACGTGACTCTGATACGCTAAGAGATTCAAATGTTGAAACAGTTTTCATTTGAACTTTTGAATCTGCCGCGGCAGAAACTTTTGAACTTTTTTAATCTATCCTGAAACTGGGCGAAAACGTGTTTCATTAACATCACCGATTTGTTAACTCAAAGTGTTATTTCGCAAACTCAAAATGTTAAAATGCTTGTTTTAAGTTATCTATGTAAAAATTAGTTCTAATTTTAAGTGCACAACTTATTACAACTAATGGTCAAAATTCTATCTATTACTCTTGCGTTCTTTGCAGTTCAATTTACTGCTTTTTCCCAACAAAGTGATCTGGAAGATTCCGAAAGGTATATCAAAATCATTCTGGATTCCGAGATTACCCAGGAAGCTCAATCAGAAATCTCACAAGCGTTTAAACAAATTCCGGGGGTCAGGACTTCCAGAATGGATAATTCTACCGGAATTTATCTGGGCATTTATGCTCCGAATGAAAATCTTTTGGACCAAACTTTTTTGAATTGGTTTGAAAATCATGGATATACTGTGAAATGTTATTATGATGCCGCTTACACAAATGGTGGTAAGATGATTGAATTATCAAAAAACAACTGCCGCTGATCATGAAAAATTTACTATTACTGCTCACTCTTTGCCAACTTACATACGTTTTCGGACAATCAGACAATTGTACCGGAACAGTCCCTTCTATAACTGTTGGAGCAACTTGTACAGCAACAAATTATTCCATTCCAACATCCTTTGCTGACAATTTCAGTACCGAACCATCCTGCGGATGGGATGATGTTGACGGATTTTTCCAATTTACAGCAACTTCAACTTATACAACGGTAACCATTACGGATGCTACTGCAAACGGACCCAATCCCGGGTTGATGATCGTATCCGGAACCTGTGGCGGAACCTTTACCGCTCTTGGCTGCTCACAGTCCGGAAACGGGGTTAACGAAAGTGTGAGTTTTGCTACAATAGTTGGTCAAACCTACTACGCTGTTATTTTCGCTACAAATGCAGCAAATACGGGTCCTCCGAACCAGACAACCAGCGGAACGATTTGCGCCGTACAAAGTACTTATTCGGGACCTGTTGTGGCTTCTGAATGTGCAAACCATGTAAACATTTGCAGCAATGCAGGTTTCCAGATCGATCCGAACGGATACGGAGCCATCAATGAGATACCTTCTTCAGGATCATTGGGTAATCCATACTACGATCCTTACTGGGGACCATTGAGTCCCTGGGGCGGAGGAAATATGGGATGCCTGCAATCCGGGGAAAACAACAGTACCTGGATGGTCATCAATGTCTATACAACGGGGAATTTGGAATTTTCATTCGGAGCGGGAGGCGCCCAGACCGGCTTTTATGACTGGATCATGTATCCTTATAATGGACTGGCAACCTGCGCAGCAATTTCCGCCAATACAGTTGCACCGGTGAGATGTAACTGGAATGAAACAAACACTGGCGGAACAGGGCTTGCATCCACCTTACCCTCCGGGGGAAGTCTGGGAAATTATGAACCGCCTTTAGCAGTTACAGCTAATACACAGTATATCATCTGCTTCTCCAATTATAGTTCTGTAGCTACAACAGTACCATTGGCTTTTGGCGGTACAGCAACCGTTGGCTGCTCTGCATTGAGCGCAAATATGCATAATTTCACTGTCCAAACAGATTGTGAGTTGAGCCAGGCACTCATCTCCTGGGATGCTCCGCTGGAAAGTACAAGTACCTATGAAGTACAGAGGAGCTATACCGGCGAATTCTGGGATATTATAGGAAGCGTAACAGAACCCTCCGGTTTTTCCGATTCCAAACAGTTCGTATTCAGAAACGATCTCGAAAAGGACAAAATGGTTTTCTACCGCCTGAAAGAAATTCATTCCAACGGTACATCTGATTATTCCGAATTAAAATCGGTGACCTGCAAATCGGGTATTAGTCCAAATACCTTATCTCCAAACCCTTCATCGGAGTTAACAAACCTAACGTATTATTCAAAACAACCGGGAACATTGCATATTTTTGATGCGGTAGGAAGGCTTATTGAACAAATACCTTTGGAGAATACGAAAAGTAAAATTGTTTTGAAACCGATCGATGTTTCCAACCTTCAAAACGGCGTTTACCGCTTTGTTCTGGATTTAGGGAACGAATCGTCTACTATCCAGTTTGTTAAGAAATAAATAAATCCTTCATAAGATTTCAATAATAAAAGAGAATAAGGAAACTACTGTCTGTTTTTCATTTAGTATATTTAGGCATATTCTATACTCTTACTTTATGAAAAAACAATTACTCACTCTTGGTTTCTTATCAAGTATTGCAGCATTTGGTCAGACTTTCACCGATAATTTTGACTCTTATAACGCAGGACAAAAATTATGCCCGCAGAGCGGTGGCGCATGGACAACCTGGAGCAATGCTCCCGGGGGAAATGAGGACGTTCTGGTTTCCAGCGCAGATGCAGCTTCACCAAGCAACTCGCTTTATTTCTCTACTTCTTCACAAAACGGCGGACCTGTGGACCTGGTGCGCAATTTCGGAGTTTTAAATACCGGTCAGTTCGACATGGACTTCAACATCAAAGTTGAAACAGGCAAAGCCGGATACTTCAACTTTCAGCGAAATGCAACGATTGGACAGGTTTGGGCAATGGATTGCTTCTTCAACGACAACGGCACAATTACGATCAACAACCAAAACGGATTGAACTTTACCGGGGCGCCTTATCCGCAAAATACCTGGTTCAACTTCCACATTGCCATCAATTTCAACACCAACAACTGGGAAGTGTTTATTGACAATGTTTCCGTAGGTTCATTCTCGAATCCGGTAAACCAGATTGCATCCATTGACATCTTCCCGACTGACCAAAATGCTCCATACAGCTGTGGTTATTTCATTGATGACTTTCACACGGTTATTACACCATACACCCTTCCTTCCGTAAATGCGGCTGTCAACGGGTTATCGTTTGACCAGGGAATGCTGGCGGGTAACGCTGTTACTCCGAAAGTAGTTGTCAGAAACCTGGGGACAACTCCGATCACTTCTTTCGAATTGGATGTTGACTACAATGGAAACAACATTCATCAGAGCGTTACAGGATTAAACCTGGCTTCTTTGGCAACTACAACCGTTACCATGACCGGAACTCTGACATTAACAGGTACAAGCATGCCGATGGTTGCAACTGTAAGCAACGTAAATAATGCCGGAGCGGATATGGATGCCAATGACGATGAACTTTCTATCGATCTGAGTCCGTTAACACCGGCAGCCGGTAAAATGGTAGTTGGAGAAGAAGGAACGGGAACCTGGTGCCAATGGTGTCCGCGAGGTGCTGTTTTCATGGACATGATGGAAGAAAAATACAGCAATTACTGGGCTGGAATAGCAGTTCATAACGGTGACCCGATGGTTGTAACAACTTATGATGCCGGAATCGGAGGATTGGTTTCAGGCTATCCTTCTGCTTTGGTTGATCGCATGAGCGTCATTGATCCTTCCGAAATGGAAGCAGATTTCTTAACGCGTGTTCAGGTAGCTCCAAAAGCATCCATTGAAAACGGTGCAACATGGAATGCAACTACCCGTGAATTAAAAGTATCTACATCTGCAACCTTCCTGTCTTCCGCTACCAATGCTTACAAATTAGGAATCGTTTTGACAGAAGACGAGGTAACCGGAACAGGAAGTGGTTATAATCAATCCAATGCATACGCTAATAATGCTGCCGGACCAATGGGCGGATTTGAATCTCTGCCGAACCCGGTACCTGCTGCGCAAATGGTTTACGATCACGTTGCAAGAGCTATTGCTCCAAGCTTTACAGGCGCTGCAAACAGTTTCCCTGCAACCGTAAACACAGGAGAAACACATACGATTACAGCTACGTTTATCATTCCTGCATCGTGGGATGAAACGAAAATCCACATCGTCGGATTATTGTTCAATCCTCAGGGAAAGATTGACAATGCCGGAAAAGCAACGATTACTGAAGCTGTAGCAAACGGATTTGTAACAGGAACAGACGTAACAGCAGGCCTGAATGATCTGGATCAAATCGATGACCTGGTGCAGGTGTATCCAAACCCGGCTACCACAACTGTTTCCGTAAGCCTTCAGATCAAAGAGCAAAGCGAAGTATCTATTTCTGTTACCGATATCGCAGGAAAAGAGATTTCCAGCAAGAATTACGGTCAACTAAGCGGTGCTTCTGTAATTACTATTAACACAAGCAACACACCTTCGGGAGTTTACTTTGTGAACGTGAAAATGAACAATGCGGTAACACAGAAAAAAATAATTATCCAATAAGAGATCTGCTTCAGCAGATTAATTAAAAACAAATGTTCAGTAGGGGTGTGATTAATCGCACCCCTACTGTTTTCAGGGAAACGTTTTTTCTTACTTTTGTTTCATGAAATGGATTGGAAACCGAATTAGTTATCTCGACGATCAGAATAAAACAACAATTATCATCACTCCGGAGCAGGTTGGTTTTATAAAGGCGCTCATGGGTGCCTGGTGTTTTATGTGGCTTGCAATCGGGGCAACTATTATTTGGGCCTGGTTATCCGGAAACATCTACGGTTTTGATGAAGCCAGCCGTAAATCCCTGGATGTGAAAGAACGGCAGCAATTGCTGATCATCACCATCATTTTCCTGTCGTTTTGGGCCTATTATTTTATTCGCGTTGGCAGGACTTTTCTCTGGATCATGTACGGCCGTGAGTATCTCAAAGTCGATAAAATTTCCATGACCATTAAAACCAGTATCGGGACCTATGGAAAAGCCAAAGAATACTATTTGGAAAACATCAAAAAAGTACGCGTTTCCGTTCCGAAAGCAAACTCTTTCCAGGCAGCCTGGGAAAATTCTCCGTGGATCCGCGGAGGAGAACGCATTGAGTTTGACTATTTAGGAAAAACGATCCGTTTCGGGAGAAAATTGAACCAGCAGGATTCAAAACTGCTTTTCCAGCTTTTAACCAGTCGTTTGGAAGACCAATTGAAGAAAAAGAAATAATTGCCGGATCAGATCACGATCCGCAATACCTCTTCCCGATTCATTCCCTTTCTTAAGTGTTCCAAAATAATCGGGAATTTCTCATCGATGCGTTCCGGTGTAAATCCGAGTTCAAGACCCAATCTTCTTACAAGTTTGGTTTCATTGGTATCCATGTTTCCATCAACTCCCAAAAGCTGGATCAGTTGAATAAATCGCTCGTAACGTTCTTCCCTGGTAACCGGTGGAATAAAAGGATAATCATCCGGATTTTCGCAAATTTCAGTGACTTGTTCTTCGGTTAAGGAAAGCTTGGTAGCAATCTTTTTCAATAATTGGTTCTCAGCAAAGCTGACGTTACCGTCGATGCGTGCCAGCATAACGAGGTTCCTGAAATGTCCTTTCTGACGTGCTTGTTCTCCCGAATCGAAAAAATGTGAAAATGAGCTCATGGTAGTTTATTAATAGTTAAAAATGTTCAAATGTTTCTGCCGCGGCAGATTCAAATGTTCAAATGTTCAAATAAAATCATTATTCCTTTGAATCCAATTGAACTTTTATACTTTTTGAACCTTCGGAGCTCAAAGAGCGTTTTCAAATCCTGACACCGAAAGTCGTCAGTGAAAAAAAGATTTGAACTTGTTTAGTTTCGGATCAAACTTAGTGCCTTTATTTTTAATCTGTGAACAATGATGTCTTTTTTACCCGGATTTTCAATATAAACCTGGATCTTGTCTTTAGCATGATTGATTCTCGGAAGATTGAACCTCACAAGCAGTGTATCTGTTTCGCCTGTTCTTTTCTGTGTCGGCAATGAATAGAACTTCCAGTCATAGGTATTGTACTTACTAAATGCTTCGAACTTAATAGTCCCCGGAAGCAGGCTATCCTGGTTCTGATAAATAATTTCTGCCTCAAATCGCGTTTCATCTGTTTTCAGGGTTGGAAAATAGGGTTTCTTCAGCAACAATGTACTTGTTCCCGCCAGTGCTTTCCGGTTATTCACTTCGCAGAAAAGGAGCTGTTCCATCTTCCCGAATCCCAATTTTTCCGGTTGGATCTTTTCAGGCCAGGTTGTATTGGAACGATCGATCTCCAATCGGTTTACCTGGTAATCGGGCATAGATAATTTCCCGAAAATATACCAGTAATGTGCTTTGGTCATGCGATCCGGATGCAAATAACCAATTGAAAACTGTTCGGATTGAAAAACCGATAAAGCCAGGGTACAAACCACAAAAATCATCGTCGCAGCTCTTCCCATTCTTGCCTTTGTCAAATATACCAACCCGAATCCCAAAGGCAAGACCAATAACGGATACAAATCCACCATTGCGCGCGAACCGAATGAAGCTGCGAACCACCAGCATTCCCAGGAAGCAAAGATCCAGATCAATAAAAGCACCGAACCAAAAACCGGCCAAAACAACGCTTTTCGCTGCTTGTAAAGCTGTACAAAACCGGGAATCAGCAGTAAAAACACCGGACTGTAAAGCAGCCAGCCTTTCTTATAACTAAACAGGAAATCGAAAATATGAGGATCCACAATAATCACTTCTTCCACGTGCATGTTCAAAATGAACCAGCTCCCGCCCATTACCTTCCAGTAAATCATTTGCGGAAGATTGAATAACAATCCGGCCAGAGGAAATAACAAAAGTGCTTTCCAATAAGCCCAATTCGACGGGTAAACCTTCCGAAGCATTAGCAATGGCAGAATCCCCAATAAAGCATGTGTGGGCCGAACAGAAGAAATGATTCCCAAAACCAGCGCCGCAAGAATCAAATAGTTATTCTTTTTCGTTTCCCGAACCTTCAGTAAGTAATAAAAAAGTGCCGCGACCAAAGTGAAAAGGTAAATATGCTGCAACTGGTAACCATGAACTGCTGTTACCCAAAAATTGGTCCCGAAATAAACTATCAGAAGAACGAGCGCGCAAATATGCTCTGCAAAGAATAAGCGCAGTATTTTATTCAGAAAGTAAATTCCCAATAGAATAAAGAGCAGGGCATTCAGCAAAAAAGCAATGTGGTAGGGTTTACTAAAACCATCCTTGGGGTATCCGCCGAGCTTGGCAAACAAATGACCAACGGTATAAGCCGGCAATTCCAGGTAAGCCTGACCCATGTGGTAAATATCCAGCACATTTCCGTTTTCTGCCGTATGAAGCTGATAAACAACAGCCCCCTCGCAATGCTTATCCTGGACAGCCTGAAGTTCGTTTTGCTTGAAATTGAGATTCCGGTATTGGAAGAACTGGGTCAGGTACATGTAATATCCGTATCCGTCATAGGCGCATACGCAGGTAGATTCTCCCTTCACAACATCTTTTATTTTCCCGGAAAATGAAATCGAAAATGCACTGACAATTGCCAGGAGGGTAATTCGTCGGATATTTCCTCTCAGAAAATCACGCATTCAATTGATGTTCAATAAAATCTATCAGCGTGTGAATTACTTTAATATGGATTTCCTGGGCCCTGTCGGCATAATTTGCATGCGGAGCACGAATTTCCACATCACAAAGTCCGGCCATTTTCCCACCGTCTTTCCCGGTAAGACCAACGATCTTCATTCCTTTCGCTTTTGCAACTTCAACTGCTTTCAACACATTTTTGGAATTCCCGGAGGTTGAAATAGCCAGGAGCACGTCTCCGTTTTGTCCCAAAGCCTCCACATACCGCGAGAATATAAAATCATACCCGTAATCATTTCCCACACAGCTGATATGCGAGGGATCAGAAATACTCAAAGCAGGAATCGCCTTCCTGTCGTCCCGGTACCTTCCCGTTAATTCTTCTGCAAAATGCATGGCGTCACACATAGAACCACCATTCCCGCAAGAAATGATTTTCCCACCTGATTGAATGGCTGAAACCATTAAATTCCCGGCATCCCGGATCAATTGATGATTCGCTTCGGTGTTAAATTTTTGCAAAATTTCGAGCGCTTCGTTAAAATGGTCTGCTATTTGTTTCATGCGTCTACAAATGGGATTGTTTGTCAAAAATAAATAATTATTGAGTGCAGTTACCATTTTGGATAAACTTGTTATATTTGAAAACCGGAGTCGGCTCCTTAACACAAAAACAACTATGAAAAATATTCTACTTGCCATTCTAGCCTTAACTTTAGGATATAGTGCATCAGCACAAGACGACTGTTTTAAAAAATTGGAAGAGGCCTTTTCGAAAAGAGGCTCCTACACGGTTGCTGATGACATGCACAGAAATGTTATCGTTAGTTTCTTTACACCTGAGGGCACCGAATGTTTAACAGGTAAAGCTCGTGTTGAGAATGGATGTGTTGTTTCTGTTTTCCTTCAATACGATGATGGGACTTACTACTTATTGGAGAAGAAGTTTTACAATGCAAAAAAGACAAATCCGGTAGTAACAAATGGTATCTCTGAAATGATCTTTACGGTTGACGGTGAGAAATTCAGAGTCATATTCATCGACAAGTTAAAACCGAAAGCAAAATCATACAAACAGGCAAGCTTACCTGATGATTTATAGTCGAAAATAATTAAAAATTTAAAAACCGAAGCGATGGAAACATCTGCTTCGGTTTTTTTATGCCAAAACATCTTTCTCTTCCAGGTTCAGAACTACAATGGAGTAAGTTGTTCCACTTGCTTCCCGCTGAATTTCCTTGCTCCCATCCAGCTGTTCAATCAGAGTATTAATCAAGACCAGGCCAAAGGTGGAATTTTCAACCTGGTGTTTCCATATCCCGTTATCGAAATACTTTATCCGCAAGTGATTTTCACCTTCTTTTTGGATCTCAATCTCAATCCGTGCGTTGTTCAGGTCATCAAAGGCATGCTTTATTGAATTAGAAACAAGTTCATTGACCAGAAGTCCTACAGGAATTAATGTTTTCAAACCGATGTTCCCCACTTCCGTCTTTATTTCATACCTGATACTTTGTTCCGAAAAGCTCAAGCTCATAATCTCACGAATGAGATCATCCAGATAATCGCCGATCCTAACCCGGGATAAATTATCGTTTTGATATAATTTTTGATGGATAACTGACATGGACATAATACGATTGATCGATTCCTGAAAGAGGATCCGAAACTCCAGGTTATCTACTTCCAGGCTTTGCATACGCAAAAGACTAACCACAATCTGCAGGTTATTTTTGACCCGGTGATGGATTTCCTTTACAAGTGTCGTTTTTTCTTCATTCTGCTGCAGGATTCTTGTATTCTGATCCATTACCTGAGCATACGATTCCAATAATTTCCGCTCGGAATACCTGTTGAACTCCAGGAATAAATAAAACAAGTAAAAGTTCAATATAAATGCAGCTATCATTTCGACTAAGAGCGAGATCTTTCCGTACAAGGTCAGTTTTCCCAAAGACAGTATCTGGTTATCCAGGTGAAGAAAGATATACAATCCGATTACAACGATTGCCAAAAACAATAATACATACCCCAATTTACGGCCCAAAGTGAAAAATGCCAGGAATACAACGGTCATTAACCACAAAACATCCACTAAATGGATCCTGCTGTGATAAAACATCAGGGCAAAGGCCACAATGATGTAACCGCATATCGAATAAATGTAAAAGACCAGTAAATAATTCCTGCTATTTGATCGCATAAGGATCATACAGATCGCACTGATAATTGTAGCTACAGCCATCATGCTGAAGCTTTCAACCGATTCGAAATAACGGGTATAAGAAAGAATGCTGAAAATGATTAAAAACAGCATGGTCATTCGAAAAGCAAGCTTCACCCGCAACTCTTCAAAGTAAGTCACGACTTCGCCGGGAATAGAGTCAGATTCTAATTTTTTCAATCGCTAGCAGTATGTATCGAATATAGTTAAATTTTACAATTCATACAGAAAATTGCAACTCAAATCTAAATATGTACTTTCGCATTACAATGAAACAAGTAGCATGGATCACAGGTGCTTCATCGGGAATCGGTGAAGAAATTTGCAGACAACTGGCAAAAAAGGGATTGAAACTGATCTTATCGAGCAGAAATGAAGAAAAGCTTTTGGAATTGAAGAACTCACTTCCGAATGCCGGTGAACACCTCATCGTTCCATTGGACCTGGAGCATTCCGCCGATTTCCCGGAGGTCGTGAAGCAAACCCTTTCCGAAACCAAACGGATTGACTTTTTATACAACTGCGGCGGATTGAGCCAGCGCGCTGAAGCCAGTGAAACTTCCCTGGAAGTCGATCGCAGGATCATGGAAATCAATTATTTCGGAACCGTTGCACTTACAAAGGCTGTTTTGCCCTACATGCAGGAGCAAAAATCCGGTCACATCATTGCTATTTCAAGCATAGCAGGGAAATTCGGCTTTTACCTGCGTTCTGCGTACAGCGCCAGTAAACATGCTATCCAGGGATTTTTTGAAAGCCTTTTATTGGAAGAGGCCAAAAACAATATTTCCGTTACGATTGCTTTCCCCGGAAAGATCAACACCCCGATTTCCATGAGCGCACTCGGGAAAGACGGAAAAGCTCACGGAGAAATGGACCACAATCAAAAGACCGGAATGCCTGTACAGGAATGTGTTTCCATCTTATTGAAAGCTGTTGAAAAGAAGAAAAAAGAAGTCCTGATCGGAAATAAAGAAATCAATGCCGTGACATTGAAACGTTTCTTCCCGCGTTTATTCTGGAAGATTATTGCGAAGCAAAGCGCAACGTAGGTACGCGATTAATCGCATACCTACCGGTGCTAAATAATCCCTTTTTCAGCTAAAAACACCGCAACATTGGTTTCAATGCGCTTGTTGATATTCGATGTATCGCTTTTTTCGAAGGAGTTCCCGGTGATTTTCTCGTAAAGTTCGATGTAACGCTCCGTAATCGTTTCCACAAATGAATCCGGCATATCCGGCATCACCTGTCCGTCCAATCCCTGGAAATCGTGTTCGATCAGCCATTGGCGCACAAATTCTTTAGAAAGTTGGCGCTGATTCTCTCCTTTTGCCTGGCGTTCTTCGTAACCGTCTGCATAAAAATAACGGGAAGAATCCGGTGTGTGAATCTCGTCAATCAGGATCACTTCCCCGTTCCGGATACCAAACTCATATTTCGTATCCACCAGGATTAATCCTCTTTCCGCGGCCATTTCCGTTCCTCTTTGGAACAGTGCACGCGTATAGGCTTCCATTTTTTCGTAAATATCCTGTGGCACAATTCCATTTTTCAGGATGTCTTCTCTGGAAATGTCCTCGTCATGACCTTCGTCGGCTTTTGTTGCCGGAGTAATGATCGGTTCCGGGAACCGGTCATTCTCTTTCATTCCTTCCGGAAGAACAACTCCGCAAAGCATTCTTTTGCCCAAAGCATACTCACGTGCAGCATGCCCCGCCAAATACCCCCGGATAACCATTTCTACGCGCACAGGTTCACAAGCGTATCCCACTGCAACGGAAGGATCCGGTGTTCCGATCAACCAATTTGGAACGATATCGCGAGTAGCCTCCAGGAACATCGTTGCAACCTGGTTCAGCACCTGGCCTTTGAATGGAATTCCTTTCGGAAGAATGTGGTCGAAAGCTGAAATACGATCTGTTGCAACCATGACCATAATGTCGTTATCAATGGTATAAACTTCACGCACTTTTCCTCTGTAAACATTCGTTTGTTTCGGGAATTTAAAATTGGTACTCGTTATTGTTTCGTTCAACATAAATGGTAATTTGGAACTTGTTATTTTCTTCTTGATTTTGGTTTTGCTTCTTCCTCTTCGGATTCTTTCTCGAATTTTTTGGCCTTTTCAATTGCTTCTGCTTTATCAAACGCATCGATGATCCGTTTCACCAATGAATGGCGGATGACATCGCTTTGTGTTAATCGAATGATCTCAATTCCTTCCACATCGTTTAAAATATCCAATGCATAAGACAATCCCGAGCGTTGACGATGCGGCAAATCGACCTGCGACATATCTCCCGTGATCACAAATTGGGCGGTCTGTCCCATACGTGTCAGGAACATCTTCATCTGCATCATGGTCGCATTCTGAGCTTCATCCAGGATTACAAAAGCTTTATCCAGGGTTCTACCACGCATAAATGCCAAAGGAGCGATCTCGATAATCCCGAATTCGATCATATCTGCCAGTTTTTCCGGCGGAATCATATCCCGCAAAGCATCGTACAGCGGCATTAAGTAAGGATCGAGCTTCTCTTTTAAATCCCCGGGAAGGAATCCCAGGTTTTCACCGGCTTCCACAGCAGGCCGGGTTAAGACAATGCGTTTCACCTCTTTTGCTTTCAATGCGCGGACAGCCAATGCAACAGCAGTATATGTTTTACCGGTTCCGGCCGGACCAACGGCAAAAACCATATCACTTTTATTTACTGCCTGTACCAATTTGCGCTGATTGAGCGTTTTTGCCTTGATCTTTACGCCACCGTTCCCATGAACAAGCGTTTCCGTTCCGTCGGAAGAAAGCATGGCATCTCCATCATCCAGCATCAGGTTGTCGATATTGTTCTCCGTTAAAATATTGTACTGGTGAAAATGCGCAAGGATCAATTCAAATTTGCGTTCGAATTCTTCCATCACTTCAGGGTCACCAACAATAGTCAGCTCATTTCCGCGCGAATTGATCTTTAATTTTGGAAAAAAAGACCGGATATGCTTCAGGTTGGAATTGTTAACTCCAAATAGTTCAGCAACATTAGCGCCGGTAATTTCAATTTTCTTCTCTGTCAATTTGAATAATTCTTTTGTTTGTAAGTTCCGGTTGTATTATAACCCTTATTTTTGAAAACAAATTTAATTATTTTTTCAACGGATACAGACCGATTTATCAAATGGGAATTATCACTTTGACAACTGATATGGGATTGACCGACTACTACGTAGCGGTTCTAAAGGGAAATTTATTCAAATTGGCCCCGCAGGTATCCGTTGTAGACATTACCCACCAGGTCCGCCCGTTTGACATTGCAGATGCCAGTTATTACATCCAGGCTTCTTTCCGGGAATTTCCGGAAGGCACCATCCACATCATCGGAGTTGACAGCGAACCGATCATCAATTCCAGCAATGGGGCTTATCCGAGCATCATGTTTTTCAAGGGACATTATTTCATTTCAAACGATAATGGGATATTTGCATTAATCCTTCGGGATGAAAAGCCGGACGGTTTCTGGAGAATTGACAATGTGCTCTCCAATCCGAAAGGACTGCGGTTCCCGGTGAAGAATATCTTTGTTCCGACAGCTGTGCGGATACTCTCCGGCGAAAAATTAGAAAACATCGGCTCGGAAGAAACTTCCTGGCGCGTTGCCCATACCGTGAATGCAGTTATTGAAGAAAACCTCATTAAGGGTTCTATTGTTCATATCGACCATTACGGAAATGCGATCACCAATATTACCCGGGAAATATTCGACCGGTTTGAAGGTGCTCCGTTTACGATCCTGTTTCGCAAGCGGGAATATTACATCGATGAGATTTCAAGTACTTACAACGATGTAGCTCCGGGAGAACGCCTGGCTTTTTTCAACGACAACGGTTTACTTGAGATTGCCATCAACAAAGGAGCAACTGGAAATGGCGGCGGCGCAGACTCCTTGTTCGGATTACGGATCCATGATTTGGTCCGGGTAGAATTTACCCCTCGCGGATCGGCTAAAACTATTGACTCTTTGTTTTGATACCAAAACAAGTTCAAAGGATTAAAAAGGTTCAAAGTGCTAAATCTACGGATAGCAATCGGGATGAAAAGTTTGAATTGTATTTAAAGATTTTTGAACTTTTGAACTTTTGAATCTGCCGCGGCAGAAACTTTTGAACTTTTGAACTAAATAAATTATGCTCACACGAATTGTTAAACTGACATTCCGGGAAGAAAAAACAGCAGATTTCCTGGCCTTTTTTGACACCATCAACACACGTGTCAGCACATTCGAAAATTGTTACGGTATGCGTTTGATGCAGGATATCCATCATCCGAATATTATTTTCACTTATAGTAACTGGAAGGATGAAGCCGCGTTAAACAACTACCGGGATTCGGATCTGTTCGGCGGAGTGTGGTCGACCATCAAACCCTGGTTTGGCGGAAAACCCGAAGCATGGAGCGTAAACACTTATTTTGAAGATGGTTCGTTTGAACCCAACCATCTGTCCGATTAAACGTTTATAGCTACTCTAAACGGCTTCCGAAAACGATTCACGGAAGTGAATAGAATTTAAACAGATTCTCAATATTGTTCTTATTTTTGCCGAAGTTAATTAGATATGAAAGCACTTTACTGGAAAGAGATCAGGAGTTTTTTAGGCTCAGTTATCGGATATATTTTCATTGTCATTTTCCTCGTGTTTACCGGAATAATGCTTTGGCTTGTGAGCGGGCCTTCCAATTTGATGGAAGGTGAAGAAGCTGATATGATCCCATTTTTCAATGTTGCTCCGTATGTCTTGTGCGTACTGATCCCTGCAATTACCATGCGTATGATCGCCGAAGAACGAAAAACCGGAACCATTGAATTACTCTTTACCAGACCGATTACCGATTTCCAGATAATTGCCGCAAAATACCTTGCCGGGGTTACTTTATTATTGATCTCACTTCTTCCGACTCTGATTTATTATTACAGCATGGTAAGCCTGGGCGCTGATGCTTTTGACGAAAACGGAGTTGCTAAAACGGTCATTGATGAAGGAGCAACTTTCACTTCTTACCTGGGACTTATCCTACTTGGATCTTGTTTGATTGCGATCGGTATCTTTTCCTCTGCAATTACAAGCAACCAAATCGTTTCTTTCATTATTGCCATGTTCCTGTGCTGGCTTTTCTACGATGGTTTTGACCAACTCGGATCATTCAACCTGATGGGAGATTTTGACATTGTATTCCAATATTTGGGACTCTGGTCTCATTACACAAGTATCAAAAAAGGTGTCATTGACACCAGCGATCTTATTTATTTTTTCGGGGTGATTGCAATTTTCTTAGCTGCAACCCTTACAGTTGTTAAATCTTTGAAACGTTAACCCGATGGCAGAAAGCAGTAACAAAGTAAAAAAGTTCTACAACTGGATCGTATTAGGAATCATTGTGGGAGTTGTTGTATTCCTGAACATTATCGGAACATTCCTGTATTCACGGATTGATATGACCGAAGATGAGCGGTATTCCCTTTCAGGAGGTTCTATCGAGTTCCTGAAAAAAATGAAAGAAGCAGGAAAAGACAACAATAAGGTCAACCGATTATATTTGAAAATCTACCTGGAAGGAAAGCTTCCGGCAGAGATTAAACGCTTTAGAAATGCGGTCGAAGACAAATTGGCTGAGTTCAAAGAAATTGCCGGTGACCGTATTGAGTATGAATTCATCGACCCGCTAGTTGGGACCGAAGCAGAGCAAAACAGTTTGTTCCAAATACTTTACAGCAAAGGAAAAGGAATCATTCCGTTGGAAATCGTTTACCAAAAAGACGGTTCTCAAACCCAAATGACCCTTTGGCCGGGTGCAGAGATCGAATACGAAGGATTTACCAAAAATTACATCCAATTGTTACCAGGTTCGCCGCAGGGTCAGCCGGCTCAATTGTCGAAAGAATTCTCGGAAACCACCATCCAGAACTCCATAAACAACCTGGAGTACATGCTGATCTCGGCTTTGAGAAGAACCATTCAGAAACAAAAACCGCGAATTGCTTTCATCGGGGGGCACGGAGAACTGGGCTTTGCAGAAACACAACGGGTACGTTCATTATTGGAGCCATACTACTCTGTTGAAGATGTCGTGATGAAAGATTCACTAAGAGCCCTGGATGGATTTACAGGAGCAATTATCGCAAGACCACGAACAGCTTACACCGATAAAGACCTTTATATCATTGATCAGTTTGTGATGCGCGGCGGAAGATTGATGTGTTTCTTCGACAAATTGACTTTCCCGCAGGATTCCCTGAACAGAACAGGAATGGTTAGCACCATACGAACAGAACTTGGCCTGGATAAACTGCTTTTTGATTACGGCATCAAGACCAACGACAATTATGTAATGGACGTTCGCTGCGCACCTATTCAGACGCCATTTGCGAAACAAAGTTTACTGCCTTGGTTTTTCTATGTCGCAGCCACACCTACCAAGCATCCGATTGCACGGAATATCGAACCGGTTATGCTTCGTTATGTATCCCAGATCCAGTTGATCCCGAACGAAAAACGGTTGGTTTCCCCGGTATTAACGAGTTCAACAAACTCACGTGTAACCGGTATGGCACCTCTGATCAGTCTTGCCATGCCGATGAATTACGGAAAAGTTCCGATTTTGGCTGACAACCCTACATCTGAAAACAACAAGATCTGTTTAGCCGGAATAGCAGAAGGAAAATTTGATTCACACTTCAAGAACCGTTTGACGGATGAATTTGCCAAAAACCCGGAATCCGGATTTCTGACAAGCAGCAGAGAAGAAGGAAAAGTCATGGTAGTCGGGAACGGTTCGTTCATTGCGAATTACTACGATTCCATGCCAAGTAAAACCGGCAAAATGATGTATCGACCAATCTCATTCAACAACCTCCGCTATGATGAAGTAATGGCCCAGATGCGCATGCAGCCGCTGATTTACGGAAACCAGGAATTCTTCCAGAACCTGGTCGATTACATGATGGGAGACAACTCCGTGTTGGATATCCGAAGCAAGCAAATTGACATTCACCCTATTGATAAGGAAAAGATCAAAGATCAACGCACGAAGTACATGGTTATCAACGTCGTGATCCCTTCCCTATTCATTATTTTATTAGCAATTTTATTATTCTACTTGCGTAAACGCCGTTACGCACGTTCTTAGTCATATGAAAAGAATTATCATCGTTATTTTAGGAATCGGATTATTGGTGGGATTAGGAATTTTCACTGCCCGATTAATCAGCAACAAAGGAAAATCCGACGGAAACCTGGCGGCTTTCAACTTTGAAATACAAGATACCGCATCCGTCAATAAGATTATTATTACAGAACCGAACGGAATGGAAATGACCCTCATTCGCAATGGGAATTCATGGACAGACGACAAAGGGCAATGTGTTCAGCCGATACAGGTCTTCAACATCCTTGAAGCAGCATACAATGTACGTTTCAAGGGATACGTGCCTGAAAACTCGGTAAAAACGGTCATCAACCGCATATCCACACTCGGTATTAAAGTACAGTATTTCCAAAACGATGAATGGAGCAAGACCTGGTATATCGGCGGGGCCACTTCCGACCACCATGGAACCTATATGCTGGTAGAATCGGAAGAAGCAGGAAAAAGTGACTTACCGGTAATTGCCGAAATCAAAGGAATGAAAGGAATTATCGAGCCACGTTTCTTTGCGGATCCCAGAAAATGGCAGTGTTCAGGGATTTTTGCCTACCAGATGCAGGAAATTGCAGAAGTGAATGTAAAATTCACCGGAAGACCCGACAGAAGCTTTGAAGTCCGTAAAATCAAAAACGATTACCTGGTGAAATACGGGGGCAAGTACCTGACAAGCCTCGATACCAATATGGTTTACCGTTACTTATTGAATTTCAAACGTATCAACTTCGAGAACCCGAATTACGAACTGAATGACAAGCAGTTGGATAGTTTAAAACGGTCTACCCCATTCTGTGAATTGAAAGTTCGCACAACAAAAGGTGAAAAGAAAAAATTGCGCATGTTCCGTATCAAAGCATCCTCAGAAGGTGAGGTGGATGATTTTGGAGACAAGGCAGACTATGATATTAACAGATTCTGGTGTGAACTTCCGGACGGACAGGTTGTTAAATGCCAGTATTTCGTCTTCAACCCTTTAATTATGGGGCATGTTTACTTCAATCCGAATCGGTACGTAACTACCCAATAAGGTTAATATCTCGTTGAAAACTGTCGGGAAAGAGTTGGATTTTCAACCTTTCATCCCTTGAATAATTGGTATATTTGTTCTCGTAAATAACCAATCAGTATGAATTTTATCGTATCCAGTACGAATTTACTACGTCATCTTCAAAGCATCAGCGGTGTTTTAAGCACTAGTAATACTTTGCCGATCCTTGATAACTTTTTGTTCAACATTTCGGACAGTCAATTGATCATTTCTGCTTCCGATTTGGAGACAACCATGCAGACAACCATGGAAGTTGAAGCAACCGATTCGGGTAAAGTGGCAATTCCGGCTAAAATGCTTTTGGATGTATTGAAGAATCTTCCGGATCAGCCGTGTACATTCAAGATCGATACAGCTTCTTTCGGAGTGGAGATCGTTTACGACAACGGTAAATCAAAAATGGTCGGATTCAACGGCGAAGAGTTCCCCAAAACTCCGGCTATTGAGAACAGTACCAGCATCCGCATTTCAGGTGAGATTATTTCCAGCGCGATTAACAAAACGCTTTTTGCTGCAGGAAATGATGATTTGCGCCCGGTAATGAGCGGGATGTACTGCCAGTTCAGTCCTTCCGATATTACATTCGTTGCTACGGACGCCCACAAGTTGGTTAGATACCGCAGAACAGACGGACAAGCAACCGGAGGATCGGCATTCATTCTTCCGAAAAAACCGTTGAACTTGTTGAAGTCGAATTTGCGCGGAGATGAAGAAGTACAGGTAGAATACACGGATTCAAACGCGATTTTCACGTTCAACGATATTGTTTTGATGTGCCGTTTGATTGACGGGAAATACCCGAATTACGAAGCAGTTATTCCGAAGGAAAATCCGAATATCCTGATCGTTGACCGCTTGCAGTTCCTGGGAGCTATCAAACGTGTTTCGATCTTTGCCAACAAAACAACTCACCAGGTAAAATTAAAGATTGCCGGTAGTGAATTGAATATTTCTGCTGAAGATCTGGATTTCTCCAACGAAGCGAATGAGCGCCTGACTTGTAATTACGACGGAACAGATATCGAGATCGCATTTAACAGCCGGTTCCTGATGGAAATGCTCAACAACATCGATGCTCCGGAAGTTAAAATCGCAATGAGTGAACCAAGCAGAGCCGGTTTATTGATGCCGAACACTTCAGATAACGAACACGAAGATATTTTAATGCTGGTAATGCCGGTAATGATCAATAGATAACAAACTGATTTTCAATACTAAAAAAGTAGGGCTGTAAAATTTTACAGCCCTACTTTTTTAAATTCATTTTTTTTGGCACGAATTTTATTACTACATCATTTATAAAATTCAAAGTCATGAAAAAGATCTACTTCACATTCGCACTGGTACTTTTAACTTGTACACTCGCACATGCTTCTGAATTAGTTTTGCGAGTTAACAGACAAGGCCAATTTATTGTCAGCGCTTCCAGCCAAACGCAAACCAATACTATCAATACGTTTCAATTTTACAACCTGTATGCAGGAAACACTCAGGTAAAAGTTGTCGACAAAATGAACGGCCAGATCGTTTTCAAGAACAACCTGAATATTCCTCACAATACACAATTGGTAGCAGAACTGGATATGTACGGAACACTTACCATTGTTGCAAGCAATCCGATGGGATATACAAACGGTGGATGGAACGGAAACGGAAATGGAAATGTTGGAAACGTAAACTATGGTAACAACGGAAACGGTTATTACGGCGGAGGTTATCAAAACAACCACTGCGGAACCTATCCAAACTACCAGGGAGACGGTTATTACAACCAGGGACAAACCACAAACAACCAGTATTTCAGCCAGTTTTTAAGCAGCTTGAGATCTGAAAGTTTTGACAGCAACCGTTTGCAAAATGCAAAAGTCTATGCTTCTAAGATGAATCTATCCGCAAGCCAGATCAAAGACATTGCTGCAACTTTCACTTTCGACAGCAATCGTTTAGACTGGGCAAAAGCAGCATATACCAGTTGTTATGACAAAGGAAATTATTTCTTATTAAGAGAAACATTCACCTTCTCTTCCAACTACAGCGACCTGCAGGATTATATCAGTACTCTATAAAACAAACCCATTTTGATGCACGCATCAAAATTTAGATCCAATACCAACAAAAAGAACGGGATGATTACGAAGGTAATGATCCCGTTTCTTTTTCCCTCTTCTCTCACACTCAAACTCACTCCGCCCCGTTCTTTTCAGGGAAGAGTGTGCGTTTTGAGAGTGATTTAGATCTGAAGTAAACTTTTCAAATCGTCTATCAAACAGTTCAACATTCCTTTTTCAATTAAAAACGATTTATCTACCTCATCCACTAAAGTCACTTCAGAATGAAATTCGGATGAACGGCCTTTCAACATATAGTGAAATTGACCAAAATTCACTATCTTTGGGTCTCATAACTAGCTATATGAAAGAACAAAATTTAGCCGATTTAGAGGCTGCGTTTAATGAGAAACTAAAGCAGGATATTCGCATTGAGCCTAAAGACTGGATGCCTGATGCTTATAGAAAGACATTAATCCGCCAAATCTCGCAGCACGCCCATTCTGAAATTGTCGGGATGCTTCCTGAAGGAAACTGGATTACGCGTGCTCCGAATTTAAGACGTAAGGCTGTTTTATTGGCTAAAGTTCAGGATGAAGCAGGACATGGACAATACCTGTACAGCGCCATGGAAACTTTGGGTGCTTCCCGTGAGGAAAGTATTGATGATATGCACTCCGGAAAAGCAAAATATTCTTCCATTTTCAATTATCCGACCTTAACCTGGGCTGATATGGGTGCTGTGGGCTGGTTAGTTGACGGAGCAGCAATTATGAACCAGGTTCCTTTGTGCAGAACATCTTACGGTCCGTATGCACGTGCAATGGTCCGTATCTGTAAAGAGGAATCTTTCCACCAGCGCCAGGGATACGAGATTATGTGTACCTTGATGAAAGGATCCGAAGAACAAAAAGCAATGGCACAGGATGCATTGAACCGTTTTTGGTGGCCGGCATTAATGATGTTCGGACCAAGCGATGAAGCTTCTACGCATACCCAGCAATCCATTGATTGGAAAATCAAAAGACACACCAACGATGAGCTCCGACAGATGTTTATTGACGCTACCGTTCCACAAGCTGAATTAATTGGTTTGACAATTCCGGACAAAGACCTGAAATGGAATGAAGAGCGCGGACATTATGATTCCGGTGAAATTAACTGGGATGAGTTCTGGCAGGTTGTCAGCGGAAACGGACCATGTAATGCCGAACGGATCGCAACGCGCCTGAAAGCTAAAGAAGATGGAATGTGGGTACGTGAGGCAGCAATGGCGCACGCAGAAAAGAAAAAAGCAAGAAAAGCATCTTAATAGTATATAGCAATGGCAGGAAAAGATTGGCCCTTATGGGAAGTTTTTATAAGAAGTAAAGTGGGCTTGAACCACAAACACGTTGGAAGCATTCACGCAGCAGACGCAGAAATGGCTGTTGAAAACGCTCGCGATGTTTATACCAGACGCAGTGAAGGAATCTCTATTTGGGTAGTCGAATCTTCCCAGGTATTTGCTTCGGACCCTGCGGATTCGGATGCATTGTTTGAACCGGCTAACAGCAAAATCTATCGACATCCTACTTTTTATGAAGTACCGGATGGTGTTGGACACATGTAATTGGATTTTAAGTCCCGATAACAATAGGGATCAAGGCAGTAAGATTTCAGGACTTAATTTGTCCGGTCTTAACATCTTAAAGTCCTAATATCTTAAAATCAAACTATGAATAACTTATTTACATATACATTACGCATAGCTGATGACAGCTTGATTCTCGGCCAGAGACTTTCTGAGTGGTGTGGTCACGGACCTATCATCGAGGAAGATATTGCGTTGACGAACATAGCTTTGGATTTGATCGGACAGGCTACCAGTTTACTGGAATATGCCGCTCAGGTTGAAGACAAAGGACGAAATGCAGATGACCTTGCATTTCTGAGGTTTGAAAATCAATATTTTAACACACAGTTGGTTGAGCAAAAAAACGGGGACTTTGCCGTGACAATTGTTCGTCAGTGGATCTTTGATACTTTCAGACTTCCTTTCTACGAGGCATTACAACGTTCGGCTGATAAACAATTGGCAGCGATTGCGGAAAAATCTTTGAAAGAAACGAAATACCATTGGAAACACTCTTCCGAATGGATCATTCGCATGGGAGATGGAACCGAGGAATCAAACAAACGGGTAACCGATGCTTTGAACCTGCTTTGGAAATTCTCCGATGAGTTGTTCTACATGGATGATGTGGACAAGGAATTGATTTCCCGGGGAATTGCAATTGATCTGGAAACTTTGCGCCCGGCATTTAACGAACGTATTCAATTCGTGTTGCAACAGGCAACCCTTCAGCTACCCGATTCCAAGTGGAAACTAAACGGTGGAAGATTGGGAAGACACACTGAACATTTTGGTCATTTACTGGCTGAAATGCAATACATGCAGCGCGCATATCCGAACATGGAATGGTAAATGAAACGACCATATGGAATTATTTAGAAGAAGTACCGGATCCTGAAGTTCCGGTACTTTCGGTTATTGACCTCGGGATTGTTCGCGCTGTAAAAGTGATTTCGGAGAAAGAAGTTGAAGTAACGATCACTCCCACCTATTCCGGTTGTCCCGCGATGAATTACATTGAAAAAAATATCCGGGAAGTTCTTACCGAAAAAGGAATAGAAACGGTCACTTTCCATACTGTTCTTTCTCCGGCATGGACGACAGACTGGATGAGCGAAGCCGGTAAAGAAAAATTATTAGCTTACGGAATAGCCCCCCCGGTAAACGAAGTAGATAAATTGATCTTGTTCGGAGAGGCCCCTGTTGTAAAATGCCCGCAATGTGGTTCTGACAACACTAAAATGCTCAGTCAATTCGGAAGTACTGCCTGCAAAGCGCTTTACCAATGCAACGATTGCCTGGAACCATTCGACTATTTCAAGTGCCTGAGATAAGTTCAAAAATTAATAGGTTTTAACCAATGTGTTATTTGTGGGTTACGCTTCGTAACTGACAATAATCAACTAGTGCATTATCAAATAATTATTCTGTTAAATACGTATATTTGCGCCGATTGTTTAATCAACTGCACATTTATGACGACGAAAGATACCTGTATTCAAGCTAACAATTTGCTTTTGAGTAAGTTATCTAAACACGTACAATCATCAGATATTAATTGTCGTTCTGCAAAAATTTCCCAGTCATATTTCCGACTTAATTTTTTCATCTTATGATCAGATTGAGTTTGTTATTCGTTTTTTGTTTGTTGCTGATCCGATCGATTTTTGCACAAGTGCCGGCTTCACCACCATCAGGAACAACTGTTACACTTAGTTCTGCCACTCCGTTTGCATACGCTCTAACCGGAGGATTGAATTATTCCTTCACCAATTCTTCCTGGCCGGCGTTTAACACCAATTGCTACGGATTCACTATCAACGACACCTTATTCGGTGCAATAAATGGTTTCAATCCTACTCCGGCAGGCGGTCCCTGCAGTGGAATGTCAAACCTGGTTTACAATGCAGGAATGTCGAATCTGGCTTCAGGAGTTATTGTTTATACCGGAAGAACAAGTTATCGCTACCAGAATACTTCAAGCGCATTTGTTGTGAATACTGCGGTTCCCGTGCGGGCAACCGTAACTTTTTCATCGCCTGTAATCTATTACCCGAATAATACTTTTGTGGTTCCTGTAACCGGGAACTTCTCTTATTCGGTTCTCATGGAGAGCTTTTCCCCGGCCGATGCACAATATTTGAGCGGATCCGGAAATACATGGGTCCCCTCAAAGACCTTGTTCAACAACATGATTACAGCTTCCAACAACTCAATCTGTGTCAATTTTACCCCAGGAAGCTTTACACTCAATACAGTTACAGCCAACACCGCACCTACCGGTATCATTTGTCAGGGTGGAAATATTCAATTGACCGGTGGTGGAACAGGAAACAACTTAACTTTTAGCTGGACTGGCCCGAACGGTTTCACCAGTACCAATCCAAATGCAACGATCAACAGCGCCAATGCGGGTAATTCGGGGACGTATTTTTTAACTGCAACAGATGATATGGGCTGTCCAAACACGGCACAATCTGCTATTACCGTGCAGCAGCCTCCTACTGCTACCGCAGGTGGAACTTCGGTAATCTGCGTCAATAGTTCAGTTACAGTAAGCGGTGCCTCTTCATCAAACGGAACCATTTCATGGACACATAACGGAAGCGGGTCACTTACAAATACAACTACTTTAACTCCCACTTATACTCCATCTTCTTTTGATGCCGGGCACACAGTCGTTCTAACATTAACAACTACCAGTAATAATTCTTGCGCACCGGCCACTGCCCAGGCAACCTACAATATCATTGTGCAAGGGAACCCAATAGCAACTGATGGTGTAACGAATTCAATCTGCTCCTCAGGTAGTTTCACAATAACTACCGCCAATGCTCAATTTGGAACAATCAGCTGGACACATAACGGAAACGGTACTTTGACGAATGCCAATACTGCATCGCCAACCTATACGCCGAGTATTTTGGACAATGGAAATACGGTCATTCTAACACTGACGGTCACGAGTACAAATGCTTGTGCTCCTGCCTCTGCCCAGGCATTCCACGTTTTAAATGTCAGTCCACTTCCTCTGGCTATTTCCGGTGGAATTGCGACTATTTGTGAAAACAGCTCGATAACAGTTTCGGGGGCTATGGCCACGAACGGAACTCTCAGCTGGAGCCATAACGGGACCGGAACACTAACGAATCCTACGTTGATTAATCCCACTTATACACCAAGTCCCGGTGATGTGGGAAATATTGTAACTCTGACACTAACAGTTACAAGTAACACTTGTGGTACTGCCACTTCAACTGCCGATTTCTCTATTACAGTTCAAGGGGTACCCACGGTATCTGTCACTAATTCCTCCACTATTTGTTCCAATTCTTTCGCAACGGTTTCGGGAGTTTCGGCAGCAAACGGTATTATTTCCTGGACTCATAATGGAAGTGGATTTATAACGAATTCAAGTAGTTTAACGCCAACCTACACTCCTTCAATCTTAGATGCCGGGAATACTGTTTCACTGACAATTACTGTATCAAGCAATAACTCTTGCGCTCCGTCGTCGGTTTCTGCCATTTATTCTGTAACTGTTAATCGTCTTCCTAAAGCAACTGTTGGGGGAAGTGCTACTATCTGTGAAAGTAATCCTTACACAGTATCGGGAGCTTCTTTCAATTATGGAACAGCTAACTGGACTCACAATGGTTCCGGAACAATTACCAATGGAAATACTGCATCACCGACTTATGCTCCGGCTCCTTCAGACGCAGGAAATGCCGTTACATTAACTTTGGATGTAACCAGTAATAATGCTTGTGCCCCCAACGTGGCAAGTGCAACTATTAGTTTGATTGTTCAGCATGCTCCAATAGCGGTGGCGGGTGGAACGACTACTGTTTGTGTTACTTCTGATGCTCCCGTTACCGGAGCAACAGCAACCTATGGAACCATTAACTGGACTCATAATGGTAATGGTACTCTGGCTAACCCTACGGCGTTAGGTCCCATGTATACTCCCGCCGCATCTGACGCCGGGAATCCTGTTGTACTTACTTTGACGGTAACCAGTATAAATGCATGTGCTCCGCAAACAGCTTCAGCCTCCTATACGGTTTATATAGATCCGCTTCCTTCAGCATCAGCCGGCGGATCTGCTACCATCTGTGCGAATGGAAGCGGAACAGTTTCCGGCGCAACAGCTATTGCCGGATCGATTTTCTGGACCAGCAATGGACTGGGAACCATTTCTAACCCGACAACCACTACACCGACCTATTTTCCCACTGCCGCCGAGAGTGGCCATACTGTAACTTTAAGTATGGAATTGCTGAGTAATAACTCGTGTTTTCCGGAGGCCAGTTATGCAACTTATACTTTTTTTATTGATCCTCCGCCTACAATCCAAATCACAGATCCAACAGACACACTTTGTCCGGGAGCAACCAAACAAATCCAGGGAGTCACTATTACAAATGGCACTCCTTCCTGGACTCATAACGGCACAGGAACGCTTATAGATGCTAATACAGATTCTCCTACTTATACAGCCGGACCCGGGGATTTAGGAACTGTTGTCACACTAACACTCACTGTTACAGGTGTTAATGGGTGTGCACTTCAAACTACCGCTTCAGCAGTGGAGGTATACGTCAAGGCTAGCGCCAATATTCCAAATATTAATTTGGCCAATCTGACTCACGTGCGCTGTTATGGTGATCTCACGGGAAGTGTTATTTTAAACGTTACCGGTGGCGCCCCTCCGTATACCTATCAATGGAGCTCCGGATCTACCGGTCAAAATCTTGCAAATGCCGGTGCAGGTGTTTATTATGTGGACATTACAGATAAATTTGGGTGTGTTGCTACAGACACGTTCAAAATTAATGAACCATCACAACTAATAAGTACTCCGGTTATTGTTCCGGTAGACTGCTCCGGAATCAATGAATCAAGCATAAGCGTTTCTGCATCCGGGGGTGTTGGTCCGTATTATTATTCCTGGCGTGATCTGGAGATTGACGGACAAACTATTTCCGGAATTCCGGCAGGAGATTACAAGGTTACCGTCACAGATGCAAATGGATGCCGACTAACTGAAATAATTTCAATCGGTACCAGTGGTTCGATAATAGTAGAAGCAACACCGGATGTCATGTTTGTCAATATCGGAACAGAAATCCCTTTTACGGTTACCGGTGCAACAACTTATCAATGGGCTCCGGCGCAATATTTATCCTGCGATGATTGCGATAATCCGGTCTGCATTCCATCGTCTTCAAATAACTATATTGTTGTCGGGTCCGATCCGAATGGCTGTACAGGAACTGATACGGTGATTGTCAATGTCTTTGTAGATTGCCACAACCTGTCTTTACCAAATGTATTCTCACCGAATAATAGTGGTCCGGAAGTGAACAACACCTTTGGTCTTCTTGGAACGCTTCCTTGTTTGGAAACTTATCAATTATTGATTTTCAATCGTTGGGGAGAGCAGGTATTCGAAACACAAACTACCGATTTACAATGGGATGGAAATTTTAACGGGAGACCACAAAATTCGGGCGTTTATTTCTACCGCTTGGATATGAAACTGGTGACCGGAGAAGAAATTAAAAAATCAGGTAATCTAACATTGATCAGATAATATGAAAAAGTTCGTCATTTACATATTCATTCTGATCCGGGTTGCAACGAATGATGTTTGGTCGCAGGATGTTCATTTTGCCCAGACTGAATATGCTCCTATGCTTCTAAATCCTGCTTTGACTGGAGCTTTTTCACACATGCAGGTCATTGCGAATTACCGCAATCAATGGAATAGTGTTGCTTCCCCTTATCAAACAATTGCAGCTTCTTTTGATGCCAGATTACAGCGCAGGGATGCTGACAACAACAGTTTTGTAGCTTTAGGAGTTAATTTCTTCAATGATGTTGCCGGCGATATGAAAGTTACTACCAACCAGTTTAACCTGGATTTGGCTTACCATATCAAAATGGGACGTTACAGTGTGCTTCGAATCGGTATTTACGGCGGGATGAATCAACGTATCCTTGATCCGAGCAGGGGTAACTGGGCAAGTCAATTTGATGGTGATGCAATCAATACAAGCATAGGCAGCGGTGAAAATTTCGGTTCATACAACCACCTGTTTATGGATGCGGGCGCCGGAATCGTTTACACCTTCCGCAGAATGAAATATTCCGTTAATAACAATGTCAATAATAATGTGAATTGTGGTCTTGCGGTTTATCACGCCAATCAACCTGCTTCATCATTCGTTTCTTTGCCGGAGGACAAACTAGCTATGCGAATTTCCGGATTCATTAATAGCTCTTTTAACATCCGGAATACTCCATTAGCTGTGCAGCCTGCCGTTTATGTGCAATTGCAGTCGAAGTATTCGGAGGTACTTTTTGGAACTTATCTGCGCTACAACCTTCGTGAGTCTTCACATTTCACCGGATCCATCAAACCGGTAGCTGCAGCGCTTGGAATATTCAGCCGCTACAAAGATGCTTTCGTCGCAAAGGGGTATTTCCAGTATCATCAATTTTCGGTTGGTATGGCTTATGATTTTAACCTTTCACGGTTAACTCCAGTCTCCAAATCGCGTGGAGGAATTGAGATTTTCCTGCGTTTTAATTTGGACGACAGGCTGAATAATCCTACTCTCTGGTAACAAAGTTTAAAGGTTTTCAGACTTTGATTCTTTGAACCTAATTTGGAACTTTTAAACTTGTTTGAACATTCAAAATTTAATTCTGAAAGTTTTATCGAAATAAACTAGAAAAGGGTACCTGTAAAGATACCCTTTCAATTATTGATTAAATTTTGATTATCCCAGGAACGGATATTTGTAATCTGTCGGCGGAACGAATGTTTCTTTGATAGTTCTGGCAGAAACCCAGCGCAACAAGTTCATAGCTGCTCCTGCTTTGTCATTCGTACCGGAACCTCTCGCACCACCAAATGGCTGTTGACCAACAACTGCTCCTGTAGGTTTGTCATTGATGTAGAAGTTTCCTGCAGCATTTTCAAGAGCTTTCGTTGCCGTCTGAATCGCATAACGATCGTTCGACATGATTGAACCTGTCAATGCGTATTCAGAAGTTTCGTCCAACAATTTCAAGGTTGCTTCGAATTCATTTTCAGGATAAACATAAATGGTTAATACCGGTCCGAAGATCTCTTCAACTATTGTTCTGAATTTTGGATTTGTCGTTACAACAACAGTTGGTTCAATGAAATATCCTGTTGATTTATCATAAGAACCTCCAACGATGATCTCAGCATCAGATTGTGATTTTACATAGTCGATATATCCGGAGATCTTATCAAAAGCACGTTCATCGATCACTGCATTGATAAAGTTGGAAGAATCTTCCGGCGATCCCATTTTGAAAGATTTCACCTGGTTTACCAGGATTTCTTTTACGTCCGGCCATAAATTTGACGGAATATAAGAACGGGAAGCAGCAGAACATTTTTGTCCCTGGAATTCAAATGCTCCTCTCGACAATGCTGTAGCTACTTCAGCTGCATTTGCACTTTTGTGAACCATTACGAAGTCTTTTCCTCCTGTTTCTCCAACGATTCTTGGATATGCACGGTAATTCTCAATGTTATTTCCGATCTCTTTCCACAAATGACGGAATACACCTGTTGAACCCGTGAAATGTAATCCTGCCAAATGTTTGTTCTTGAAAATTACATCACCTGCCACTGGTCCGTCTACAGAAATCATATTGATTACTCCGTCCGGAACTCCGGCTGCACGGAATACTTCCATAATTACCTGTGCGGAGTACATTTGAGATTCAGCAGGTTTCCAAACAATTACGTTCCCCATCATTGCCGGCGCAGCACAAAGGTTCGCAGCAATTGAAGTAAAATTGAACGGCGTAAGAGCAAAAACGAATCCTTCCAGCGGACGGTATTCCAATCTGTTCCACATTCCCGGTAAAGATTCCGGTTGGTCTTTATAGATTTGAGTCAAATACTGAACATTGAAGCGGAAAAAGTCGATTAACTCACATGCAGCATCGATCTCAGCCTGCATGACGTTTTTGGATTGCCCCAACATCGTTGCTGCGTTCATTTTATTTCTGAAAGGTCCTGCCAATAAATCCGCGGCTTTCAAAAAGATGGCAGCACGTTGTTCCCAAGGCAAATTTGCCCATTGCTCACGTGCATTCATTGCAGCATCAATAGCTTTGGAAACATGAGACGCATCTCCGTAATTGAAATGTCCCAACACTTTTTTATGATCGTGTGGAGGCGACATCGGTTTTTTATTATTCGTTCGAACCAACTCCGAACCAATGTACATCGGTACATCGATTGGTTCCTGGTTCAACATTCTTTTATATTCGGAAATCAAAGCCGTATGCTCGGCAGTTCCCGGAACATAAGCCTTTACCGGTTCATTGATTGCTTTTGGAACCGTAAATAACGCGTTTGACATAGTATACATTTTTGCACTACAAATGTACACATAATGCTTTGAGTTCAACAACCGGATTACTATTCAATTATTGAACTTCCATGGTTAATCTAAAAGATTGTTCTTATGTTTGGGTTATCGTTATTGAAACACTTATGAAGATATCTGCTACCATTATTCTTTTTGCCGTGTGCACTCATTTCTGGTCATTCACTCAATCCTATGATTCTAAGAAACAGTGGGATTTATTGAACAACGGTAGTGAAAATGAGCGGATTGATGCGGCTAAAAAACTAAGTATCTACTATCAGTCGGAATCGTTAGACTCTTTAAGGATAGTCGGTGAAACACTTTTCTTCTTTGGAATTGACAATCATTACCAACCTGCAATTGAATTCGGGAAAATTACCCTGGCAGAGTTTTACGTTATGAACGGCCGAATCAATGATGGAATTGTCATGGCAAAAGCCACACTTCCAAGATTACAGGAACGTGGTGATATGGCTTTATTAACGGATGTTTGTAAAATCATTGCTTCAGGCTACCGGAAACTGGATGATGGAAATTCCTCTATGCTGTGGGCAAAAAAAGCCATTGCCTACAACAAGGATAATCCGGAATCCAAAGACAAAACGGAGGGGTTGATTTCATTGGCGGAAGCGTATTTATTGCAACATAAGGAAAAACTGGCCATTGAGACGTATGAAAATTACATTTCGAAAGCCTCCAAATCAAAAGACTATCGAGGATTGAGCTCTGCTTATGCACGTTTAGGTGACATCTACCGCATTTCTGAAAAGTTTAGCCTGGCAGAAAAATTCTTTAATCTTTCCTATCAAATGGCTCAGAAAACGAATCTGACTTCACCGAAAGCCCATGCATTAAATAACCTGGCAATTGTATATTTCGAAAAAGGAGATACTACCAATGCACGACTTCATTTCCAAAAAGCACTCACACTAAGAGAATCTGTCAATGATGTGAAGTCCGTTTCAGAAAGTCTTTACAACATGGGAGATTACCATTTCTACATCGAACAGTATTCAAAAGCACTTTATTGGTATCAAAGATCAACTGACCTCGCTAAGAAAAACGGACTTTTAAAGGAAGAAAAAGACGGATTGCTTGCAATGGCACAGGTTTATAAGGAAATGAAACAATTTGACGAATCTACCAGGCATTTGGAAAAAGCACTTACGATCTCCAATGATCTGAAACTGCAACAAAGTGCGGATGATGAAGATTTGACAAACCTGCAACACGAGATCTGGCGAACCGATTTTGAGGAATACAAAACTGCTGAAATCAGAAAAGAAACTTCTTTTTGGAATGATGTACTTTTAATTGTTGCGGCGGCTTTGACAATAACTGTCATCTTATTATTTATAAGACTCAGGAAAATAAAAACGACCTAATTCAGTTTTCCCGGAAAATTCAATTGGAAAACAGGAATATCCACTTTAAAAAGCTGGCCTGTTTCCATATTCTTAAAAGTATAAAAACCATGCATGGAACCCATTTCTGATTTTAGTTCGCATCCACTTGTGTATTGATACAATTCTCCGGACTCCAAAATAGGCTGTTGACCGACAACCCCCTCTCCACTTACGTGAATGGTAGGATTCAAAGAATCAAAAATAAACCAATCGCGGTGAAGCAATTGAACGGTGAATTGATTTTGATTTTCAATATCAATTCGATAACTGAAGAAATAGCTTGAGTCCGTTGTTTGAGAAACATCTGCCCGAAACTGAGTCGAAACCCGGATCAAAACTCCTTCCGTAAGCGCGGTTATCTGTGTCATATTTATCGACTTGTCACGAAGAAAGTTAGTAACTTAAATTAAGACCGACAAATTTTTCACATTTTTTATTGATGGATACTCACAAACCGTAGCATTTCAAGCGATTTCAAAAATTAACGAATAATGGCTCCAAATGACGAAAGTCACTCTAAATAGGTAGTCTTCAAGCCGAATTAAATTCTATTTTTGTATTCAAAAAAAAACAGAAATGACTCCGAAGTTTCATCCTTTAGTTGTTCAAGATGTCAGAAAGGAAACTGATGACACTATTTCAATTGCATTTGAAATCCCATCTGAACTGACTAACGACTACCAATTTGTTTCCGGTCAATACATTACCATTCGTAAAACGATCGACGGTGAAGAGTTGAGAAGATCTTATTCTATTTGTGCAACTCCGCAGGACGGCGAATTACGTGTTGCTGTTAAACGGGTAGATGACGGTCGTTTTTCCTCCTGGGCAACATCTGAACTGAAAATCGGAGAAACACTGGATGTCATGACACCGAGCGGGCACTTTCAATTGGTCCCTGAAATTTCTGCAACCCGGAACTACGCTCTTTTTGCAGCGGGAAGTGGTATTACACCCATTATTTCCATTGCAAAAACAATCTTAATGAACGAACCGATGAGCACAGTAACACTTGTTTATGGTAACAGAGGTTTCGCGAGTATCATTTTCAGAGAAGAATTAGAAGCTTTAAAAAACAAATTCATCAACCGTTTTCAACTGATCCATGTCCTGAGCCGGGAAAGTTTAGGTAATCCTTTACAAAAAGGGCGTATCGATAAGGAAAAAGTGGAATTAATCGGAAGGACACTCTTACGCGGAGAGCATATTGATGCAGTTTACAGCTGCGGTCCCGAGGAGATGACTCATGCTGTTAAAGAAGCAATGATCGAATCAGGAGTTCCGGAAAACAAAATCCATTTCGAACTATTCGGAACGAAAACGGCTGGTTCCCAGGCAAAAATTGTTGTTCCGAAAGACCAGGATGTATTGGCTAAAGTGACCATTATTTTGGATGGTGACAGAATTGAAGTGGACCTGAACACTGCAGGAACATCCATCCTTGAAGCGGGTTATGCCGCAGGAGCGGATTTGCCTTTTGCTTGTAAAGGCGGTGTCTGCTGCACATGTAAAGCAAAAATATTGGAAGGAAGTGCTGTAATGGACGTCAACTATGCATTGGAAAAAGATGAAGTTGAGGCCGGTTATATCTTAACTTGTCAGGCACACCCGACTTCCGAAAAATTAACAGTATCATTTGACGATTAATTATGGGTTTATTTTCCAAATTCAAGAAAGATTCCGGGGCTAAAAAAGGGCGTTCAGGAATGGTTACGGTTGCAAACAATGAACGAATCACAGCAGTTGGAAGTCGTATTCATTTTGAAATACCAGCTGATTTGAAAGATCAGTTTGTTTATGAACCCGGACAATATATCAACGTTCATGTAAATCTGAATGGGACCAAACACACCCGTTCTTATTCTATTTGCAGCGGCCCTCAGGAAAAAAATCTGGCAGTTGCAGTAAAAGCAATTGACAACGGATTGGTTTCAAATTATTTGGTAAACGAATTAAAAGCAGGAGATCAAATAGAGTTGGATTTTCCTTTAGGGAATTTCAAATTAGACCAAAAGGCTCCCAATATTGTGTGTTTTGCTGCAGGAAGTGGGATCACACCATTTATGTCTTTTGCCAAATCACTGGGTGCAAACCAAAAAATGCGCCTGATTTACGGGAATTCAAGAATGGACACTGCATTTTTTATGGATGAGATCCGTGCTTTCCCAAATGTAACTTCCACTTTTTTCTTCAGCCAGGAGAAAAACGAGGGGCATCAGGAAGGACGATTGGATAAACACCATGTCAGCGAATTAATCAAGGCAGAATTACCGCTTTTAAGAGCGGATGGGTTCTACATTTGCGGTCCGGAGGAAATGATTATCGGGATACAGGAAGTATTGGGTGTTTTCGGTGTTTCGAAAGAGAAAATTCACTTCGAGTTATTTACAACTCCTGTTTTAATGAAACAGGAAGAAACAACCGTTGTGGGGACCTTTAAGGGGATTTCCCAGGTTAGCGCAATCCTGGACGGAGATGTTCAGCGAATCGAACTGGCTACAAACGGAAAAAGTATCCTTGACGCTTTAGACCAATCAGGTATGGATGTTCCCTATTCTTGTAAAGGGGGTGTTTGCTGTACTTGTAAAGCGAAGATCATCGAAGGAAGTGCTCAGATGACAATCAACTATGCCTTGACCGACGAAGAAGTAAAAGAGGGGTATATTTTGACATGCCAGGCACATCCGACAAGTGAAGTTCTAAAATTGGATTTTGATGTCTAAGAAGAATGTATTGGTTATCGGTGCCAGCCGGGGAATCGGTAAAGAATTGGTGAAACAATTTGCCGACAAAGACCTGGAAACATTTGGTTTTGCCCGAAGTTTAACCAATCACACGGAAAATAATATTCACTACATCCAATTGGATTTGTTGAGTCCGACAATTAAATCGGACTTCGAAAATGCAGTTGCAGGCATAGACCAAATTGATTACTTAATTCATAATGCCGGTTTTATCGTCGTTAAACCTTTCCTGGAGTTATCACGGGAAGACATGCATAATTGCTACCAGGTAAATGTACTTTCTGTGATGGAAATTACACAGGTTTGCATTCCTAAAATGAAACCGGGCGGACATATCGTAATGATCTCATCCATCGGTGGTTTCCAGGGGAGTTCCAAATTTCCGGGATTAGCCGCTTATTCGACCTCAAAAGCAGCATTGGTTTCATTAACAGAGTTACTGGCCGAAGAATTCAAGACCTCGGGTATTTCAATCAATTGCTTGTGTTTGGGAGCTGTTCAGACCGAAATGATGGAAGAAGCATTTCCGGGATACAAAGCGCCTCACCAACCGGATGAAATTGCTGAATTCATTGTGGATTTCACTTTAAACAACGGAAAGTACTTTCATGGGAAAATCATTCCTGTGAGTGTTTCAAACCCATAGATAGCCATGCAATTAGCCTTAGCGCCTTTGCAAACATATACTGATTATCATTTTCGAAATGCACATATTGCAGTTTTCAAAGGGGTTGATAAATTCTACGCTCCGTATTTGAAGATGAACAATGACGGAACGATTAAAAACGCTCCGAAAATAGATATCCTTCCTGAAAACAATCCGAATAACTCTGTAATTCCTCAGCTTATGGCATGCGGTGAGCAGGAATTCTTTGTAATGGCTGATTACATTGAATCACTGGGATACCATGAGCTGAACTGGAATATGGGCTGCCCCTATCCCATGGTTACGAACAAAAACCTGGGGGCAGGAATTCTAAACAAACCGACAGAAATTTTTGATCTGCTTGACAGCATTTTTCCGAAACTAAAAATGGGATTGGGAATCAAAATGCGAATGGGATTGGAAAACACCTCAGAGATCTTAGATATACTTCCACGTTTAAATGATTATCCACTCACTGAAATAATTATTCACGCCCGGTATGCGAAACAACTTTACAACGGGACCTGTGATCATGAGCGGTTCCTGGAATGCATTTCATTGACCAAACATCCCTTAACTTATAATGGGGACATAGAAACAAAAGAAGATTTCGACGACCTTCAACGCAAATTCAAAAACATTGATCATTGGATGATCGGAAGGGGCGCTATGAAAAACCCCAGTCTGTTTGAAGAAATCAAATTCGGAATAGTCGATTCCGGTGAAGTTTACCGGGATAAATTGACGCTTTTTTCTCAACACCTGATCAATAGCCTTTTAGGATGTAATCCTGATAGAGGATATGCTTTAAGTAAAATGAAATCCTATTGGGAATACCTTTCTGAAGGATTATCAGACGGGAAGAATTTATACCGGAAATTGAAGAAATCAAAATCAATCGAGGAATTCAGTGAATTGCTTAGTGAAATGCTTTAGTACGCATACGATTCTCCTGCTTTTAGATAGGTGACAAAATTTGCATCTGTAACGTAATTCTTTTTAGCCAGTTTCTCTACCAATCCTTTCCCAAGCTTTTGTTCGTCATGCGTGGATATAAAAAGTTTTGCCCCGCACTGCCGGTAAAGCAATTCAGCATGTCTAACACCAAGGTTTACCGTACCTCCTAGCCAAAACGGTAAATGATAAAGAGTAGTTGTAGTAATTACAACATCTGCTTTGGGAAGATCCTTGCTTTTCGCTCCATGAGGAGCAAACAAGACAGTCCCTGCTTCCGTCTCAAACAAATAAGCACTGTGAACCAAATCTAATGGGTTGCGTGGTTTGTACTCCTTAATTGGAAAAGGTGCATCTGTTAGTACAATCAATTTGTAAAAGTGATTCCATTTTGATATTTTTTTCAGAATACTTTTTTTCGCAATAATGGGAATGGATGGATCAAACTGAATCAATGTTTCCTTATTGCAATGATCCGTGAAAGGATTTGAAATAAACAAGAAATCTGCTTGGGGTAAACTTGAAACAGATGGTTGCGCGCTTTTATGAAATTGCTCACTAAACAAACGATGTCCATCAATTTGAGATGGAGTAAACCAGGGATCAACAATGAGTTTAACTCCATTTAATTCCCAGAACCAGGCACAATCATCGTTTAACTTGTGAAACTTCATTAAATCTAAGTTAGGGATTAAATCTTAATGGGCACAAATCTCCCAACACAAAAAATCCGGACGATGCAGTGCGTGTGGGTATTACTAAAAGTAGTATGATCAGGGCTCTTCCGGAAAATTATACAAACAAAAAACCCCGACGATGCTATGCATGTCGGGGTTTATTAAAA
>CBINBC010000009.1:0-128200 GCA_966248825.1 uncultured Fluviicola sp.
CAACGATTGAGCTCTCTGATGCAGATGTCAACTCCAATTCTCTTCCGCCATTACCAGTTCCATCCAATCGTGTGATGCGTGGTGTTTGCCCGTAAACCGAGTTTGCCTGAGAACCTCCCAATTCAGGAGCTATTTTGTGCGGAACTGCAGGAATACCAACTAATGGAGTACCATCAGCATTGATACGTGAACGCAGGTATGGTTTTTTCTGTCCGTCTAAGTATTGTGCATCACTCGGATCATACGGCTTGTAATTATTGTATCCGTATGCAACTGCCAGGTAATAATACGTTTTGAAGTTTACCAACTTACGATCACCCTGAGCAAACAAATCCTCAGTTACTCTGAACGTATGCTGGATCCCCAGATCAGCGCCTTTCACTTTTTCGACAGGGAAAGAATAACCTAATTCCTCGTCAAATTCGAAGTTGATTAATCTTTTCACTCCGTTCTTAACATCACACTGAGCGACTAAACGAGCTACAGTCTGATCATCCAAATCAGTAATACCAACAGAAGCATCTTTCAACTGGTAGATTTGATATCCTTCAAAACGATAGTTTTTATCGTAAATGATTGGGTTTCCATTTGGCAAAGTATCACCGGCACCATTTGGATCAACGATCCCAACGATATCTTCTTCAATATACTTCTCCTGGTAGTTATTAGAGTTTTGCGGGTTATCCAGCATAATGATCAATTCATTGCCCATTTCCTGAATCGTCATTACCGGAGCACTTGGTGGCTCCAAAATTCGGAAACAGTTATCAAACAAAGCCTGAGCTTTCGTATCTGCTGTTTTCAATGCATTCACAGAAGAGAAAATTTCTCCTTCAAAACTTCTTGCATAAACGATACCAACTGTAATGTTGTTTACAGCTCCGGGACGCAATGTAAATGGTCCAGCCGACTGAACGAAACGACGGTCACCAGATGGATTTGATGTAGATCCGGTTCCGCAAGGTTCAAACTCTGACCAGTCAAATCCAGGGTCAGCACCTGCTGTCGCCCAATTTAATGTATCTGAGTTTGCAGGGAACATATAGTTCGTTTCGATAGATCCCACACACGGTGCACCAGGGAATCCAGTACCACCATAGTACAACTGATCTCCAAACTGCCATAATCCCTGCATGTAGTTATAATACTGAGATGATGATGTTGGATCCGACTGTCCTGCAGGTGCATTTGTTCCGGTGTAAATCGTAAAGTTACGCATACCATAACGCTCGTTATCTGCAATGTTGTCTCCATAACCGATTCCCAAACCTCTATACACAATACCTTTATTTGCGATAGCATCAGCTACAGTTGGGATAACCCACTGATTTGTAACGGTATCCATTACTGGACCCGGATTATCTACTCCATCGGCATCCTGATAAGGTCCCTCAAAGAAGTCAACTCCGATTGCAGGAGGGTTTTGCCCGAATCCTGGTCGTCCTGAGTTTGGTTCGTCATTTAAGTCACCATTATACATGTAACTCAATCCACGTGTAACGTCACATCCTGCATAGTCATCATTATAGTTCCCTAAATCCGCATCAATATACTGAGAGAAGTAAGTATCATACAATGTTTGTGTACCACGGTTAATCAACTCGTAGTTATAGAAAGTCATTTTATTGATCTCATCATCTGTTGCGAATGCAAAAGCCTGAGCGTGAATTTCCATTCCGATAGGTTCACCCTGAGATTCCGTATGGATATTTCCTTTATCGTTAAATACCCACCAGTTAGTGATATCACCAAATAAAGTAACACGTCTGTCTGCTCCACAAGTAACGTCATCACGACCTAAGATATCGTCATACCAAGGATAATCTCCTTCTTCAGGTTCGTAAAACATATCATTGTTTACATCATAAAACGGTGCAAGGAACTGATCTTGTCCGCGACCTACATCACCATTACCCGGCCATGCATTGATCTGCGCCAGCGTTTCATTTGTTGGAGAAGGACAATCACCTGTCGTACAATTGTTGTAAGTAATGAATAAAATTACTCCTGCTTTTGTAATGGTAAAGATGTTGTCATACAACAAACACTGATCCGAGTCAACGGTAGCATCACCGAAATCTCGTCTTGCGGTATCTCCCTGAGGTACGGACGGATCAAAGTTTCCGGTTCCAACCGTAGCCGTAAGCGGACCGGGCCAAAAATCGTTACCATCCTGACGGAACTTAACAGCAGCCAATTTTAATTGACCGTTAACGTCAGTTCCCCCCATCCAAAGAGCTCCTGCATAGATTACAGTTACTGCAGTTTCACTTCCTTTCTTTTTTGGAACCGTATACGTTGCCAATCCGTTAGCACGATCCAGAAAGAGTAAACCTCCTGTTTCAAGTTGACAGCTAACATCGTTAAAGTCCATAGTCTTACGGTAATTCGCAGGTGCACAATTCGCAGCCTTTGCAGTTACCGTGGGTTTCGGCTTATTTCCAGCCGACTTCCCTTTCCCAAAATCATGATTGTATGCACTGGCTTGACCAATGAAACACATCGTAATTGCGAGCGATAAGTATTTAAATGTTCGTTTCATACTTTAATTTTTTTTCTTTCCTAGAAATCAAACTTAACTCCTAAGCGAATAGTTCTTGGCGCACTAATGTTGAATGGATTTGCCACTTTCATTGCGTAATAATCTCTGAAAGACTGCTCGTCCAACTGGTTCTGGATAGAAGTTTGATATTGAGCAGCTGCTAAATATCCATCATCATTCCAGTTACCTGTAGCTCTATAAACACCAAGAACGTTCATTGTATTGAAAAGGTTGGTAACACGAAGGTAAACTTGTAAATATGTTGATTTCTTTTTACCATCTTTCCCAAAATCAATTCCAAAGGTACGGTCTAACTGCAAGTCCAAACGGTACTGCCAAGGTAATCTTGAACCGTTTACCGTTCCGGTAATACCGGAAGTATTCGGATTAATCAATGCATCACCAGTAATACCCGTTTGTGAAGTATAAGGAGAACCAGAGTAAATATTTGTAATAAGGTTCAAACCAGTATTCTCAAGAATTTTAGCATCCCCGATCATTGGACCATTGTAATCTGCTCCTTCACCGTAACGGTAATCGAACGTAATTGCAAATGTGTGACGCTGATCATAAGAATAAGGGAATACACTACGCAAGTTAGGTAAACCTGCTGTCTGTAGACCAGTAAGCAATGTTGCAGCAGAAGTTGCATCAGAACCTGTACCATCAGCAAACTGTAAGGTATACGCTGCAGTCATACGAACGTTTCCTGTTCTGCGAAGGTCATAAGAAACTGTCAACCCTTTTACTGTACCGAAATCACGGTTACCGAATGTACGGTATGTGTTCGGATAAGCTTCGAATACGTTAATCAACTGCACGTTATTACGTTGTTCACGGTAGAATGCAGAGATTTTCAAAGACGAAGTTTTAGACAACACCTGTTGGAATCCAATCTCATAATCGATCGTTTGCTCCGGCTTCAAATCCGGGTTGCTAATCGTATTTGTACGAGATTCGATAAATTGATAATCAATCGGGTTAAAGCGGTTACCTGTTGTAGGACGCTTTGTTAAGATATCATAGTGAGCAAAGAAAGATGCTTCATCTGAAATCGGGAATGAGAAAGCGATACGAGGCATTACATTAATTTGTGGTTTGTAATCCTTGAATGCATCAGCAGTCACTTTTTGATTAGTCGCAGCAGCAGGATCTTTCAACCAAGGTGAAATCCCTGTACCTCCACGAATCAATTTCGGATCCTCAATTGCAATACCGTTTGCATCGTACCACTGATCTCCGTTTCTGAATCCGTTAATTCTTGTCGGATTTGTTACATCGTCAACATATACTACATAGTCGTCACCCATAGAAGTTGGAATAACCATGTTTGCGTATTTAGTTGGATCAGTTGCAATCAAAGCTCTTGCTTCAGTAACATTATTAGCAGTATATACTAAGTATTTATCTTTCAATACCGGTTGGTTTGCATCGAATACGTCTACACGAACCCCCACGTTGAATACGATATCTTTAAATGCAAACTTATCCATGATGTAACCAGCGATGTATACCGGTTGGAATGCACCAATGAAACGTTTGTAATTACCGTTCTCGTCAAACTCGTTGAAATACTTATTGATATCCGTGTTTCCTTTTACTTTTTTCCCTGTGTGATCATAACCGTAGTAATTAACGTAGTTATTACCCTGGTTGAACAATTCATCCGGAGAGAACATATCTAAAGAGAATGTACTTGGATCGTATTGATCAATCACCACGTAATCTGTTCCGGCAGGATTAAATCCTAGTTTTTGACGAAGATTATAATCGAAGAAAGACTGTTTGTCATTTCCTTCCTGACCTGAATAGTTACCAATCACACCATTTTGATCGATATCCTGACCTGTTCTAATCTCCTGTCCGGCATTACCGACATTCAGACGGTCATAGCTGTAACGTTGAAAAGCACCAAAATTCTCTACCTGACTAGGAATAGTATCTAACTCGGTAAGGTGGCTGTTTGCAAGCAAACGAGCTGTTGTCCAAAGTCCGATTGGCCCAGCATTTCCGCTTGACCATCCTCTATCCCATCGTTGTTCGTATTCGAATCCTAATGAAAGGGAGTGATCTCCAAGGTTAACTGATCCGGATCCTGTAATACGGAACTGATCCTGTTCAGTTCTGCTGAAACCATTATTCGGAGTACCGATATTATTCCAGATTCCGTATACAGAAGTCGGAACATCACCATTTCTCAATGCACGTCCGTTTTGAACATCTAACAATGTTTGAAAATGCCCAACCGGGTTACCTCTATACAGATCAAAATAGTTCTGTGTAATTGCAGCCAATGCTGAATTTGTTTCGGAAGCCTGGAATTGAACAAGGTATTCCTGAGGAGTTGCAGTCTGGTAGTAATCGCCATTTATGAATTCATAAGTAGGACGATAATATCTTGTAAATCTACCTACATGTCCGTAGCTGAACAAATCGTATTTGTGCTGCTTATCGTAAGTTTCAGTTTTTGTCTTCGAATAATCCACCATGATGGAGTAGAACGCTGACTTCACTTTAGAGCTTGATCCCTCTTTGTTATTAGAGAAACGCTGCGTGAAACGTCCGTAAACACGGTAATCCAATTGATTGAACACTCCGAAATTCGTAAAGTTCAATAATGAACTCTCATAATTATAGTTACTTCCGAAGTTATAGTTCAAAGATCCACCGAACGTTAAGTTTACAGATGGCCCTGTATTCACATCAATTTTAGCAGAAGCAGAAAGTACTGAACGAGCTGCGTTCATTCTCCATTTTGTTTTCTCAAAATCACTTTCTCTCAGGTAATTTGCATTGTGGAATGTACCATTACCAGTAGAACTTGCTCTAACCGGATTCTCTAACAAATAATCTCTAGCCTCTTTTTTGATGCGGTATGTTCCACCATTTACAGGACGGCTGTCCAGCTCATTCGTATAGTTAACAGAAAGCAGGAAACCTAAGATCGGTTTTGTTTTCTTACCAGTTGAATCTTTTCTCATCAAAAGCGGCCCGGAAAGCAATCCTTCTACAAGGTTGTATCCGAACTTATCCAATCCGATCACTTTTCCGTCATAACCGTTAGGATCTTTACCTTTAAAGTAGAATCCTGAAGTTACAGCTTCCAATGACCCGAAGTATTTCGCAGACGGACCACGAGTTGTTACAGCGATAATACCACCGGTTGCATCACCATAGTTGGCTGGCAAACCTCCGGTAATTACTGATACTTCTTCAATTGCTGATTTAGGCAAGTTAGAAGATCCGCGCACCTTAATACCGTCAATAAAGAAGTAAGTACCGTCCGAACGAGATCCACGAACAGAAAGTTCTCCTGTTCCTTCGTTCGTTGTAACCCCACCTACCGTACTAGCAACACCTGCTGCTGAACGAGTAGGTAAACGTGAGATGTCCTCACGCGTAATAGTTGCCCCGGAAGGACCACCATCTTTATTAATTAACGGAACCTTATAGGCCACGACCACGACTTCATCGATTGCTTTCACATCGGTAGGAAGTCCAAGAGCAGTATTATCCAGGAAGGTAATACGGTCAGCATTCACAACAACTCCTTTAATAGCTGTCGGCTGATAACCTTCCCCCGGATTACTGATCTCAACGTCGTAGGAACCTGGCGCCAGAGAGTTAAGCTGGAATTTACCGTCAAAATCGGTAGTCGTATTCCCCTTAACTGTTCCATTTTGCTTGATGACTATGATACAGTCGTATATAGCCTCCTTGCTGTCCTTATCAACAACGCTACCACGGATTGTCCCCAAACCTGATTGAGAATACCCGTAAGTCACTGTCAACAAGATACTTGCAAATAACAAGTTGAGTTTACGTAACATAAGTACAGTTTAATTTTACATCATTTTTATTGTAACAAAGCGTGTAAATATAGTAATTTTCGATTTGTTAACATTTCCTAAAAAACTTTTCTGATTTGTAACAAATCGGTCACCATTAACTTTTTGTTAACTTTAAAAAACTGCAAAAGCCTTTATTTTTAAGGATTTGTAACTAATTTTTAAAGGGATTCATGACCTGTTTTCAGTGATTCCGACTTATATTTGCCGGATGTCTACCATTTCTATTATTAATTTAAATGCTGTTTCTATTTATTTAATGGAAATTGATTTTTCGCATTTGAAAACCTATGAGTCGACATTGAATGCACAAGAGAAATCGAGACTGAAAGGCATTCGGCATCCCGAAAAGAAAATCGAATTCGCCGCTTCAAGATACCTGAAGCATTATTTGTTTGGCGAGGCAAACATTGAGTACAACTCAACAGGGGCTCCTGAAATCAAAAACGTCGGTTATATTTCAATTTCTCATTGCAGCTCACATGTTGCAATTGCCAAATGTACGGAGCATTTAATCGGGTTAGACATCGAAGAAATAAGGGAAAAATCGGTCAAAACATCTCCAAGATTTATTACCGAAAACGAAAAAGAATTCCTGGATCAGAGGAATGAAAAAGACATGTCTATGCTCTGGTCATTCAAAGAATGTCTTTACAAGCTTTCCGACCGCAACCAGCTCCTTTTCCAGAAGGACATCCTGGTCTACAAACGGTCCGGACGGTTTTATGGAAGTATTCAAAAAACCGACGGTATTTATGAATACGAGCTGCATGTTGAAAACTTTAAAAATATTTTAATAACTTTCAATTCAAGTAACGGAAAACTACTACATGGACATTCTGAATAAGATCCAATCGAAAATCGGGCAATTAGCATTGCTGATTGACCCTGAAAAGACCAAAAACGAAGAGCATCTGCTGGAACTCGTCAAAAAAGCGGAATTTGCGCTCGTAGACTTCTTTTTTGTAGGGGGAAGCACGGTCACACGGAAAGAAGTAGAGTCAGTTGTTTCCAAACTCAAAAAAAACTCCAACATCCCCATAGTCCTGTTTCCGGGATCCAGTAATCAGCTTTCCGAGCAAGCGGACGCACTTCTGTTCCTGAATCTTATCTCAGGTAGAAATCCGGACTTTTTAATCGGCCATCATGTATCCTGCGCAGAAGAAGTTCTTGAAATGGACCTGGAAGTCATTCCTACCTCCTACATCCTGATTGACGGTGGAAAAATGACTTCCGTAGCTTATGTCAGCCAAACAACCCCAATCCCACGTGAAAACAACTCAATTTCATTAAAAACAGGAATCGCCGGCTACCTGATGGGACAAAAACTAACTTATTTTGACGCTGGAAGCGGTGCGCTTCAATCAGTACCGGTTCAATTGATCGATGAGCTGAAGAAGAAAATTGACACACCCATTATTGTTGGCGGCGGAATCCGCTCGATAGAACAAATTGAGCAGTATAAAAGTGCAGGTGCCAATGTGATTGTTATAGGAAATAAAATCGAAGAAAACATCGATTTTCTGCTGGACATAGCAACTTACCAAAAAAGTTCATTCAGAGCAGATTAGAAAAATCTGTACCGTTTAATCAGCATCAAACACACTTCACTAAATGATCAGTTGTATAATCACATTGTTAAAAATAATTAAAGTATATTTACCCGTTGTGAACTGTAATAACCAGGAGTCATATGCTTTCATGCGAAACACAATTCGCTGACTACAAGCATATTAATTAAGTAACAAAGCCAAAAAACTCCGGGTTCTACGCAGTTTTTCACACACACATTTTTTTAGTAAAATGTAAATTAAGTTGATAAAAACAATGTTGAATCTATTAAATTGTTAAACATGCGCAAAAAATTACTTTTGGGTGTATTTTCATTAATTGGGGTGATTTCAACTGGGAAATCATTTGCTCAGGAAACACACTTCACTTGCGGAAGTCATACACAAATGAAAAAGTTGTATGCCGAAAATCCGGGATTGGAGGAAGATTACAAAAAACTTCTAAATCGGTATAAAGAAAACCGAATTATTAACGGAAAATCTACGACAGTACGTGTCATTCCTATTGTTTTCCATATTGTTCACGAATATGGTGTAGAAAACGTAACAGATCAACAAATTCAGGATCAAATGGTTATCCTTAACGAGGATTACCGCAAATTAAATGCTGACACGAATATTGTTATAGCTCCGTTTGATTCTATTATCGGAGATGCTTACATCGAATTCCGCCTGGCGACTTTAGATCCTTGGGGAAATTGTACGAACGGTATTGAGCATATTTACAACCACAACACAAACCAGGGGGATGATTATTCTAAGCTGGGTCAGTGGGACAGAGACAAATACCTGAATGTTTGGTTGACTAAAACAATCGGATCTGCAGGAGTTGCAGGTTATGCTTACTATCCAACAGGTGTTACCGGAACAGGTTTCTTCAGAGATGGTATCATCATCCTTCATGACTATGTAGGAAGTATCGGTACAGGTTCTCCGGGACGCTCAAGAGCTTTGACTCACGAGATCGGTCACTGGTTAGGATTGGCTCATACATGGGGGAATGATAACGATCCGGGAAGCTCAGCCAGCTGTGGACAGGATGACGGAATCAAAGATACTCCTAACTGTATCGGTATGACTTCTTGTAACCTTTCTATGAACTCATGCGACGATACACAGACACTTGATTCATACTGGGGTGCTCTTGATCCGGTTGACAATGCTCAAAACTACATGGATTACTCTTACTGTTCGGTGATGTTTACAAAAGGACAGACAGAATTCATGAACAACGTTTTAGACCAGGAAACAAGTGGTCGTAGTAACTTATTCACAGCAGCAAACCTGGCTGAAACGGGAACAAGTACAACAACTCCTGTTACATGTGCACCTCTTGCAGATTTTTACGTTGACGTAAACGGAGCAATCAGCAACACAGGAGCGAACGCGAATGTAATGTCTGCTTGTGTAAACGACCCGATTGCTTTCAAAGATGCTTCATGGAAAGCCGGTGTAACATCATGGGCATGGAGCTTCCCGGGAGCAACGCCATCTACTTCAACAAGTCAGAACCCTACGGTGACTTATGCTGCACCAGGATGGTATGACGTTACCTTAACTGTTTCGAACAGTGTTGGTTCTGATACAAAAACAATCCAGCATATGGTTTACATCCAGGGAGATTGGGCTGAATACACAGGACCAAGAACAGAAGACTTTAACCAGAATGCAAACTTCTGGATCTCTTTGAACCCTGAAAACAATGACGCTTCTTTCCATCGCGTTACTTCAGGCGGAAGACAAAACTCAGCTTGTTTTAAATTAAATAACTGGAAAGATGTATCAAATGCTCAAATGTTTACTGATGACTGGTATTACTATGACCGTCTTGCAAACTCTAAAGATTATTTGATCACTCCGGCTATGGACTTAAGAAGCACTTCAAATGTTACTATCTCATTTGATTACGCTTACGGTACGAAAGCTACTGCAACGACTGATATCACTGAGAAATTAATCGTTTATTACTCAAGAGACTGTGGTAAAACGTGGATTCAAAAAACATCTCTTACAGGTGCTGCTTTAGTAACTGCAGGATATGTTGGAAACACAGATTACACTCCAAACAATGATCTTCAGTGGAAAACAGCTAGCTTTACTCACACTCCGACTGCAGCAGACAACAAAGTTAAATTCAAATTTGAATTTACTGCATCGGATTTCTCTTCCAACTTCTATTTCGACAACTTCAACGTTTCCGGAACACTAGGAATTGAAGACAATGGTGTGTTATCTACTATTTCAATTGCACCAAACCCTGTTGCTACAGGTTCTGATTTGGCTGTTGAAGTACCAACTGCTGCAAACGGAATGAAACTGATTGTTATGGACTTAAAAGGTGCGATAATCTCTACTACTGAGGTTCCAGCTTCTTCCGGAGTTCAAACTGTAAATATTCCAATGAACGTTGCAAAAGGATGCTACATTCTTAACGCTGTTCAGGGAGCTGCAAAATCTACTCACCGAGTAGTTGTTTATTAATAAAGATTCAACTTATATATAAAAAAACCCTGACAGTAATCGTCAGGGTTTTTTTATGTCCGCCGGAATGCTATTCAACCGGAATTTACTATTTTCACCATTATGGACACCCGCGTTACATTTGCTACTCCTTATCCTTTTCAGAGACCTGCTTTCATAGGAATACGTGAGTACGGTTTTGTCAACTCACATGGGGATGATTACAGTGTACAATTCGTTCAGAAGAATAACCAGATCACCAACTACATTGTCGACCTAAGTATTAAGAACCACGATCAGGATGAGTATCAAACTATGAATACCGGAGATGTTTACCGGGTTATGGCGACAGTCGTTTCTATCTTACTTGATTTTATCGAACAAACACCCTATTGTCAGAGCATTGAATTTGTTCCGGTCTCAGAAAATAATCATCTGTCAAATAGAAGATCAGTCCTGTTCCTTCGGTATGTGCAATTATTCAAATCACTTACCGGCTGGGATTATAAAATAAACAACGGCGTCTTTACCCTCAGCCGTCCGAAAACAAAATAATTTACCTTATTTTGCAGTATGAAGTTTGAAGAATTAAACAATCGACTGGAAAATACACTTGCAGAACTTGGCCGTGAGGGCTACACTGAAAAACAGGAAAAACTGATCAAACTTTCCAAACAGGGAAAAAACCAGTTAATCTTCACTCCCATTGACCAGGAACTAATCGAAGGACTTCATTTTATTTCATTCATGCGGGCTCCCGAGATGCTGGAAGGTTCCCCGCGCGTTTTATGGTTCACCCCTTCCTGGGAAAGTGCTCGCGAAAAAGTGAAATCATTTCAGCAATTAATGAAACGAACCGATGTTACCATCGAAATTGCAGATGATAAAGGAAAAATAATCGAGCAGCGCAATGCCATTTTTGAAGGCGCGGAAATCATCATCGGAAACCCGAAAAGAATGCTGGAATTGTACAACCAAAACGGCATTCACATCAACCAGTTAAGTCTTGTAATTATTGACCAGCTGGAAACACTTTGTAAAGACCCCTTGATCCTGCAGGCTATCAGAAGAATCTCGGAAAGCCTTCCCAAATGCCAGAAAATCCTTTTATCCGAAGGAACTCACAACAGGCTGGAAGCTTTTTGCGAAGATATTTGTACCTTTTACGAAACTTCCGAATTATAGAAAATATGATAGCTAAACAACTCAAAGCCATTTCAAATATCTGCTATGTCCTTGGTATGGCTTGTGCTATCTTACTTTACACCCAAAATACTTTTGGAATTCCCAGTGCAATTCGAATTGGTTTTTATGTTTTCGGAGGCACCGGACTGATCTTAAGCCTCATCCAATTCCGTTTTATTCCGGAAGATAAATGGGAGGATTTTAACATTTTATTCTGGATCGGGTCATTGGTCCTATTTATTGGCTTCGTATTCCAAACACTCCATTTAAGGTATTTTACCTATATTTTAATTGCAGGTTTTGCCATCACAGGATTTTCTTTTTTCGTCAATCCTTTCAGAAAAGATAAGGACGAAGAGGACGACTTGTTAGATAACTGATTACCGACAAACAACTATTCAAAATATTTTTAATTTAGCAAAAACCAATCCATTGCTATTTGCGTATTTGATTTACTGAAACATTGCACTAGACCGGCATGGTGAAAAATTATTTCCTTGTATTTCTCCTCTCTGTTGTTCATTTCATCTCGAACTCACAGGTTTCCATAACTCAGCACGATGATTTCCTGAAACTGGAAGAAGATCAGTTGAAATACTACGTTGCCTCTTCCAGGGAATCCACTCTTCAGGAAATAAAACCTCATTTAAAAGCATTCAAACCGATTAATTCCCGGATGGTGAACCTGGGATTTGAAACGAAAGATGTTTGGTTCTATTTCGAGACGAAAAATGTTTCGGATTCACGCCTCATCCGCATGCTTAAATTGAGTAATCCCATTATCGATGAAGTAGATGTATATAAACGGATAGGAAACAGTACATTCATTCCGATTGCGAAGGGTGGCGACCAGCGTCCGTTTGCATGGCGCTACAACGGAAACCGCGAATTAATCTTCCCGCTCCGCCTTGATCCGCACAGTACAAATGGCTTTTTGTTTCGCGTGAATAATGGCGGAGAACAGTTTTACTTTCAAAGTTCACTTGAAAAAGGTTCTTACATCCAGGTAAAGCACGGAAACAAACAGGTATTCTACGGGTTGCTTTTCGGAGTCATGATTTTTATCATCATTCTCAACCTGGCAATCGGCATCCTGTTCCGTCAGCGGATCGCCTACATTTACACATTATACGGAGCTTCTTTTACCTTGCTCCAGATGTCTTTACTTGGATTCGGTACAACCTGGCTCTGGACAGACCAATACTTTATTTCGAATAGAGCCAATCCGGTGTTTGCATCATTGGGGGTGCTTTTTTTCCTGAATTTCACCTATCGTTATCTCGAACTACAAGTTAATACACCTAAGATCAAACCAATTGTACGATTCATCCAGGCGGTATTACTGATCAATGTCGTAATCAGCCTTATTCCGGGAACAACGTTCATGAATATTTCAGCTGTTACAGTCAACGCAATGACACTCATTCTGAACTTGTTCATTATTTATCCGTTGATCGTTACACTGAGAACAGGTTCCCGAACCGCCAAATCTTATTTAATCGCATTTTCCATTCTGCAGATCTCTGTTTTTGCTTTTGTGTTGCGGAATTTCGGGGTAATTCCAAACAGTTTCCTGGCAGATAACGGCTTGCAGATCGGATTTGCGGTAGAAATGATCATTTTAACATTCGGTATCCTGCAGCGATTTAAGATCATGAATGATGCATCGATCTCTGTACTGGCAGAAGCCAATGAATTGAAAGAAAACCTGAATATTCAATTGGAAGCGGAAGTGGAATTGAGAACGAAGGAAGTGATTGTGCAGCGCAATGAGCTGGAACAGAAAAATGCGGAAATCACCAGCAGTATCCAATATGCAAAACGTATCCAAAATGCCCTGCTGCCAAGCAGCTCTTATTATACGAACCTCATCCCCAATCTAAAAGTTTTCTATTATCCGAAAGACATTGTAGCCGGTGATTTCTACTGGGTTAAACGAATCCGAATCGGGGACGAGATTTGGAAATTTGCTGCTGTAGCAGACTGCACCGGACATGGAGTTCCGGGAGCAATGATGAGTGTCCTTTGTATGAACGCTCTCAACGAGTCCAGCCGCTTGTTGGAAATTGCTGATCCTTCAGACCTGTTGACCCGAGTGAGTTCCTACCTGAAAAATTACCTATTGACAACAGATGGAATGGAATTATCGGATGGAATGGACATTTCAGTGGTTTGCTACAATGCTGAAAAACAGATTCTGCGATTCTGTGGGGCCAACAACCCGCTGTGGATCTTAAATTCCGATGACATAAAAGTACTTAAACCCACAAAAAGACCCGTTGGGAAATCAGAATCCAGTCTTTCTTTTGAACTCCATGAAATGAAGTACGAAAAGAATCAGCGCATCTTACTGTTCTCTGACGGATGCATTGACCAATTCGGTGAAAAAACCGGTAAAAAACTGAAAACACCCGGATTAAAAAAGCTCGTTCTGAACCAATACGATGCAGATCCGCAAAATCACCTGAAACAAATCGAACAAGGTTTATTCCGATGGATGGGATCGGAAGAACAATTGGATGATATCTGTATGATGTTGATAGACCTGGATTAAAAACTTGCTTTCAGGCTCATATCCAAGCTGTCAAAACTGTGTGTCAATGCACCTACAGATATGAAATCAACACCTGTTTCCGCAAAAGAACGGATGGTTTCCTTAGTGATTCCACCGGAAGCTTCCGTTTCGTAGCGTTTGTCGATGAGCTCAATCGCCTCCTTAAGCAGTTCAGGAGTAAAATTATCCAGCATAATGCGGTCAACCATCCCGGTTTCAAGCACCTGATGCAATTCCGCAATATTACGTACCTCGATTTCAACTTTCAGCGATTTTCCGGTACTTTTCAGGTATTCCCGCGTTCGGAGAATTGCTTCCTTGATTCCACCCGCAAAATCTACATGATTGTCTTTCAGCATAATCATATCGTAAAGTGCAAAGCGGTGATTCATTCCCCCCCCGATACGAACAGCCCATTTTTCCATGTAGCGAACTCCTGGAGTTGTTTTTCGCGTATCGAGCAACCTGGCTTGTGTACCATCCAATAAATCCACGTAGCTCTTTGTTTGAGTAGCAATTCCTGACATGCGCTGCATAAAGTTCAACAAAGTACGTTCAGCCGCTAATATGGAACGGGCACTTCCTTTCAAATAAAAAGCAACATCTCCGGGCTTTACGGGAGTTCCATCAACTAAAAGTTCTTCAAAAACAAGGCTCGGATCTACCAATTCGCAGACTTTTTTGGCTACTTCTACTCCGGCGAGAATCCCGGTATCTTTCACCAATAATTTTGCAATTCCCGAAGCATCAGAAGGAATACACGCTAAAGAGGAATGGTCACCGTCACCCAAATCTTCCTGAAGGGCATTTTTTATAATCTCATCAAACATGGAACAAAGTTAATTCAAAATGCAAAAACTTTCTTTTGAATTTTGAATTCATAATTTTGAATTACTCGATAGAGAGTGATTCAATCTTCAACTCGGAATTAATATGTTTCCATTTGATAGTTACACGAAAAGATTCGCTTTTGGAAATATAAATGCCAGTGGTCAGCGGAGAATCATCACTTTCCTTCCCTTTAAAAGTAAAACGAAAGCTGGAAACGGGTTTCCGGTTGAAGAAATCTTTCAACAATTGAGTGGCTTGTGATTGAGCGTAAATACCTTCTCTCCCCTGTATTTGAAGCAGGATCTTATCTTTTCCGTAGGAAACAATTTTAGCAGCATCTTCTCTGCCAAATGCTTGTTCCACAGCCGTGAAATTTGCATCCGTAACGGTATGGAGAGATAAAACCAGGGAAGCTATTAGTGATAAAATAAAGCCCATATTTCAATTGTTATTTGAACGTGCATCAACAAATATAATGCCTAAAATGAATTTCCGCTAATTCTCTACCATTTTCATAGATTATCTTCCATTCTGTGGATGGATAACTTAAAAAAACACCCCCCGTTCCAACTCACCTCGGGCACTAACTACAATTTTCGTATATTCGTCGCATGCAGGTAACACTACTTTGTATTGGCAAAACGGGAAAGAAATTCCTGGAAGAAGGAGAACAGGAATACTTAAAACGGCTTCGCCATTATATTTCATTCCAAATGCAGATTGTTCCGGATATCAAACAAGCCAAAAGTTTATCTCAAAACCAGGTCAAACAGCGTGAAGGAGAACTGATCCTGGAAAAAGTAAGTGCTTCAGATACACTTATTCTTTTGGATGAAAAAGGCAAAGAATACAGTTCCCTGGGTTTTTCCGGCTACCTGCAGGATCAATTTAACCGTGGTGGAAAACACATTTACTTTGTTGTCGGCGGACCATACGGATTCAGTGATGATGTTTACCAACGCGCTAACGGAAAAATATCCTTGTCCCGAATGACTTTTTCCCATCAGATGATCCGCTTGTTTTTCATTGAACAGGTATATCGTGCAATGACTATTTTGAGAAACGAACCTTATCATCACCAGTAGGCATGTTTGAGTTTTTCGACAGTGTAGATATTGTTTCATTCGTAGGATGGCTGCTGATTTTTTGTATCATAGCCCACGTTATTCATGCAAATAATAAACAGAACCCGGAATATCGTTTCTTTCTGATCCATTTCTATTGGAAAATTGGAATGGGGCTGGCATTCGGGCTGGTATATATCCTTTATTATGAAAGGCATGGCGATACTGTTTTCTACTGGCAGGGAGCTAAAAAACTGAATCTCTTACTATTCGACAACCCCAGGGCTTACTGGCATGAACTAGTTTCTACCCCGCCAAGGGATTACATTCCGAACTATTTTTTCAGGGTTGGAAAACCACCAAGCTGGATTTACACCGAGCCAAACTCCTGGTTTGTCTGCAAAATCGCTAATTTCCTTTCATTCTTCTCTTTTGGAAGTTACCTGACTCTCAACCTGTTCTTCTCGGTAATATCTGCAAGCATTTCATGGAAGTTCTTCCGATACATGAATAAGGTCCTGCTTACAAAAACCAGTTATGTGGCATTGGCATGTTTATTCATTCCTTCAGTAGCATTTTGGTGCACCGGGCTCATCAAAGACACCATTGCAATTTGCGCCATCTTTGTATTAACGATGTGTATCCTTAAAATCATTCGAAAAGAATATAAATCCCTCGCAGGAATTCTCTTCAGTCTGCTTCTCTCCTATTACCTGCTCTATTCGATCAGGCCTTTCCTGGTAATCTGTACCATTATTCCCTTATTGATGATTTTGATCTTTAAAGTCAACAAAAACAAATCATTCGTCATTAAATTCTTAACCCGGATTGTCGGAATCTCCTTAGCGATAGGAAGTATCGCCTATTATTTCAGCAGTGCAGCCTCCTTTGGGGAATATTCTGCAGAATCTGTATTCCAAACAGCTGAAGTAATTCAAAAAGACATGCTAAATAATGCAGGTTATACCGGAAAACGATACTACCTGAGTATCGAAGAATTTGCGGGTATCAACCTGCTATTGGTCGCTCCCGAAGCAATTATCACAGCACTTTTCCGTCCTTTTGTATGGGAAGCCGACGGAATTTTCATCTTACTGAACGGGTTGGAAAACCTGTTTATTCTTTATTTATGCATCCGTTTCTTCGTATCCCGAAAACAGGGACTCGCTAACAATACCGAATTACGGGATAATGCTTTCTATTTGTATGCCTTGTTCCTGGTTTTAATTTTGGGTTATTTCGTCGGGTTAACTTCCGGACTTTTCGGAACGCTTGTCCGCTTAAAAACCCCGATCATGCCTTTCTTCCTGTTAATAATCCTTTACAAATGGGTTGACCCTGAAAAGTGGTTAAACCAATCAAAAAATCGTGATTCTGAAAAAACTGTTGACCAATAAACTCGGAGAAAGTCTTCTTATCGGCTTCATTCTCCTGTTCCGTTCTAAGGATTGGGTCTATAAATTTGTTCCCTCCAATACGCTGTATAAAAACGGAACGATCCGGAATGTCAAAAGACACGGAATTTATTACAGTCTGGATATTAGTGATTACCAGGAATGGCTGATCTTCTTCTACTGTAAATCCGATTCCAGTGAACATGTCCTGGAATATCTCGGTCAGGCAATCCATGTTTTTGATATAGGAGCAAATATCGGTCAGACGGCCTTTAATATGTCCCAAAAACAAAAAATGAAAGGCCTGAACGCAGTTGTTTACGCTTTTGAGCCTTATCCCAGAACTTTTGAAAAGCTGAAAACGAACATCTCCCTGAACAAAAATACCGCAGTCAGAGCTTACAATATGGGCCTGGGAGAAGAAAAAGGAACCCTTTACATGATGCAGCACAGTCCTTCAAACAGCGGTGGATTCCGCATGACAGAAGACAAACAAAACAGTATTGAAGTAGGAGTAACAACCTTTGATGAATTTATCTCCGAGCAAGGAATTCCTGCAGTGGACTTTATCAAAATCGATGTAGAAGGATTTGAAGTACAGGTCTTAAAAGGTGCACTCCAATCTATCAAAAAGTTCAGGCCCGTTGTGATATTCGAATACAGCCTGGAAAACATCGGGGCACAGGGCGGTGACATCCAAGGAATCTTAAAAGAGCTCCAAAACATGAACTATAAAATCAAGTCGAAAGAAGGAATTGAAGATTTGAATGCAATCCTGAAACTACCTGTTCAAACCGATTTGATCTGTATCCCGAATTAACGATTCAGCAACACGAAGTGCAGATTTTTATGTAAATTGGCAACATATTTTAGTAAATGTATCCTGAAGACAAGTATCTATTAGAAATAAGGCCCAAAAGCAAATTCAGTTTTGGTTTTAAGGAGATCTTAAGTTATTGGGAACTGCTTTACTTTTTTACCTGGAGAGAGATCAAGGTCAAATACAAACAAACGGTATTGGGCTTTCTTTGGGTCATTCTGCAGCCTGCCCTGATGACACTTGTTTTTACGTTTTTTCTGGGATCGGCAATTACCACTATGACCAAATTGAACATTCCCTATCCCCTTTTCGCTTTAAGCGGAATGGTAATCTGGAGTTTTTTCAGTTCCGGCTTGTCGAACGCAGCCAATTCCATGGTCAACAATTCGAATATCATCAAAAAGGTCTATTTCCCGCGTTTGATTATTCCTTTTTCGGCGATTCTTAGTTCAAGCATTGATTTTATGATCAGTCTCGCGCTCTTATTCATTGCGCTTCTTTATTTCCAGACTCCGGTCAACTGGCTGCACTTACTTTACCTGCCGTTAGCATTGATCATGATCTCATTTGCAACACTGGGAATCGGAATGTTCCTGGCTGCTCTGAATATCAAATACCGTGATGTGAGATACATGCTCCCGTTCTTTATCCAGGGAATGCTCTTTATTTCTCCGATCATGTTCCCGGTATCTATTTCAAATAATGCTGTCGCAACAACCATTTTACAATTCAACCCGGTTGCAGGTGCACTTGAATTGATCCGAAGTATTTTCGGAAACTACGAACTAAACTGGATTACTGTCGGATATAGCAGTATTTCCACCCTTGTGTTCTTTTTGATCGGGTTATATTACTTCCGGAAAACAGAAGCCTATTTTGCCGATTTAGCATAATTTTTTGAAAACCTAGAAAGTGAAGCCGATTTTAGAAATAGATGCTGTCAGCAAAAAATACCTGATCCATAAATCAGGACAGCAGCCGTATTTAAGTCTGCGCGACTCACTTTCAACGGTATTCCGCAGGAGCAACGGGAAGGAAGCTTTCTGGGCATTAAAGGACGTTTCTTTCCAGGTTCAGGTCGGTGAAAGCATCGGAATTATCGGAAAAAACGGAGCCGGGAAATCCACGCTTTTAAAGATTCTCTCCCAAATTACTCCGCCAACAAGCGGAAAAATAACCGCACGCGGAAGAATTGCTTCTTTACTCGAAGTTGGAACTGGCTTTCATGCGGAACTCACCGGAAGGGAAAATATTTTCATGAATGGGTCCATTCTTGGAATGCGGAAAGCGGAAATTCTCAAAAACTTTGATGCAATCGTTGACTTTTCGGGTGTTGAACAATTTTTGGATACCCCGCTAAAACATTACAGTTCCGGAATGCAACTCCGCCTGGCATTTGCCGTAGCTGCCTTTCTGGAAAATGAAATACTTATTATCGATGAAGTACTTGCGGTCGGAGATGCGGAATTCCAGAAGAAATGTATGGGAAAAATGGGAGAAGTCTCCAAATCGGGGAGAACCGTTCTTTTCGTTTCGCACAATATCGGTGCTGTCAAATCGCTTTGTTCAAGAGGATTGGTACTCAACAAAGGACAATTGGAATTTTCAGGAAATATCGAGGAATCTGTCTCTTACTATCAGCAGATGAATTATTCGGAAAATGCGCTGCTCAAGGTATTTGAAACTTCGGCTCCTTTCCGAAACGGAACTATTGAATTGATCTCCATTGCAGCAAGTACTCCAAACCAGGATGTATTATCCGTTTCCCAAAAAATCCGGTTTGAGATTACTTTCAACTGCTTGCTGGAAAACATCAATCTCGACTGTACCATGGAATTCCGGACTATTGAGGAAGTCATTGTATTCCATACCGGAGCATTGGTTTCACGTAACAGGGATTCTAAAACAGGACAATATACCGTTGCATTTGAAATGCCAGGATTTTACCTGAATGCAGGTGAATATTCCATTTCACTGATTTTTGGGAAAGACCAGCGTGAACAGCTTTTTGCAATCGACAGCTGCTATTTCTTTAAAATAGATAACGATGCCGTTATCGGAAGCAACAGCGGTCACCTTCCGGGTATATTACGTCCTGATTTCGATTATCGGATTACGCATCAGTCATTCTAACCGATTTGCTTTATGAAAGTACTTTTGCTTGGAATGAATTATGCATCGACCCTCAACTCATTGGTACCGGGTTTTAAAGCACTTTCCGTCGAAGTAAAAGCACTCAGCTTTGAACAGAACAGAAGCGTCTATAATCGTTTCGATCAGATAGATTGTGTTTTCCCGAATTCAAATCTTTCTTTTTTTGCTTACAAATGGAAAACGATCAAAGGATTATTCCGTTTATACGCTTCCGTTAAAAAAGCAGACGTAATACACGTTTATTCCAACCTGGTGCTTCCCACACGTTACGAACAGCGAATCCTGAACTACCTCTTCCTGAAAATAGCCAGGAACAAGAAGAAATTTGTAACGTATGTTGGTAGCGAAGTTCGAATTCCCGAAATGGATTTCGATACGAATCCTTACTACAAACAGACATACTCAAACCCAGATTACGAATACAGTTACGAATCAAAAAACTGCTCGTTCAGGCACCAAAAGAAATTTGCCGACTTAGGCTTCGAACTGATCGGCACTCCCGACACCATGCACTACATAAATCCCGAATATTTCCAAACGGATAAAGTTGTTTTCCATGCCGGAATTGCTGAAAAAGGAAATACATCAGAATCATCCGAAGAAATCCTGGTTATTCACGCCCCAACAGCCCCTGTTGCCAAAGGAAGCAACTATATCCGGGAAGCAATGGAGAAAATCTGTGCAAAACACCCGAATGTCCGATTCAGGGAACTTCAGCACTTGAGCAACCTGGAATACCAGCATCTCATAAACAATTGCGACATTTACATTGACCAGCTCATTTGGGGATTTCATGGAGTAGCAGCGATCCAGGCAATGGCTTTGGAAAAACCTGTTCTTTGCTACCTGCACCCGGAATTCCTGCATTACGTAAGCAATCCGCCCATTGTCAATTCAAATCCGGATAATTTGCAGGACCAACTGGAAGCATTAATTGCCAATCCGGAAAAATTGCCGGAAATTGGAAAAAGGTCACGGGAATATTATCTGCAATTTCACACCCCGGAAAAAGTGGCAGCTCAACTAATCCCTTATTATTCGGCATGAAAAAGATCAAAGTCCTTCATTTGCCCTATAACGTCTCATCAGCGGCTTCCATTACGGTGAGCGAGTTAAATAAACGGGATGATGTCATTGCACGCGGATGCATTTTCAGTGACAAACACATCTATACTTCCGAAGAAGGAATCACTTATTATCCGATTCCCAAAAAAGTATTCAGTCTCCGCTTCTTTTCAACAGTGTTTTTCCTAATGCGGAATTACTTTTGGGCAGATATTATTCACTGGTATTGGGGTCCTTTTATGCCGCATACGGCAGATTTGCGTTTGTTGAGGTTATTCCGTAAGAAGATTATTGTTCAATGGCACGGATCTGACATTCGTATCCCGGATATTGTGATGGAAGATAATCCTTACTACCGCAAAGTATACGAGAACAAATCATACGAATACAGTCATCTTGAATCACGGGCACAATCACGAAGCAGGCAGGAACTTTTCCGCAAATTGAAAGCAGTTCCGGTCGTTTACCAGGAATTGGTCCCTTTTCTTCAAAAAGATTTGTTTGAGCAGTATTTCGTGATCAAACACCGGTTAGATATCAGCCAATTCATCCCGGTATACCCCGATCCGTTAAAAACAGTACCGCATGTCATTCACGTATCTTCCCGGCATTATACCAAGGGAACCGACAAAGTTCTTGAAATACTGGAAGAACTCAGCCAAAACAACTCCTGCACCTACAAAGTCATTACCAACGAAACCCGGGAGAGTGTTTTGAAACAGGTTTCCGAATGCGATATTTTCCTGGACCAGTTTATCATCGGTGAATACGGATTGGCATCTGTCGAAGCCATGGCTTTCGGGAAACCGGTGATCAGCTACATCCGACCTCAGAATATTCGAACGCTGCCATCAAACTTCCCGATGATTATTGCATCTTTGGATGAACTTCGCGAAGCTTTGACGGATTTGGTTCAAAATCCTCAAAAACGCACCGAGCTGGGGCAAAAGTCCCGGGAATATGCAGAAAAAAACCATGACTCAACTTTGGTTGTGAACCAATTGGTTGAAGTCTATAAAAAGAACTTAAACAGATCATAACATGTGTGGTATTGCAGGAATCTTTTCTTTTGATCGTACCGTAGATTTTAATACCATTAAAGCGATGACCGACATTATTTCGCATCGCGGACCTGATGGAGAAGGACATTGGATCAGTGAAGATCAACGTCTTGCTTTCGGTCATCGGCGCTTATCGATCATTGATTTGTCTGCTCATGCTAATCAGCCTATGCACGCCATGAACCGTTACAGCATTGTTTTCAATGGCGAAATCTATAATTACATTGAATTAAAGGAAAAATTACTGGAAGCCGGATACCGATTCCACACTCAGTCAGATACGGAAGTACTGCTTGCTTTATACGATCAGAAAAAAGAAAAATGCCTGGATGACCTGGACGGCATGTTTGCCTTTGCAATCTGGGATTCCATTGAAGAAGAATTGTTCTGTGCCCGCGACCGTTTCGGGGAAAAACCCTTTCACTACTGCTTCCATGAAAATGCTCTTTACTTCGGTTCCGAAATGAAATCCTTCTGGGAAATCGGGATTCCGAAGAAAAGAAATGAAGTCATGTTCGACTATTTCAAACGGGTAAACCTGGCACATGACCCGGAAAAACCGGAGCAGACTTTTTACGAGAATACATTCCGCCTGGTTCACGGACACTGGATGAAGATCAAAAAAGACGGTACACATATCATCCAAAAATGGTATGATATCGACTGGAAGAAACAGGATTCAACCCTTTCCTTCGAAGATGCCTGCAAAGAATTCGACCGTTTGTTCCAATTGAGCCTTACCCGTCGTTTCCGTGCCGACGTTCCGGTAGGGACCAGCCTGAGCGGTGGATTGGACAGTTCTTCCATTGTTTGCAATATGGCTAAGTATGTCGGTGACCAGAACATCACTCCGAAAACATTTTCTGCTCGTTTTAAGAACTTCAAAAAAGATGAAGGACCATACATCGATATGGTTATCGAAAAGACTGGTTTTATTCCGTTTGCTACCTGGCCTACCGGTCCGGAAATGGCTGCTGATTTTGAGAAACTGTGTTTCCACCAGGAAGAACCATTCGGAAGCAGCAGTATTTATGCTCAATATCGCGTGCAGCAGCTCGCAAAAGAAAACAATGTAACTGTTTTGATCGACGGACAGGGAGCTGATGAAGTGCTGGCAGGATACATCCCTTACTACTACGATTATTTACAATCGCTGTTTATCACCAAACCTTTCTTTTCACGATTCAGAATCAGGGAGCAGCACCGATTTATAGATTTTCACACACCGCACACAGGGATTAAAAGCTTCGGGCTGAAACTGACCAATTATTACGAATTAAGAGGAAAACTGCTTCCAAACCGAAATGCAAAACGATTGAATGCTCACCTTTACAACAACCTGATGTGCGGTGCACTGCAGGAACTGTTGCGCTATGCAGACCGGAATTCCATGGCACACAGCCGCGAGGTAAGGCTCCCTTTTTTGTTTCACGAACTGGTTGAATTTTGTTTTTCCCTGCCGGATGAATACAAGCTCAAACTGGGATGGACCAAATACATCATGCGCGTAACATTCAATGATATTCTTCCGAAAGAAGTTTGCTGGAGAAAAGAAAAAGTAGGATTTGAACCGCCCCAGAACCAATGGATGAAAGAAGCAAACCTGGAAGGGACCTGGAGCAGTTACCTGTTGAAACATTTTGAATCATGAAGATTCTGATCCTTTCATATTATTATCCGCCCTGTGTAGGAATTGCTCCCAACAGACCGGCCGCTTTCGCCCAAAATTTCTCAGCCGGGAATGAAGTAAAAGTCATTACACGCCACTGGACAGGTACTGAAAATAAATGGACGGATTACCTCATCAGCAATGCTTCTCCGAAACAAACGGAAAAGGTCCATGAGAATCTCGAAGTAATCCGGCTTCCTTACCGGGAAAAATTTAGAAAGAACAATGCTTTAAGGACTTTGTGGGACGCATTTTGGGGAAAAGCGGATTCTGAGATCGACAGCATGCAGTTCTTTCCTGAAGCTTCTGATTTGATTATCCGATGGAAACCGGATGTTTTGTTGGTAAGTTCCCCTCCGCTCAACATTGTAACATTGGCAGAAAAATTGTCAGCGATTCACGAAATTCCTTTCATAGCGGATTTCCGGGATTTTGAGAACCACATCATTCTCAATACACGAAAAACAGCCGATTTGAAAGAACGCATTTTGTTTCATCTCAAGTCGAAGCATATCGTGAAAAAACTGCAACATTCCAGTGGAATAACGGCTGTTAACCGGCAAATCATTGCATACTTTCAAAAGGAACTCAAAAAACCGGCTGAATTAATCTTCAACGGGTTCGAAGAGAAGCTGTTTGAGCAGTTTGTTCCTGTAGAAGCTTTAAAACTCGAACTATTTACGATTTCAATTATCGGAACTGTTTACCCGAACCAGGATCTGGGTATCTTTTTAGAGGCCTTTCAAAAAGTACTGCAAACCATGCCGGAGGCAAAAATCCGCTTTCAATTCATCGGTACCAATTCCATTCCTGAAACGGGTTCATGCATCCGGGAAGCACTTCCTGCCGATAAGATCTTACTGACAGACCGCATTCCACGTCAGGAAGCCATTCATTACATGGAACAAAGTCATTTATTGTGGCAGCCGGAAATGAAAGGCTACACCGGAATGTATACCGGGAAAATATTCGAGTACCTGGGAGCAAAAAGAACAATTCTTGTTGCCCCTTCACTAGGTGATGTCCTCGACAAGCTTTTGGAAGAAACCCATGCCGGAAAGTCTTTTCATTCGAGTGATGACATTTCAGCTTATATCCTTCGCAAATACAGCGAATGGCAAGAAAACGGCTTCATTCGTTACGAAGGGAACGAAGAATCCATTTCTTTTTATTCCCGGGAAAAACAATCAGAAAGACTGCTTGATTTTATTCGATTGGTCATCAAAAAGAATTGATTGCATCCATAATTGCTTCAACTTCCTCGTCGGTCAATACCGGGCTTATCGGTAAACTCAAAACCTCATCATGTATGCTTTCCGTTAACGGAAAAGATAACTCGTTCCACTCCGAATAGGCAACTTGTTTGTGAGGCGGGATCGGATAATGGATCATTGTTTGTATCCCTTTTTCTTGCAGGTATTCCTGTAATTTCGCCCGTTCTTTCGTTCGAATAACAAATAAATGCCATACGTGCTCGCTTCCATCGACCGGAATTTCCGGCAAATGAATCTTCGGATTGGTAATACCTTGAACGTAACGCTGAGCAATGGTTCTTCTCACTTTATTTTCAGCATCCAAAAAAGGAAGTTTAACGGATAAATATCCGGCCTGAAGTTCATCCAAACGGCTGTTTACTCCTTTCACCAAATTCTGATATTTCTTCTGTGATCCGTAATTACCAAGCACACGAACCATTCGTGCCAATTCCTCATCATTGGTTGTTACAGCTCCTCCATCTCCCAAACATCCCAGATTCTTTCCCGGGTAAAAACTGAAACCTGAAGCCAAACCTAAATTCCCGGTTTTGCGGCCTCCAAAATGAGCTCCGATTGCCTGGGCATTGTCTTCGATACACAACAGTTTATGCTGTTTGAGCAGATCTTCCAGTTCCTTTGACCAGGAAGCACGTCCATAGAGATGTACATTCAATACCGCTTTTGTTCGGGAAGTGATCAATTTCTGCAGTTCAACACAAGAAATATTATACGTATCCGGATCAGGTTCTACCAAAACAGGTACTAAGCCGGTTTCCGAAATGGCCAAAATGGAAGCGATGTAGGTATTTGCAGGAACCAATACCTCATCCCCCGGTTTCAGATATTCCAATTGCAGGCATGCCCGAAGAATTAAGATTAGCGCATCGAGACCATTGGCAACTCCGACTGCATGTTTTGTACCGATATAAGCCGCCAGTTCCTGCTCGAATTCCGTGACCATTTTTCCGTGGATATACCATCCCGAGTCGATCAGTTCGGTGCTTTTTTTAATCAATGCGTCCCGGTACCGGGCATTTATCTGCTGAAGATCTAAAAATTTAATCATTGATTTTGCGAATAAATCGTGCAGGCGAGCCCATCCAAAGTTCTCCTGCGGGTATTGATTTTGTAACAAGTGAACCTGCTCCGATGAGAGCACCTTTACCAATCGTGATTCCTCCCAAAACAACGGAACCCGCTCCGATGGAAACTCCGTCTTCAATCACGCATTCCTGGAAACTTTCCGGATATTGTTTTGAACGCGGGTACTTGTCATTGGTAAACGTTACATTCGGACCGATAAACACGTTGTTGCCAATCCGAAGTCCGTCCCACAGGTAAACGCCGCTCTTTACGGTACAATTATTACCTACGATCACATCATTCTCAATAAAAGTGTGGCAATTTACATTACAGTTCTCTCCAATCCTCGCTCCTTCCAGGATAATGGCAAACTGCCATACCACCGTTCCGTCACCGATTTTGGTAGATTGGACATCTGAAAGCGGATGTATCTTTACCCCGGTCATTTCAACTGCATTTGTTGAAATTCTTCGTAACTGCGGATATAATCACTTTCATCATACAGTGAATTTGTAATAACCAGTTGAACAGCCGTATGTGAATATGCCATCTCATGCCAGGTCAAAGCCGGAATATATAAGCCTTCATTCGGGTTTTTCAAGACAAAGAGTTCCTTCTCACCGTTTATAGATTCGGTTGTGACTTCAATAATCCCGGAAAGTGCAATCAGGATCATTTCGGTATTGTGATGTGTATGCCTTCCTCTGGTAATACTGTCGGGAGTGAAATATGTCCAGAAAACACGTTTGATATCAAACGGAACCTCTCCAAAAGATTCACCTACTGACAAATAGCCTTCAGATGGTTTCCCTATTTTTTTGAATGATATGATCTTGACTTTTGAGTTCATTTAAAAATGTATTGATTATGGGGGATCATTCGGAATCTAAAGTAACGATTTTCAAATGAATGAATGTATATTTGCCCTCTTTTTACTGCTTATCTCTTCATGATCATCTTTTTCAAAAATCATTTTTTCGCAATTACGATCGGCATATGCGTACTGTTCAACGGATTTATAAATGTGCTGAACACAGATCAAATACGCAAAAATTCGAAGCCCAACGATACCATTAATGCAGGTTCTCTTGTAAAAAACCAAACCATTTACAGTATTGACAATGAATATTATTTATCACCGGTTGATAATTATGTCAGGGGAAAAGGCTGGAAAAGAAGTCCCGCAGTAAGTGACGGCGATTATTTTCGCAGAGTTCCCGGGTATTCGCTGGTTTACTTGTTTTTTTACAAACTTTTCGGAAGTCAAAATCTATGGTTTTTCCTGAAATTGTTCCAATTCGGTTTATTTACACTAACGATCCCGTTTTTCTACCGGATTTGTACTTTTCTTACAAATGGCATTGGTCCCAAAATAGCAACGGTCATTTATGCGGCTACTCCTATGGTGGGAGGCTGGGTCTTTTACACGATCACGGAAGGAATTACACCTGAATTGATGGTTTTATACCTTTATTTCACTTACAAAGGATTTCAAAGCATTGAAAAACGGAAGAAAACCATTTTCTATTCTGTCGCAATGGTCATGCTGACTTACCTGGTCTTAACACGTCCATATGCAGCCATTGCCGGAATTATTCTTGTATTTGCCTTACTCAAAGATCTTTCCGTATTAAAGCGTCAATTCATACCCGGATTTGCTTTCATTTTTTTAATCGGGTTTATCGGAATCGGTTCCTGGGCTCTGCGAAATTACAGGCTTACCGGAGAGGTGGTATTCCTTGAGAAAGCTTATCATCCACAAAGTCTTGACCGGATGAAACCGGAATTTCGCGGAATGTTCAGTTTTGCCAAATGCTGGGGAGAAGATGGAGATCAGTTCAACAAGTACCATCAGCCTTTTTATTTTGCCGCTTTAGCGGGCGACACTCAGGCCGTAGAAATCCGGAAAGTCATCGACCAGCTACCGCCTGCTGTGGTTTCTGATTTTGGGAATGATCGTTTATTCCATGTTCTCAAACTCCACCAAAAAGCCATTGCGATTCAGAAACCGTATTACGACAACGAAAAAGCACAGCCGGACACTTATTTCCCGGAACAGTTGCAAGCTGAGGAAGCTTACAATCAATTGATCAAAGAATACCAAAAAAAACACTTTTTTACCTATTGGATCGGTTCCCGGCTCATTTATCTGAAACGGATGATCTTTCATTCCAACACGGCACATGTTTTTATTTTTCAAGGGAACATTTCTCTTCCTTTACGACTTTATAAAGCTTTCCTGCTCCTGATTCACCTTTTTATCTATGGTGCGGTAATTTTCAATATTTTCCGGATCAAAAAACGGTTTGATTATGTTGTCTATGTGCTAACACCCTTGTTATTCATTTTCTTTTTCAGCTTTATCCACCGGGAAATCGAACAGCGGTATATGCTTCCGGTATTACCGATCATGATCATCGGTTCCTCGTTGCTGCTAACAGATATTTCGAATAAATTCAGATTGCTGATTAATCGTTTCAGGAAAACATCTTCTTGAAATCAGTGTTCTTCCACAATAGTATACTGCGGGCGGTTTCGAACTTCATCAAGAATCCGCCACAGGTATTCCCCCAAAATACCCAATCCGATCATTTGAAATGATCCGATGAACAGAACGGTAATCATTAGGGCCGACCAACCTTCTATTTCAATATTACCTGTCAGTTTGTTGATCACGATATATATCGAATAAACAAGCGATAAAAAGCCAAACAACAGTCCGGTTACGCTTAAGATCCGGATCGGAACAAATGAGAACGCGATAAATGAATCTATGAATAACTTCATTTTCTTTTTGAAAGTCCATCGGCTCTTTCCTATTTTCCGGTCCTGCCGGGTATAAGGAATAGTCGCAGTCGGATACCCAAGTACAAACATGAGGTACAAAATATTGGTATTCTTTTCCCCTGTCAGAAGTACCTGTTCTTTCACTATTTTATCGAACAGCACAAAATCAAATCCGCCTTTCGGCAAGTCAGAGATGGCATATTTGCGCATCATTGAATTGAACAGTTTGGAAGTGCTTTTAGCGACAAATCCGTCCAGGTTATTCGCCCGCTGACCAATCACCAATTTGAAGCCGCTCTTCCAATGTTTGTACATCTCAACGGTTAGTTCTAAAGGGTCCTGCAGATCGGCAGATACTACCACATTGATATCACCGGTTGCTTTTTTCATTCCAGCTGTGATTGCTACATAGGAGCCAACATTTTTACCAAATCGAAGCAGACGCACCTTTCCGGGATGGGCCTCATGGATCTTCTGAAGTTCGTTCCAGGTATCATCCTTGCTCCCATCATCCACAAAAACGTATTCAAATTCCACTTCATCCTCAAATAAGCGTTCATTGTCAAGAAATTTTGAAAATGTTACAGGAATATTAGGCGCATTATAATAGCAGGGGGTTATGAACGAAAATTTCGTTTTCATACGGAGAGAGAGTTTAGACGCAAAATTGTAGTGGGGCAAATTTAATCAAATCACCAGACCTGTAGAAATAAACCATAATTTTAGGTCAAATTTTTGCTCTTGAAGATTTGTTACATCATATCAGATATCCAAAAAGCCGTTTACTTTGAGCAAACTGCACTTCATTTAAAAGCAATTGGCTTTCATGTCAATTATATCCTTATCAATTCCACAAACGGCGAACTTCATAAATTCCTTGTCTCGAACGGTTTTCCGGTCCGTACACTGGAAGCAGGAAGTTTATTGAAATCCCGAAAAGCAATCAGCACCTGTAAAAAATGGTTGAAAGAAGAATCCATTGACCTGGTTCACTGCCACCTCGCACATGCCAACTGGATTGGTTTATGGGGAGCGAAACTTGCCCGAATTCCACAGCGGATCTACACCCGGCACTCGGGCAAGCCACTGCATTTGGGCTGGAAAGAACGTATCATAGACATGATACAGAACAAGCTGGCGACTAAAATCGTTGCCATTTCAAAAAATGTAGATGAACTCCTGAGGAACCAGGGTGTTCCAGACCGCAAATGTGTATTAATCCATCACGGGTTTGAACTTGAACGGTTTTCAAATACTGATCCGGTAGAAGTTGAACGCTTGAAAAGACACTATAATCCGGAAAATCAAAAGCCGGTGATCGGTGTTATTGCACGCTGGCTTGAATTGAAAGGTATCCAATACACGATTGATGCTTTCAGTGAATTACTGAAACAATACCCGGATGCTTTAATGTGCCTTTTCGGAGCTTCGGAACACGGAGATTATGTCTCAGAAATAAAAAACAAGCTCAGTCAGCTTCCGGAACAAAATTACTGTGTTATCCCTTTTGAGAATAATGTGTTTGACCTCTACCGGTTGTTTGATTGCTATATCCATGTTCCTGTTAATGAGGAATGTGAGGCTTTCGGACAAACTTACGTGGAAGCTTTAGCTGCACAAATTCCGTCTGTTTTCACATTAAGCGGTGTGGCCCGGGAATTTATATCGCATGAAGAAAATGCGCTGGTTGTTCCGTTTCGAAATTCAAAAGCTATTTATGATGCGATGATTCGTATCCTGAACGACGAACAGCTCTGCACAAAATTGAAAACGGATGGTGTTCGGGATGTAAACCGCTTGTTTGGTTTCAACAGGTATATTTCAAATCTTCAAAAACTATACACATCTTAGTACATGTTCCTTTCAATTATTATTCCGACATACAATCGTGCGCACTTGATCGAACATACGCTAAAAAGTGTTCTGGACCAATCCTGCGATGATTTTGAAGTGATTGTAATTGACGATGGGAGTTCGGACAATACCCAAGAAATTGTTCAGCCATTTCTTTCAGAGAAAGTACGTTATTACTGCATTCCCAACAGCGAACGCGGAGCCGCAAGGAACCGGGGAACGGAATATGCCAAAGGCAAATACATCAATTGGTTCGACAGTGATGATGAAATGCTTCCTCACCATGTGGCGCATGTAAAAGAATTGTGCTCTTTTCATAACAATCCGGAAGTGGTAAACGTCATGTACCAGATTAAAGACTCTGTTTCCGGGAAACTCACTCCAGTTCAATCTTCTTATTCCCGTGAAAAAAAACGGCGGAAGGATTTCCTGATCGAAGGAAATTACCTGGCCTGCAATCCCGTGATCATTCGCAGGGACATTGCTCTTGAGAACCCATTCATAGAAGACCGAGCGTTAAGCGCTAGCGAAGATTATGAATTATGGCTGCGTTTACTCGCGAAATATCGATTTCATCAGTCTACAGAAATTACTTCGTTCCTTATCCAGCATGACGAACGGAGTGTCAATACCATGACCAATCCGGACAAGTTAGAGACCCGGTTTTTGACTTTTTTGAAGTACATTGATGAGAACCACGAACTAAAACAATTCCTGGCTGAGGATTACCAATACTTTGTGATGCGAAATTATCTGATCCTGGCAGTAGACCTGGCTTATAACAGCCACAAGCGAAAAGGGTTCTTCTACCTTAAAAAAGCACTGCACGAACATAAAAGTGCCTGGAAGCAGCGGGTATTTTGGGCAACACTGAAACACCTTGTTTTTTAATTTTCTGCAAACGTTCACCTGAAGTTGTCAAATGTTCATTAGGTACTTCTACTTATTTTTTAGTCTAAAAAAATGCCCGATGATTAGCAGATGCTGTTAATTTTGTAGGATGCTTGATTCCCAATATCAACAATGCGTAAGATGTGTGATGGACACCAGTGATCCGGATATTGTGTTCAATGCTGATGGCACCTGCAATCATTGCACCGATTACATGCTGAGAATTAACCCCTTATTTTTTGATAACCCGAAAAGAAACGAAGAAAAGGTCAGAAACCTCTTTGAACAAATAAAATCCAAAGGCAGTCAAAAACCATATGATTCGATAATTGGGATCAGCGGAGGAGTTGACAGCTGTTATACCGCTTATTATGCCAAAATAAACGGACTGAATCCACTGCTGGTTCATTTGGATAACGGCTGGAATACCGAACTGGCTGTCCAAAATATTCAAACCGTTGCAGAGAAACTGGAGCTGGACCTGGAAACCGTAGTACTGGATTGGTCAGAATTCCGGGAAATCCAATTAGCCTTTTTGAGATCTTCCATCGTCGATATTGAAATCCCAAGTGATTTAGCTATTCCCGCGGCATTGCACCAGGTTGCTGATAAACACGGTGTAAAAACCATTCTTTCCGGCGGAAATTATTCCTCTGAAGGGATTTTACCGCTCCAGTGGGGGTATCATGTGATGAAAGACATGAAACTCTATCGACATATCGTGCGTAAATTCAGTAAAGTTAAACGGAAGAAGACACCCGGATTCGGTCTGTGGAAAGAGTTTTGGTATAAAATGATCAAAGGGATTAAATCGTATTATCCATTAAACTTTATCAACTATAATAAAGACGAGGCCCGTTTACTCCTTGAAAAGGAACTGGGATGCAAATTCCCGGACAGAAAACATCATGAATCGCGTTATACAAGCTTTTGGCAATCTTACATGATGCCTGTGAAGTATGGTTTCGACTACCGATTGGCAACTTTCTCAACTCAAATATGTTCCGGGCAGATAACACGAGAAGAAGCTTTGGAACAATTAAAAACCCTTCCTTATCATGCAGAAACTATTGACAGAGAGAAACATTTCATTTGTAAAAAGCTGCAAATTTCTCCGGAAGAGTTTGAAAAGATACTCCGGCATAAACCTTTGACCTATAAAGATTTTCCAAATTCAAAAAAGCGAATTAACTTCGTCTACAGCGTTTATCGCTTCTTATTTCCAAAAAGATAGTTAATGAACCAGTCAAAAAAGAACATATTGATTACCGGAGGAGCAGGTTTTATTCCTTCTTCCCTTGCTGACAAGCTGCTGGAAAACCCGGATTATTTTGTGGTTTTAGTGGACAATTTCCTGACAGGAAAAAAAGAAAATGTCCCACAGCACCCAAACTGCAAGTTCATTCACGGAAATGTCAATAATTTCGATGACATAGCCCCGATTTTCAGTCTTTATAATTTTGACTACGTTTTCCATTACGCGGCCGTTGTAGGTGTGAAAAGAACACTTGAAAATCCTATTATGGTTTTGGATGATATCTATGGCATTCGCAACATTCTTGATCTATCGAAACGAACTGGCGTAAGACGTGTTTTCTATGCTTCCTCTTCGGAAGTTTATGGTGAACCTGTTCATTTACCGCAGCACGAAACAATAACCCCGCTTAATTCACGTCTTCCTTATGCTGTTGTGAAAAATGTAGGCGAATCTTATTTTCGTTCCTACCACCAGGAATACGGACTGGATTACACCATTTTCCGTTTTTTCAACACATACGGACCTAAACAAAGTACTGATTTTGTGATGTCCCGCTTTATCCGCCTTGCTCTTGCAAACAAAGATATCACGATTTATGGGGACGGTACTCAGACAAGAACTTTTTGTTTTATTGAAGACAACCTGGATGCCTGTATCAAAGCAATGGAATCTGATCTGATCGTAAATGACGTAGCAAACATCGGGAACGGTGATATCGTAACCATCATGGAATTGGCAGAAACAATTATTCGTCTGACGAATTCCCAATCCAAAATCATATACTTACCTCCTTTGGAAGAGGGCGATATGACCCGAAGACAACCGGATATCGCAAAAATGAGTCAGTTGTTGGGAAGATCCTTCACTCCGCTGGAAAAAGGCATTCAGATAATTTTGAATAATCTGAGATAAATCTGTAAATTGATCGGAAGTTAATTTTAACTGAAACCCTGGAATGAAGAATGTACTTTACTTGTCCTACGACGGTATGACTGATCCTTTGGGACAAAGTCAGGTATTGCCTTATTTGATTGGGCTAAGCAAAAAGGGATTCCAATTTACACTAATCAGTTTCGAGAAATCGGACCGTTATTCCCAGGAAAAGGGGAAAATAGAAATTCTCTGCATAGAACACAACATTCTTTGGAAGCCCCTGGTTTATACTAAGAATCCTCCGGTCTTTTCAACCTTGCTGGATATTCGCCGGATGCGGAAATCAGCTTTTGAGCTTCACCGGGAAAAACAATTTCAGTTGGTTCACTGCAGAAGTTATATCAGCGCCCTGGTAGGATTGAAACTGAAGCAGGAAAAAGGAGTTAGAATGCTTTTCGATATGCGCGGTTTTTGGGCTGACGAGCGTGTAGAAGGAAAGATCTGGAATTTGAAAAACCCGCTTTTCAAAATTATTTATTCTTATTTTAAAAAGAAGGAACGCAGCTATTTTGAAGAAAGCGATGCTATTGTAAGTCTGACTGAAATCGGCAAAAAGGAAATTCTATCCTGGAACCTGAAAGGTGTTACTCCCGAAAAAATCCTGGTTATTCCCTGCTGCGTAGATCTAAACCTGTTCGACCCGAAAAAAACAGATTCGGACTTACTGCAGGTTAAGAAATCGGAGTATCATTTAAACGATAAATACATCGTAGGTTACGTAGGCTCCATTGGAACCTGGTACCAGTTGCGCGAAATGCTTCTGGCATTCAAACACATCACTCATTTAAAGCCAAATGCTGTTTTCCTTTTCATAACACGGGAATCACCGGCTGCCATTCAAACAGAAGCCCGAGAATTAGGTATTGATCCCGGTTCACTGCGCATTGTTTCTGTTCAGCATCAAAAAGTACCTGCCTATATTTCACTTTTTGATTGTTCGATCTTTTTTATTCGTCCCAGTTTTTCAAAAAAAGCCTCTTCTCCGACCAAACAAGGTGAGATAATGGCTATGGGAATCCCGCTTATCTGCAACGCCGGAGTTGGTGACACGGATGAGATCGTAAAGCGATATGATGCCGGACTTGTTTTAAAAGATACTACGGAAAGGAGCCTTAGCTCTTTCACTTTGGATTTCCCAGGTTTTACCCCGGAAAAAGCAACCGCTGGTGCCAGTGAATATTTCGGCCTGGAAAAAGGTGTAGCAGAATATTTCTCCGTTTACGACCGGTTTATCGGTTGATTTTCAAAAAATGAGATATAAAAAAAGCCCCGAAAATCGAGGCTTAAAGTTTTTAAGGTGTTGGTTGACAAATTATTTTTTGCTCCAAGTTCCTCCACCCAATTTACATGCTGACTCAGCTGCAGTAGCTTCAGTTTTGTTCAATTTGCTGTAAGTTACATCTGGGTAACCGTCACCAAATTTACAAACATAGTCTTTTTTGCAAGAAGCCAAAGCTGCAGCACCTAATACCGCAACACATCCGTAAACGAACAATTTTTTCATAAGTCAAAACTTTATTTAAATGTTTAAGTGCGACAAAACTAATGTAATTTTTCTACCCGGCAAATAAATTAAGTGCTTTTTAAAGATTTCACGTCATTTAATTCATTTAGTGTTAGAAAAAAAGGCATTTTTGCCCTAGTGAAATTGAACAAACTTCATATTATTGCCCCATATCCAAAAAGTGAAGCTCCTTCTCAACGCTTTCGATTTGAGCAATATCTGGATTTCCTGGAGAAAAATGGTTTTGAAATTCATTATCATTCGTTTCACACCCTAAAAAGCTGGAAAAGATTGTATAAAAAAGGACTTTTCATACAAAAGTTCCTGGATTTGAACTATAATTTTCTTCGTCGATGGGCGCTCCTCTTTCGCTTAATAGGAGCTAAACACATTTTTATGCACCGCGAAATGGCACATTTGGGCCCACCCGTATTCGAATGGATTCTTGTGAAAGTCATGCGACGGAAATACATTTATGATTTCGATGATGCGATCTGGATCCCCAATTACAGCGCTGCAAATGCCCGTTTTCAAAAACTCAAATGCTATTGGAAAGTACCCTACCTCATCAAATGGGCTTCCAAAGTAAGTTCTGGAAATGAATTCCTCGCTAATTATGCCGGCAGATTCAATTCACAAGTAGTAATTATCCCAACTACTATTGATATTCAAAACCAGCACACACAACTTGTCAACCAGGACAGTAATCCGGTGGTGATCGGCTGGACAGGAACACATTCCACCATGCATTACCTGGATTTCATCGTGCCCATTTTGCGAAAACTGGAACATGAATTCGATTTCAAGTTTAAAGTGATTTCCAACAAAAAACCGAACTATGATTTAAAATCCCTGGTTTACATGGATTGGAAAGAAGAAACGGAAATCGAAGATCTGGCCGAAATACAAATCGGGGTCATGCCACTTGTTCTCGATGCCTGGTCGGAAGGTAAATGCGGATTTAAAGCACTTCAATATATGGCGCTCGGAATGGCCGGAATTGTTTCACCGGTTGGAGTCAACACTAAAATTATGCAACACGGAACCAATGGTTTTATAGCAGAAACCACTGAAGAGTGGGAAAATGCTTTGCGCATACTTCTTGAAAACGGATCCATGCGAAAAGAACTTGGTAAAAACGCCGTCAAATCGATCAAAGAACAATGGAGTTCGGAGGTTTGGAAAGCGCACTATCTAAATTTACTGCGCTGATAGTTTTCAGGCTCGATTATTAAATACTATCAAAAAAATGCCAACAAAAAAGGCGCCTTTCCATCAAATGAGGAATCAGGCACCTTTTTGGTTTTGACTTGAATTCTTTTCTTAAGAACCGCAACCAACGCATTCGATGTAGCTGTCCATCGGACGAACTCCTTCTACCTGCATTTTCAGATTGTGGATTTTATCCTTGATATCCATATCTGTAAACATGTCCCCCGTCAACTGCGCTTCAAGCACGGCAATTTCTTCTTGTAATTTCTGTTTGTTTTCCATTATTTGAAGGGTTTAAAATGATTTTTAAAATTAAGGATTCTTGTAATTCAAAGACAGCAAGGAGTTAGGTGATTTATGAAAAGAGTTGTTAACAACCTTGCTAAAAAATCCTGTAGGGATGAAAAATTTTTCACCCCTACAGGATTTTCCATATCTTTACTAGTTCCGTAAAAACGCGGATAAAAACAGGATCAAAGAATGTGCGGAATAGCAGGATTTATTGACTTTAACGGAGCTTCTTCGGAACTGGAACTGGAAGGAATGACACATGCACTTGAGCATCGCGGACCTGACGGATTCGGAACATTCATCCATGGAACTTCTACTTACAAAATTGGTTTAGGACACCGGCGATTATCCATCCTGGAACTTTCGGAATTGGGAAAACAGCCCATGACCTGGAATGAGTTTACTATTGTTTTCAATGGAGAAATCTATAACTTTTCAGAGATTAAAAGTGAATTGGAAAAACTGGGACATTCTTTCCTTGCGGAGTCAGATACTGAAATGATCCTGCATGCATACGGGGAATGGAAAGAAAAATGCCTCGACCGTTTCATTGGAATGTTCTCGTTTGTGATTTTCGACTCCAAAAAAGAATCTGTTTTTATTGCCCGAGACAGGGCTGGAGTAAAACCGTTATTCATTTACGATAACAACGGGCTGTTCCTGTTTGCTTCGGAATTGAAAGCTTTTCACAAGCATCCTGATTTTGAGAAAAAGATCAATCCACAGGCCGTACAGGCTTACCTGCAATATGGAAGTGTTCCTACCCCTCATTGTATTTTTGAGCATTGTTACAAATTACAGCCAGGACACTATGTTTCCACTTCTTTGAAAGATTTTAAATTCAACCCGGTACAATATTGGAATGTTTATGATTATTACAACAAACCAAAATTGGCCATTTCGCCGGAAGAGGCAAAAAAGGAGACTAAAAAACTATTAATCTCTGCCTGTGAATACCGCATGGTTTCTGATGTTCCGGTGGGTGTTTTTCTAAGCGGTGGATATGACAGTACCTGCGTTACGGCCTTACTGCAAAAAGACAGAACAGAATCTTTACGCACTTTTACAATCTCAGTTCCGGATATAGGATTGAATGAAGCTCCTTATGCAAAAGAAATTGCCGAGAAATTACAAACCAATCACACAGAAACGGAATGCACAGCACAAGAAGCCATCGACCTGATTGCTGAGCTTCCTTATTTCTATGACGAACCGTTTGCGGATTCCAGTGCAATTCCAACTACTTTAGTTTCAAAAATTGCCAAACAGCATGTCACGGTAGCTTTAAGTGCGGATGGTGGAGACGAAGTTTTTGCGGGGTACAACCGTTACGAAATGATCCTTAAATACGGCGAAAAACTGAACCGTATTCCCGGATTTGCACGAAAAAGCGTGGCAGGAGTAATGGACTTGGTTTCAGCGGATTCCATTCCTGTCCTAAAAAACAAATATAATTTTGCGCAACGGTATGAAAAGACCAAATCGATCCTGCGCAATACCAGCGATCAGAACATCATGCTAAGTGTCAGCCAGCTGTTTACCGAGGAGCAGATCAATCAAATATGTACACAACAATTTGAAAAGTTAAGTACTTATTTCGACAGTGAAGAACTGAAAAACTACAGTTCTCTGGCTTTTGCCCAGGCAATGGATTATCAAACATACTTACTGGATGACATCCTTCAAAAGGTCGATCGCGCTTCCATGTCGGTTAGTTTGGAAAGCCGTGAACCTCTGTTGGACCACAGGCTTATCGAATATGTAGCTCAATTGCCGGATGATCTGAAATTCCGGAATGGTTCCAAAAAATGGCTGTTGAAAGAGATTGTGCATGAATACATTCCAAAATCCGTCATGGACAGACCCAAAATGGGATTTGCCATTCCGATTGAATCCTGGTTAAAGCATGAATTACGCGATTTGATGGAGACTTATATATCGGAAGAAAAGGTGCGGGAAACCGGTTTTTTTAACTGGAAGGAAATCGAACGGTTAAAATGGAGTTTTTTAGCCGGCCGAAAGGAATTTGGAGTAAAAATCTGGTACCTGCTTTCTTACCTCATGTGGTACGAAAGATGGGGAAAATAGAAAAAGTTCAAAAGGTTCAACGGTTCAAATTTGAACTTTTCAACCTTTAAACATTTGAACAAATAAAAAGAGGGTTATGGAGAGTATGAAGAACAAGAAAGTAGAAACAAGCATGCAATTTGATGTTCCCGCTCGTGATTTATGGGACACCATTACAAATCCTTCACATTTTAAAAAATGGTATTTTCACATACCCCACTTTACCACAACAGTTGGCGGAACCTTTGATTTTTACGAGTCCGAAGCCCGCAAATACCTGCACCATTGTAAAGTCCTGGAACTTGAACCCGGTAAAAAATTTGTTCATTCCTGGGAACATCCGGAACAATCCGAAGGATCTTCGGTAGTTACATGGCTCGTTGAGCCGGTGGATGATCATCATTCCAGGCTGACTTTAACGCATGAAGGAATTGAATCCTTTGCTGATGCAGGCGAGAGTTTTTCTCCCGAAAAATACCAGCAGGGATGGGATGCAATCATTAAAAGATCCCTTCGCAATTATCTTTACCTGATCGAAAAGCTGCATTTTTCGATCAATATCAATGCAACAAAAGAAAAGGTCTGGGAAGCACTTTGGAACAAAGAAAATTATAAGATCTGGACCACCCCTTTCGGAGAAGGCTCTTATTATCACGGAGATCTAAAACCAAATTCACGTGTCCATTTCCTGATGCCCGACGGAAGCGGAATGTACAGCGATGTGATGTTCTTCAAAGAAAATGCGCTGGTCGTTTTCAAACATATCGGAGGCATGAAAGGATGCAAGGAACAGGAGCTGGACGAAAAAACCACCCGCTGGACGGGATGTTTTGAAGTTTACCGTTTGATCGAGATTAATGAGAATACCACGGAACTCGAAATAGAAGTTGACATTACGGACGAGCATATCGAATTCATGAAGAAACAGTTCCCTAAAGCACTGGAAAAAGTAAAAGAATTAAGTGAACAATAAATGAGTTAAAAATAAATTTATGGCAACAGTAAACGCGTACTTAACATTTAATGGAAACTGCGAAGAAGCATTCCAGTTTTACAAATCGGTTTTTGGCGGAGAGTTCCCTTACTTAGGGCGATTCAAAGATATGCCCCAGGACGATGCAAACAAGATGGACCCCGCAATGGGAGAAAAAATCATGCACGTATCCTTACCTATCAGTAAAGAAACCATCTTGATGGGAAGTGATACAGGAGGCGAATGGGCTTCCAGTTTCAAACAGGGAAACAATTTCTCCATTTCCATTACCGCTTCCAGCAAAGAAGAAGCAGATCGTTTGTTCCAGGGCCTTTCCGCCGGAGGAAATGTAACAATGCCTATGGACACAACGTTTTGGGGAGATTATTTCGGGATGTGGCAGGACAAATTCGGGATCAACTGGATGATGAGTTTTAACGAAAACCAGCAATGATTTTCCTTAAAAAATAATAGGTAGGTACGCAATGCGTTGCGTACCTACTATTTTCAATTCAATAAATGAATCATGTCTCATAAATTGGAAATAATCAACAACGAAGAAAAGCAGCAATTTGAATACCGGGTTGGAGATGAGCTGGCAACGCTTACTTACAAATTCTATAAAAAAGACATCGCATTGATGCATACCAATGTCCCGGATGCTCTTGCAGGAAAGGGAGTAGCCAGTGCACTTGCGGCCTTCGCTTTTGAATATGCCAAAAAGATTAACAAGAAAATCATGGTCTATTGTCCTTTTGTCGCAGCCTATTTAAGAAAACATCCGGAATTGAAGGATCAGCTTGACAAACAGTACCTGAGATAACATCTCTTCAACTTCATGGTCCGTTGAGCAAACTAATTTGAACCTGTGAGCAAAATCAGACGCTTTATTTCACCTCATCTTTGTACTATAAAATTCAACAGTATGAAAAAAGTAATTTTAATTACAGGGGCTTCTTCGGGTATGGGGAAGGTATTTGCTCAGGATTTAGCAAAAGAAGGACACATCGTTTACGGTGCGGCGAGAAGAACAGACTTATTGAATGATTTGAGCAAACAAGGCATTCACACCATTTCTTTGGATGTAACGGACGATGAATCCATGGAATCTTGTGTACAAACGATCCTGGAAAAAGAAGGCCGGATTGACGTATTGGTAAATAACGCCGGTTATGGTTCTTACGGAACTATTGAAGAAGTTTCCATGGAAGAAGCCAGAAGACAATTGGATGTGAATGTATTTGGCCTTGCCCGTATGACACAGCTGGTTCTTCCCGGAATGCGCAAACAAAGAAGCGGAACCATTATCAACATTTCTTCAATCGGAGGAAAAATAGCAACTCCTTTCGGAGCCTGGTATCATGCCAGTAAATTCGCTGTGGAAGGAATGAGCGATAGCCTGCGTCTGGAAGTGGCCCCATTCGGAATTGATGTGGTGGTTATTGAGCCGGGGGGTGTTAAATCAGAATGGGCAACTATTGCGTACGATAACCTGATCAAAACAACCGCGAACACAGCTTACAAAGACATGGCTGACAAATTCAGGAAAGCATTTGAGAAAACAGTTGCCAAAAATGCTGAACCGGAAGTTATTTCCCGTTTGGTTTCGAAAGCGATTTCAGCTAAAAGACCAAAAACGCGTTATGTGGGCGGATATATGGCAAAACCGGCTTTATTCTTCCGAAAATGGTTCGGAGACAGAACGATGGATAAAGTATTATTGAGTCAATTACCCAAGTAATGGCAGATCAACTACAGGAAAATATGCTGTTCTCCTGTGTTCATGAACGGCATTTCGGTACCGAACAATTGGTTATGCACCATGCATTGAGCATCGTGATATCCGGAACAATGGAAATTTTCACACCCGAAGGATCGCGTTTCTTCGAAGCCGGTAAAATGGGCATCATGCGCAAAAACACCTTGCTAAAAACACGGAAACATCCTGCATCAGACGGCCGGGCATTTAAATCGTTTACCATTTTCCTGACAGAAGCCTTTTTACAGCAATTCGCTCTGCAGAATAATATTCCTGTTCAGGAACGTTTTATGGGTAATTCTCTCTACGAAATCCCGGATGAATCATTTATAAAGGGCTTTTTTCAGTCGCTTCTTCCCTATTTCGACCAACCGGATTTTTTTACTTCCAAAATGGCTGCCCTGAAAACAGAAGAAGCAGTTGAGCTGTTACTCCGGTTAGATCAATCATTCTACGGATTCTTATTCGATTTCAGCGAACCTTTTAAGATTGACCTGGAGGCATTTATGCGCAAAAACTATTTATTCAATATCCCGATGGCCGAATTTGCCCGTCTATCAGGCAGAAGTATATCCACTTTCAAACGGGATTTCTCCAAAACATTCAACGAAACTCCTGAAAGATGGCTGAAACAGCAGCGTTTGACCGAAGCAAAAAAGTTACTTCAGACAACCAAACTCAGACCTTCCGATGTTTACCTGCATGTTGGATTTGAAAACTTTTCCCATTTTTCGAATGCTTTTAAAAATTACTTCGGATACAATGCTTCAACGGTGCTCAATTCCTGAAAAAAATGTAATTTAACTCAAAAAAACATGAAACTACTTTTCGCTTCGTCCAATGAACACAAGATCGCAGAGATCAAAGCGATTTTACCACATGGTTTCCAGTTAATTTCCTTAAAAGAGATCCATTTTTACGACGACATCCCTGAAACAGCTGACACTATAGAAGGAAATGCCATTCAAAAAGCGACGTTCTTAGCTGAAAAGATGCATATTCCGTGTTTTGCAGATGATACAGGCCTGATTATCCCAGGCCTGAACGGTGAACCCGGTGTTTTTTCTGCGCGTTATGCAGGTCCGCAACGAAATGCAGATGATAACATGAACCTGGTATTGGAAAAGCTAAACGGGCAATCCGACAGGAGTGCTCATTTTTCGACGGTCATTGCCCTTTATATCAACCACAAAGTACATGTCTTTGAAGGGAAAGTCGAAGGTTCGATCGGGAAAGAAAAGCGTGGAACGAATGGTTTTGGCTATGATCCTATTTTTACACCGAACGGAACGGATAAAACATTTGCTGAGATGACTCAGGAAGAAAAAAACGGAATGAGCCACCGTGCACGCGCTTTGGAAAAGATGATGGTTTATCTTAAAAGGATTGGATAATCAAATTCTAAAATTCATGAATTCGCTTGTTCGCAAATTAGCGAACAAGATTTAATTCAAACAATTGATTATCAGGTATTTAGAAATATTTCAATTTTAATCTTTAGGAATTCAGCAAGATTAAAACCACACTATTTTATCCATGCAGTTCCGCTTCCCATAAACTTTTGAAATTAACTGCCTCATCTATTGATATTCCAATCCTCAACCACTAAATTTGCCACCAGCTGTTAAGATCAATCTTAGCAGCAATAATCAATTATAAGATTCAAATTATGGCAGATTCAAATTCAACAATTCTGTATACACTAACTGATGAGGCTCCGGCTTTAGCCACGTATTCATTTTTACCAATCGTTAAAGCTTTTGCAGCAACAGCAGGAATTGACGTGGAATCGAGAGATATTTCACTGGCAGGGCGTATCCTGGCAGCTTTTCCTGAGGTATTAACTGCAGAGCAACAAGTTCCGGATTCATTGTCCGAGTTGGGTAAATTGGCTACAACACCAGAAGCGAATATTATCAAGCTCCCGAATATTTCGGCTTCTATTCCCCAGTTAAAAGACGCAATTGCTGAATTACAATCTTTAGGTTTCAAGGTTCCGGATTATACCGAAACTCCGGCAACAGAAGATGAAAAAAATGCCAAAGCAAAATACGATAAAATCAAAGGAAGTGCGGTAAACCCGGTGCTTCGTGAAGGAAATTCAGATCGCCGTGCTCCGAAAGCAGTGAAGAATTATGCTAAAAAACATCCGCATTCAATGGGGGCATGGTCGGCTGATTCACAAACGAAAGTAGCAAGTATGCCGAACGGTGATTTCTATGGAAGCGAGAAATCGGTAGTTCTTCCGGCTGCGACAGATGTAAAAATTGAGTTGGTACAAAATGACGGATCAACGAAGGTTCTCAAAGAAAAAACAGCTTTGAAAGCCGGAGAAATTATTGATGCTTCCGTAATGAGCCAGAAAGCACTTCGTTCTTACATTGCAACAGAGATTGAAGAGGCTAAAGCGAAAAACTTGTTGTTTTCCGTTCACCTGAAAGCAACCATGATGAAAGTATCTGATCCGATCATTTTTGGAAATGTCGTTTCGGTTTACTTTAAGGATGTTTTCGAAAAACACGCTGCTGAATTTGCTCAGTTGGGAATCAATCCGAACAATGGTTTGGGAGATTTATATGCGAAGATCGAAGCACTCCCTGCAGATAAAAAAGCAGCTATCGAAGCAGATATTAATGCTGTTTATGCAAAAAATCCTGCTATCGCAATGGTGAATTCCGAAAAAGGAATTACCAACCTGCACGTACCAAGTGATGTTATTGTGGATGCATCCGTTCCTGCAGCCATCAGAACTTCCGGAAAAATGTGGAACAAAGACGGAAATCTTCAGGATACATTGATGATTATTCCGGACAGATCATATTCCGGAATTTATCAAACAGTGATCGATTTCTGTAAAAAGAACGGAGCACTTGATCCGACAACCATGGGATCTGTTCCGAACGTTGGTTTGATGGCGCAAGCTGCTGAAGAATATGGTTCCCACGATAAAACATTCCAAATCCCGGCTGAAGGAAAAGTACGGGTAGTAGATGCAGACGGAAAAGTTTTATTGGAGCATCCGGTTGAAGAAGGTGATATTTGGAGAATGTGTCAGACAAAAGATGCTCCGATCCGCGACTGGGTAAAATTAGCAGTTAACAGGGCACGTTTGAGCAATACCCCTGCCGTTTTCTGGCTGGATAAAAACCGTGCTCACGATGCAGAATTGATCACGAAAGTAGAATTATACCTAAAAGACCACGATACTTCCGGGTTAGACATCCGTATCCTTTCTCCGAGCGAAGCAACACAATTCTCGCTTGAACGCATTGTAAAAGGATTGGATACCATTTCCGTTACAGGAAACGTACTGCGTGATTACAACACCGACTTATTCCCTATTTTGGAAGTTGGTACCTCTGCAAAAATGCTTTCGATCGTTCCATTGATGAATGGCGGAGGTTTATTTGAAACAGGTGCCGGAGGTTCTGCTCCTAAACACGTGGAGCAATTCCTGGAAGAAGGGTATTTGCGTTGGGACTCATTGGGAGAATTCCTGGCATTGGCGGTTTCTTTCGAGCATATGTTCAACACAACCGGGAATAAAAAAGCGAAAGTATTGGCAGAAACATTGGATGCCGCAACTGAGAAATTCCTGGAAAACGATAAAAGTCCGGCGAGAAAAGTAGGTGAAATAGACAACCGCGGAAGTCATTTCTACCTGACATTATACTGGGCACAGGCATTGGCAGCTCAAAATAACGACGCGGAACTGAAAGCGAAATTCACTTCGATTGCGGAAGCTCTAACAAGCAATGAAGCTAAAATCAATAGCGAATTGATCGGAGCTCAGGGAAGCAAAGTAAACATTGGCGGATATTACAAGCCAACAAAGGAATTGGTTGCTAAAGCAATGAGACCTAGCGAAACGTTGAATCACATCATCGATTCGATTTAATCGCAAGTAACAAAAAGTTTGGAAAGGTATTTGTCGGAAGACAGGTACCTTTTTTGATTTATAAGAATTCGTCGATTAAAGAGATGAACGTTTAATTCAATTTACAGCTTACCTCTTCCGTATTTAATTTCTCGCACGCTTGTTCGGCCTGCTTCTTAGTCGCTCTAATTTCCAGTTGATATCCGTCGGAACATTCACAAACTCTTGTTTTTGAACAAGACAAAATTGCCAGGGCAGAAATCGTAAATAAGATCAATCGGATTTTCATATAAAACTATTTTACCCGAAGATAACAAAAAAGGAAATCGCTTAAATCTACATTTTATAAATACCTTTGCCCATAAATGAATCCGGGACTTCGTTAATGCGCTTCAAACACATGAGTACAGGCAACTTTCTGAAATTGATCTTTCCTGCTTTTATAGCGTCTGTTCTTGTTTCCTGCGTGGTAATAAAACCTGAAAAACCAACCGTTTCTACCCTTCAAAGTCCGCCTCCGTTAACAAATACTTCAAACAATATAGTTGTTCCGGTAGAAATTAGTCTAAGCCCTTATTTCAAAGATGCCAATAAATCGGTTCCGGCTGTTACTTCGGGATCCGATAAGCCCTGCAGCGGTATTCGTTATGACTATCAATTCCAGAAAGATTCTTTCCGTATTTCCACGGTCAACAACCGCATACTTTCCGAATTACACGGTTCTTATTGGATCAAAATGGAATACTGTGCCGCATGCTCGGACATGTTGTCTGCAAAGCCGGTCTGTCTCACTCCTGTTATTCCATTCTCCTGTGGGATCAATGAAACAAAACCTTCTATAAGAATCCGGTTGGCTACCGAACTGAACATGAATGATAATTATGGTTTAAGCACTCAAACAAGCATCCGGGAATTGAAGCCTTTAAATCCCTGCGAAGTCACCCTTTTCAGGTTTGATGCTACGGATGAAGTTATCAAAGAAGTGCGCAAAACACTGGAAAAGCAGTGCCAGCAGACAGACAAGGAATTGGCACGTATTTCTTTTAAAAAAGATGCTGAAGCTCTGTGGAAGGACATGAATCAATCTGTTAAAATCCCTTATCTGGGTTACGTTCATTTTGAGCCGGTAGCCATTTCCCTGGTAAAACCGCGTTTGGAGCAAAACAAATTATATACAACCCTGGTTTTGAATTGCAGAACCTATTTGAACCAGGTACCGGATAAAACGCAGGCAACAGAACTTCCCAGGTTAAATATCATTCCTGATACTCCAAAAGACACTTTCGATCTATTTACCGATTTTGAATTGAATTATGATTCGATCTCCAGGCTTTTCACCGAGCAGGTAAAGGGAAAAACCGTCGACTTCAATAAAAACCATTTTGTGTTCGATGCAGTGGATGTGAGCGGGTTGGACCGGAACCGCTTGCTTTTGGGAATTCATTTCAGCGGAACGAAAAAGGGAATCCTTTATCTTCAGGGAATTCCGGTATTTGACAACACAACAAAAATACTGGAACTCAGTAAACTTGAATTCGACCTGAAAACAAAGAGCGTGCTGTTGAAAAGTGCAAAATGGCTGTTTTCGAACCGTATTTATACCGAACTGGAAAAAGCAACTAAACTAGATCTTAGTTCACAGTTCAATGATCTGAAGAAAATGCTCGACAAGAACCTTCAAAAAAAGACCGGAGACTTAACTTTGAGCGGAAAAACCCATGATGTTAGTGTCGTCCATATTTTCCCCACACTTGATCATCTCTATCTAAGAACCTGCCTGAAGGCACAATTGAATGTTAAACAATAACTGATAAATGCAGTTAATATGCCCATTCATCCCATTTAAAAAAGTAAAAAAAAAGCCGTTTTTTCAAAACTCAGGAAAAAGCTATCTTTGCACTCAATGAAACACACTCTCCTAATAGTTTTTTTGTTAATTCTTGCGCAAGTATACGGACAACAGACTCGTGAAAGCTCTGATGCCATTTCTGACTGCACAGGAGCAACTACCATACTTAAAACCGGGGATTATCGTATGCAGTTTCCCGGGAAAGGAGGAAAGGTTAACGATTTTCAGGCCTACAGCTCATTGAATAATATCGAAGAAAAAAACACCTTATACTGTTCCTTTAAAGCTTCTTATAACGGACGATTTACCCTAAATGCCAGATGCAATCAACCTATACAAATGGTCATTTTTGAAGGTGAAACGAAATATCCCTGTGAAGAAATCTCAAAAGGTTCCGCTGAAATCAGAAGAATTATTTCAAAACCTTCTACCGAACTTGGTCTAAGCCTTGTGGTATCGGAAAGTAACCTATATCCTATTGACCTCACAGCAGGAAAGGAAATCATCATCTGTTTCATTGCTCCCCCAAAAACAAAGGAGCTCCTGGAGGTTGACTTCGTATTTGAACCGATGACCCGTGAAATGCAGGAAACATCCGAGGGTGGAAAGTTAATGGACCTTAGGACGGATAAAAAAGAAGCCGGGTTGAATATCCTGGTTCGCGATTATGAAACCGGAAAACCGGTTATTTCAAATATTACCATTACAGGACTCAAAGACATTACTGCTTCTTATCAGGGTTCAGATTTTCGTTTCTCTATTGAGAAATCAGGTAAAGTCCAACTGAGAATCGACGCTGAAGGTTATTTCTTTGTTGACAGGGAAGAACCGGTATCCGCTAATACAGAAACCGAAATTGTAGCTTGGATTGAACCTCTCGGAGAAGGTAAAAGCATGCAGATTGATGAAATTGAATTTTTCCCCGGTTCCTCTGAATTTCTCCAAAGTGCAGAACCCAAGCTCAGAAGATTAAGAGATTTTCTGGCTCTAAATGCCGGGATAAAAGTTGAAATTCAAGGCCATGTCCATTCAAACGGCGAGAATACCTTTGAAGCACAAAAACTTTCCGAAGCAAGGGCAAAACGTGTTTATAATTACCTGGTAGAAAACGGAATAAACAAAGAGCGTCTTACTACCGTCGGATACGGAAATACAATGCCGATCTTCCCGAACGCAAAATTCGCTTCCGAAGAACAAAGCAACCGCAGGGTGGAGATTAAAGTTCTTTAGCAAGTTCTCAAAAAAGTTCAAAAAGTTCAAAAAGTTCAAAAGGTTCAAAAGGTTCAAAAGTTGAACTATTGAACTATTGAAAAAAAAGAAGAACCATACGATTCTTCTCAATTTTATCTTCTCAATTTTCGATTTTCAATTGCTTTAACAGCGCTTCATCTACTAATTCAGGAATTGTTACCTTCAACTTCGGTTCTGCTTCCATAGCTCGTTTAATAGCAAAAATAGCACCTTCGTTACGTGCCCAGTTTCTTCTTGCAATTCCGTTATTGACATCCCAGTGAAGCATGGACTTCAATCTTCTTTCAGCATCCGATGATCCGTCAAGCAGCATTCCAAACCCTCCGTTGATCACTTCTCCCCAGCCTACTCCACCTCCATTATGAATAGAAACCCAGGTTGCACCACGGAAAGAATCACCTATCACATTCTGGATAGCCATATCAGCTGTGAATCTTGATCCGTCATAAATATTGGAAGTTTCACGGTATGGAGAATCTGTTCCCGATACATCGTGATGGTCACGGCCAAGTACTACAGGACCTATAATTCCCTTGGAAATAGCATCATTGAACGCAGCTGCAATTTTCATGCGTCCTTCTGCATCTGCATATAAAATACGTGCTTGTGAACCTACTACCAGTTTATTTTCCTGCGCACCCTTAATCCATTGAATATTATCAGCCATTTGCTGCTGGATCTCCTCCGGGCTTTGCTGTTTCATTTCTTCCAATACGGCACACGCGATAGCATCTGTTTTTTCAAGGTCAGCCGGATCTCCTGAAGCACAAACCCAACGGAAAGGTCCGAATCCATAATCAAAGCACATGGGGCCCATAATATCCTGAACATAGGACGGATATTTGAAATCTATTCCGTTCTCAGCCATTACATCGGCACCGGCTCTGGAAGCTTCTAATAAGAATGCATTTCCATAGTCAAAAAAGTAAGTTCCTTTTGCAGTATGTTTATTAATTGCTTCTGCATGCCTCACAAGAGTTGACTGAACTTTCGATTTAAACTCCTCCGGATCGGAAGCCATTAATTTATTCGCAGCCTCAAAATCAATTCCGACAGGATAATACCCTCCTGCCCATGGGTTATGAAGGGACGTTTGATCAGATCCCAAATCGATGTGAAGGTTTTCCTGATCGAATTTTTCCCAAACATCCACGATATTTCCTAAATAAGCGATCGACACAACTTCTTTTTGCTCCTGAGCTTCACGAACACGTTTTACAAGAGTATCCAGGTTTTCAATGATCTCATGTACCCATCCCTGCTCCAAACGTATACGGGTAATCTTCGGGTTTACTTCTGCACATACCGTTACACAACCGGCAATGGTCCCCGCTTTTGGCTGAGCTCCGCTCATTCCTCCCAAACCGGAAGTCACAAAAAGTGATCCTCTCGGATCTTTTTTAATCTTGCGGAATCCGTTCAGGACAGTGATTGTGGTTCCATGAACAATCCCTTGCGGGCCGATGTACATGTAGGAACCTGCTGTCATCTGACCATATTGCGTCACTCCCAAAGCATTGAATTTTTCCCAGTCATCCGGTTTTGAGTAATTGGGAATCATCATACCGTTTGTTACAACCACTCGCGGTGCATCTTTATGAGAAGGGAAAAGCCCTAGCGGATGTCCCGAATACATCACCAATGTTTGATCGTCTTCCATTTCAGAAAGATACTTCATGGTCAGCCGATACTGAATCCAGTTCTGGAAAACGGCACCATTTCCTCCGTAAGTGATCAATTCGTGAGGGTGTTGGGCAACCGCATAATCCAGGTTATTCTGGATCATCAGCATAATTGCTTTTGCCTGCAGGGATTTTCCGGGATATTCGTTGATTGGCCGGGCAACCATTTTATAATCCGGTCTAAAACGGTACATATAAATTCTTCCGTACTTCTCTAACTCATCGGAGAATTCCTGAAGAAGATCTGCATGCTGATCTTTTGGGAAATAACGCAAGGCATTTTTCAATGCCAGGATTTTCTCATCCGATGAAAGTATTTCTTTACGTTTTGGAGCATGATTGATTGCCGTTTCGTATTCTTTCTTTGGCGGGAGAGCTGCAGGGATTCCTGTTGTTATATCTTTTTGAAAGTCGTTCAAATCCATAATATATCGCTTATGACACGAAATTAAGAAATCTGTGGTGAAACCCAAATGATCACCGCGCTTAATTCGGGATTTTAGCCAAACAATAAGGGGCTGTCCGATTATGCGAACAGCCCCTTACTAACGGATCAATTGTCAATGTTTATTTATTCAAGAAGATATGTCCATTCCAAACGTATTTCTTATCGGAGATTAATTCTCTTGCATTAATCAGCCAGGTATAAGATCCCACCGGAACCGGTGAACCATTATAAGTTCCATCCCACGCTGCATTTACATCGTGCGACTCCCAAATAACCTCTCCCCATCGATTGAAGATCTGAAGTTCGAAGTCAAACTCATCAATTCCTTCAATATAAACTCTCCAGGTTTGGTTGAATTCATCTCCATCCGGTGTAAATGCATTCGGAGCGTAAATGATAACTTCCGGCATCACCACTACTTCTTTTGTAACTGTATCCGTACAACCTAAGTATGATGTTGCCACCAAAGTAACATAGTAAGTTCCTGTCTCTCCATCCGGGTAAAGAACCGTTTGGTCATCATTGGTAGAATTATTCGGTGTTGCCCCCGGGAAACTCCATTCATAGGTATCTGCATACAATGAATAATCCGTAAACAATACCTGAGTATTGAACATCGTAATCGGATCCGGACTCCATTTAAAGTCTGCAATAGGAGTCTGCATCACCACAAGCGTATCGGTAAATGTTGTTGAATCGATACATCCATCCGGTGAAGTAACTATTAACTGAACATCATAAGTTCCATGCATAGTCTCCGAAGTACTCAACGAATCTACATTCATGAATTCATCTCCGTTACTGATTCTCCAAACCGTATTTTGAGAGAGTGTTGATTGATTTCTGAGAACAAACACAGCTGGCTCACATAATGGGTTTTCGTCAATTGAAATTTGCGGAAACGGAACCGGGTAAGCATTAATCACACCGGATATAGTCACCGGAGTTGATTCACAAACATCTTCAATCGTTACTGAGTAAGTCGTTGTAACCAGTGGAGAATCGTTCAGAGTACTTTGTGTACCTACATCCGTTTGGCCTGTAGACCATGTAATGGTATAAGGTGCGCCAATACCTCCTGAAGCAAATACAGTTAATGAGTCTTCGTATCCCGGACAAGTAAATGCATCAGCTGACATAGTAGCCGCAAGCACAGGATTCATCGTAACATAAATTGAATCTTTATTGGACCAGCACCCCAGGTTACTTTCAGCCTGAACAGGATAGTAAGTATCCACTAAAGGACTTACCTGAACGGATTCTACCAAAACAGGGTTGTGATCCCAATGATAGGAATAAGTTGCGGCTCCTGTTCCTCCGGTAGCCAGAGCTGAAAGCGTTGCAGTACCGTTCTGACAAATTATGGTATCGTTAGAAACAGACATGACAATTAATGGAGGATCCGTTAAAGTTGCAGTAGCACATTTCTGACATCCAAGCGTATTTCTTGCACAAACAGTATAAGTTCCAGATGCAAAACCTCCCAGCGTATTGGATGCTTGCCAGTTTGCACCATTATCAAAACTATATTCACTTGCCCCGGCGCTTGTGATGGTAATTGTACCGTCACTTGAACCGTTACAAATTGGATTTGTAGTTGTAGTAGCAACCTGAAGTTGTGAAACAACAACTACTACTGTATCTCTCATGATTCCACAAACCGAGCTGGTCTCTCTCAAAACGAACTTATATGTTCCCGGTTGGTTTACCGTAACTGTTGGGTTCATAGAACTAAAGCTCGGAGAAAAAGAAGCGGTTGCAGGAGGAGTCATACCTGTAGGTACAATTGCCTGCCAGTTTGCTGTATTGGTAGGACTTCCAACAGTTCCTGTCAATTGGAACGGCTGTCCTAAACAAACTGTCTGATCAGGACCTGCATTTGGAGCCGGAGGGTTTACAACTGTAATCGTAAAGACAGCTGTATCACGGGTAACCGGGTTTGTACCTACGTCCTCAACAGCAACTGTATAAGTCGTTGTAACGGTTGGAGTAACGATTGTGGTCCCTGCGGAAGGATTTGCTACACCTGTGGTTGTCAACCAGGTAAATGCCGGGTTAATAAATCCGGGAGCAGCGACTGTTACGTTTGCAGAGTTTCCAAGACAAATTGTTTGGTCAGGAGCAGAAGCGCTACAAGCTACCTGGGCACTTCCGAAGAAACTTAGGTTTACGGTCTGACTTGTAGAACTATAGTTCGATAAACATAAAATATATGTTTGTCCTGCCGTAACCGTTAAAGGTGGCTGGTAACTGGTATTGGAAGCATTTGGAGGATAATTTGCGGGAGTTGACATTCCTGTATTCCCGTTACACATCCCGTTCCAGTTACATGCTACCGGAGGTAATGTATTCCCGTTGATCCCAGTACAGCCATCAGTAGTACTAGATTGCATATCCGGCCACATAATCCAGTCAAAACAACCACTTCCTGAAGGAGTCCCGTTTGGATTCAATCCGATAAGAGACCATTGCAAGGTTCCGGATGTAACAATATTAATGGTAATAAATGTTGAACTCGTTTCTCCGGACAATAAACAACCGGAGTTTACTCCCTGGGGATTGGTACTCGGATTGGAAACTGTACCCGTACCAAAATCTACAACATTCGTGGCAGAATTTGGAGGTGCAATCCCGAAAGGTGGAGCGTTACATCCTGGAATAGCTTCGTTACAATCATTTGGTTGTGCAATTGCAGTAATACCAGCAAAAAAACAGATAATTAGTAGAATATTTTTCATAACCAGTATTTTTTATTCTTGACAATTAGTGAATGGGTAAGGGTTCACAGGATCAACTCCGTGCAATCCAATTTGAAGACAGCTGTAAGATGTTGCATATGTTCCCATCCAGGATGAAAATTCATTTGCCGTGAACGAACTGAGATTTCTTGTTGTTAAGAACAATCTGCTGGTTGGAATATCAACACGAACTACGCTTACATAAGGTATGGTGCGTAATTGATTTTCCAATGCTGTTAATTCATTTTGATTCCCTACATTCACTAAACATTGTGCAAAAAAAGAAGGAGTAGTAGTTTGAGAAACAGTGGATTGGGCAGTTACCCAAAAAGTCCCCATTGCGAAAACTAAACCTAGTAATAAATTCTTCATAATTAGTACTTTGATTTCTAAACGGTTTAAAAATAATTTGGTTGCTTTACATTCATAAAAACATACCTCTTTTAAACATTTTGTTAAAAATTAATTCATTCTAAAGAAATCAACCGCTAATTTCACTTTGCGAACTGATTTTTCAACCTATTTGAATTTCAGTGCATAAGGTACAAATCTTTTATTAATTCCTTCAAATCATTGAACAAATTGAAAATATGGATGAATAAAAAAAGGGAGCCTTAGCTCCCTTTCCAATTAATTCCTTCTATTATAAAAATCGAAAGTTTTTACCCGGATAATAGGCCGTTTCTCCCAATTCTTCTTCAATTCTCAACAACTGATTGTATTTAGCCATACGATCACTTCTGGAAGCAGACCCCGTTTTGATCTGTCCGCAATTCAACGCAACTGCCAAATCTGCAATCGTATTATCTTCCGTTTCACCACTTCTGTGAGACATTACCGAAGTATAGCTGTTTCTTGTTGCCATTTGAACTGCTTCGATTGTTTCGCTTAAAGAACCGATCTGGTTTACCTTCACTAAAATCGAGTTGGCAATACCTTGTTCAATACCTTGTGATAATCGCTTTGTATTGGTAACAAATAAATCGTCTCCAACCAACTGCACCTTATTTCCAAGTTTCTCGGTAGCTTCTTTCCAACCAGTCCAATCATCTTCAGCCAATCCGTCTTCGATAGACACGATCGGATATTTCTTGCACCAATCAGCCCAAAAATCCACCATCTGAGAAGAAGTCATGGAATCTCCGGTAGATTCGAACAGGTACAATCCTTTTTCTGCATTGTAAAACTCGGACGAAGCCGCGTCTAAAGCAATGTGAACATCTAAACCAGGTTTAAATCCGGCTTTCTCAATCGCTTGCAATACTACCTGAATTGCCTCTTCATTGGATCCTAAATTCGGTGCAAAACCTCCTTCGTCCCCTACATTCGTAGACATCCCTTTGTCCTTCAAAACAGATTTCAAGTGGTGGAAAATCTCTGTTCCCCAACGCAATCCTTCTGAAAAAGAAGATGCACCGAAAGGCATCACCATGAATTCCTGGATATCGATCAGGTTATCAGCATGCGAACCACCGTTCAAAATATTCATCATCGGAACCGGCATTGTTGTTGCTCCGACACCACCAACGTATTTAAACAAGCTAAGTCCTGCTTCCTGAGCCGCAGCTTTAGCAACCGCCAAAGACGTTCCCAAAATTGCATTTGCTCCCAATTTGGATTTGTTCGGAGTACCATCCAATTCCAACAAAACACGGTCGATCAGTTTTTGATCGAAAATATCCATTCCGATCAATTCTTCTGCGATAATCGAATTCACATTTTCAACCGCTTTTAAAACTCCTTTTCCAAGGTAAACAGATTTATCACCGTCACGTAATTCAACTGCTTCGTGGATTCCGGTGGAAGCTCCAGAAGGAACTGCTGCTCTTCCTACTGCACCGTTTGTTGTGTAAACATCCACTTCAACTGTTGGATTACCTCTCGAATCTAAAATTTGTCTTCCGACAATGCGTGCGATATAACTCATGTGTTTTTTATTTGGGAAGCTTACTGCTTCGCTTGTTTCATGTTAGTGATAAACTGATCGAATAAATAGCGGGAATCGTGCGGACCTGCAGATGCCTCCGGGTGATATTGCACCGAAAACACAGGTTTATCCGTCAGCATAATTCCTGCAATCGTTTGATCGTTCAAGTGTTCGTGAGTCACTTTAATTCGTGGATTAGACGCAACACTGTCTTTTGCAATTACAAATCCGTGGTTTTGAGAAGTAATTTCTCCTTTTCCGGTGATCAGGTTCATAACCGGATGGTTAATTCCTCTATGACCGTTAAACATTTTCTCTGTTTTCAATCCCTGGCTGAGACCAAGTATTTGGTGCCCCAAACAAATTCCGAATACCGGTGTTCCAACTTCTACCAATTCTTTTACCAAAGCAATTTCGTTCGGCATGGCAGATGGATCACCAGGACCGTTAGACAACATATATCCGTCCGGATTAAATGCTTTCAATTCGTCCAGTGTAGTATTCATCGGGAACACTTTCACCAGACATCCTCTGTCAGCCAAACAACGTATAATGTTCTTTTTCACTCCGAAATCAAGCAGCGCAACCCGCAATGAATCGTTCGGATCTCCCACTTCGTAAGCAGCTTTCGTTGTTACCTTGGAAGACAATTCCAATCCATCCATGGATGGCACTTCTTTTACTTGTTTCTGCAGTGCTTTCTCATCCAAAATCTCTGATGATATGATGGCGTTCATTGCACCTTTGTGGCGGATATGACGTACCAAAGAACGGGTATCAATATCTGTGATACCTACTTTGTCGTTATCTACTAAATAATCATTCAGATTTGATACTGCAGAAGATCTTGAAAAGTTCTCTGCAAACTTTTTGGTAACCAACCCGGCAATTTTTACCGTTTCAGATTCAACCTCTTCCGGATTTACACCGTAATTACCAATATGGGAAGTCGTCATGACTAGTATTTGCCCATAATAGGAAGGATCCGTAAACACCTCTTGATAACCGGTCATTCCCGTGTTAAAGGCAATCTCTCCGGTTGTTGTTCCAATCTTTCCGGTTGCTTTGCCGTAAAATACTGTTCCGTCTTCCAGGACCAGGAGCGCAGGCTTGCGTTCTTCCATATACTAAAATGTTTTTGCAAAATTAGGATTTCTATTTCAACTTAAAAAGTATCGTGCATAAAAAAGGGTATCCGTTAATAACTGGATACCCTTTTTATTTCTTAAAAGAAAAACTTCATGATTACTCTTCCGTTTTCTCTTCTGTTTCGTTTGACGCTTCTTCAGCAGGAGTTTCATCTGCCGCAGCAGATTCTGCTTTTGCTTCCTCTACAGGAGTTTCTTCAACAACTACTGCTTCTTCAACTGCTTCAGCAGCAGGAGCTGCATCCGTTTTCTTAGCTGTAGATCCACCACGACGAGAACGACGTGTTGTAGTTTTCTTCTCTCCTGAAGTGTATACTTCGTTGAAATCAACCAACTCGATCAAACACATTTCCGCGTTATCCCCTAAACGGTAACCTGTACGGATGATACGTGTGTATCCTCCCGGACGGTCAGCAATTTTCGGAGCAATTGTACGGAACAACTCAGTAACTGCCTCTTTGCTTTTCAAGTAAGAAAAAGCTGTACGACGGTTGTGAGTTGAATCGTCTTTTGATTTTGTTAAAATCGGTTCTACATATACACGCAAAGCTTTTGCCTTAGCGATTGTTGTAGAGATTCTTTTGTGCTCGATCAAAGAACAAGCCATATTAGACAACATTGCGTGTCTGTGAGCTGTCTTTCTACCAAGATGGTTGTGTTTTTTTCCGTGTCTCATAACTTTAAATTTCGTAAGTAACGGTTAGCCGGGTGTTATCGCATCGTCCCTGCCACCTATTACGACATTATTAATTTTAATTTACTCTTCTGCCAAGGCTTCAGAGTTTAAATGCGATACTAGTCTTTATCTAATTTGTATTTTGCAACGTTCATTCCGAAGTTCAATCCTTTAGAATCTACTAAGTCTTCCAACTCAGTCAGGGATTTCTTACCGAAATTACGGAACTTCAATAAGTCGTTCTTGTTGTAAGAAACAAGATCTCCTAATGTTTCTACGTCTGCTGCTTTCAAACAGTTTAGTGCACGAACCGAAAGATCCATATCTACTAATTTTGTTTTCAACAATTGACGCATGTGCAATGATGTCTCATCAAACTCTTCCGTTTCAGACTTCACCTCACTATCCAAAGTGATACGCTCATCTGAGAACAACATGAAGTGGTGGATCAAGATCTTTGCAGCTTCTTTCAAAGCATCTTTCGGATGAATTGAACCATCTGTAGTCAATTCCAAAACCAATTTTTCGTAATCTGTTTTTTGCTCTACACGGTAGTTTTCGATCGTGTATTTCACGTTCACAACCGGAGTAAAGATAGAGTCGATAAAGATCGTTCCGAACGGTGCATTACCCGTTTTGTTCTCCTCAGCCGGTAGGTATCCACGCCCTTTAATGATCGTCAATTCCATCTCCAATTTAACGGAGCTTTCCATGTTACAAATCACCAAATCCGGGTTTAAAACCTGGAATCCGGATGTGAATTTACCTAAATCGCCTGCAGTTAATTTATCTTGTCCGGAGATAGAAACTACAACTGTTTCATTATCCGTTCCTTCGATTTGCTGCTTGAAGCGAACCTGTTTCAAGTTCAATACGATCTCAGTAACGTCTTCAACTACACCTTTCAATGTTGCGAACTCGTGGTCAACACCTTCGATACGAACAGATGAAATAGCGTATCCTTCCAATGAAGAAAGTAAGATACGACGCAATGCATTTCCTACTGTGATACCGTATCCTGGCTCAAGCGGACGGAACTCAAATTGTCCTTTACGCTCGTCCGACTGGATCATAATTACCTTGTCAGGTTTTTGAAAATCTAAAATTGCCATTTGTTTTTCTTCTTTTTAATTGTTTTGCAGTTGCGCGGTTTAGAAGAGTGAAGAAGTCAACTAAACCCTTTGGCCACAATTCAATGATTAACTTAAAAAAGGAGCCCTTAACAGGCTCCAATATTTTGATACTAAGTTTAAGCTTACTTAGAGTATAATTCGACGATTAATTGTTCCTTGATGTTCTCAGGAATCATATCGCGGGAAGGAAGACTCAAAAACTTACCTGATTTTGAAGAATTATCCCAATCTAACCAATCGTAACGCTTGTTTGTTGAAGCTGTCAATGAAGAAGTAATTGCTTCCAAAGACTTAGACTTCTCACGAACACTAACTACATCACCAACACGCAAAGTATAAGAAGGAATGTTTACCACTTCTCCGTTTACTACAATGTGTTTGTGAGTAACCAACTGACGAGCAGCACGACGAGAAGGAGCAATTCCTAAACGGTATACTGTGTTGTCCAAACGAGATTCACACAATTGCAACAATACTTCACCTGTAATACCTTTCATGCGGGATGCTTTCTTGAACAAGTTCGAGAATTGACGCTCAAGGATACCGTAAGTATACTTTGCTTTTTGTTTTTCACCAAGCTGGATAGCGTACTCTGACTGCTTTCCACCACGACGCTTGTTTGGTCCGTGTTGTCCTGGTCCGTATTGTCTTTTGTCCAGAGATTTATCCGGACCGAAAATTGGGTCGCGGAAACGACGGGCAATTTTCGATTTTGGGCCTGTATATCTTGCCATACTATAAAATGTAAAAAGGGGGATTATGAATTAAGGCTTTTCCTTCGATAATCAATTTCCCCTTTAGATTAAAATTACTATAAATTAAACGCGACGTCTTTTTGGAGGACGACAACCGTTGTGCGGAAGCGGAGTTACATCGATGATCTCGATCACTTCGATACCATGATTGTGAATTGCACGGATAGCTGATTCACGACCAGCTCCAGGTCCTTTCACAAATACACGCACTCTACGTAGTCCGAAGTCATGTGCTTCTTTAGATGCATCCTCAGCAGCAACTTGTGCAGCATACGGAGTGTTCTTTTTAGAACCCTTGAAGCCCATTTTTCCAGCGGATGACCAGGAAATAACCTGACCAGCGTTGTTCGTCAAAGAAATAATCACATTGTTGAAGGTAGCTTGGATATGCGCTTCACCCGCTGCGTCTACTTTGACGTTTTTCTTCTTCTTTTGATTTGCTTTTGCCATTTCTAACTATTATTTAGTCGCTTTCTTCTTGTTAGCAACTGTTTTTCTTCTACCTTTTCTAGTACGAGAGTTGTTTTTCGTACGCTGACCTCTCAATGGAAGACCTGCACGGTGACGAATTCCACGTGTACATCCGATATCCATCAAACGTTTGATGTTCAATTGAATTTCAGAACGCAACTGTCCTTCTGTTTTAATCTCGGCAATTGAGTTACGGATCAAAGCAATCTGATCGTCATTCCAATCCTGAACTTTGATATTCTCATCAATTCCGTTTGATGTCAACACTTTCTTAGCCGTGCTGCGGCCAATTCCAAAGATGTACGTCAAACCGATTACACCTCTCTTGTTTTTTGGTAGATCAATACCTGCAATACGTGCCATAATTACCCTTGTCTTTGTTTTAGTTTAGGATTCTTCTTGTTAATCACGTAAACTCTTCCTTTTCTTTTAACGATCTTGCAATCTGCAGAACGTTTTTTTACTGAAGCTCTTACTTTCATCTTTTGCTTTTTTATCGGAATTCTTTCTTACAATTATTTGTAGCGGAAAGAAATACGTCCTTTAGTTAAATCATACGGAGACATTTCCACTTTCACACGGTCACCAGGAAGGATTTTAATGTAGAACATTCTCATCTTTCCCGAAATGTGCGCCGTAATCACGTGTCCATTCTCCAATTCGACACGAAACATTGCATTCGACAATGCTTCGATAATCGTTCCGTCTTGTTCTATAGATGCCTGTTTAGCCATAATCTAGAAACCTGATGACATTTCGTTTATACTTCTTCTTCCTCTCACACGAGATCCTTCCATCAAACCATCCATGTGGCGGTTCAACAAATAAGACTCAATTTGCTGAAGGGTATCTAAAACTACTCCTACCATGATTAACAACGAAGTTCCTCCGAAGAAATACTCAAAACCAGAAGTAATATTACAAGCATACGCTATAGATGGCAAGATCGCAATCAATGCAAGGAAAACAGATCCCGGCAAAGTAATGCGCGATACCAGCGAGTCGATATACTCAGCAGTTTCATCTCCGGGACGAACCCCAGGGATAAATCCTCCACTGCGCTTCAAATCATCAGCCATTTTACGCGGGTTGATCATAATAGCAGTGTAGAAGTACGTAAATACGATAATCAAAAGCGCTAACAATGCATTGTAAGGTACACCATGTGTATCTCCTAATGCATACTGAATAATACCACCGTCTTTTTGCTGAGAGAAAATCATTACCGGGATAGTCATAATTGCCTGAGCGAAAATGATAGGCATTACACCCGAAGCATTCACTTTTAAAGGCAAATAGTTTCTAGCTCCCTGCTCATCAACTGCTCTGGCTCCGACAACACGTTTCGCAGTGTTTAACGGAACTTTACGCACACCTTGAACAATCAGGATCGTTCCAAGTACGATAAGCATAAATACGATGATCTCCAAAACAATCTTAAGTGGGAAATCTTTGTTAGCGGCCATTTCAGATAAGAAAGAAGATGGGAGACGGGACAAAATCCCAACGGTAATCAATAATGAAATACCATTCCCAATTCCTTTATCTGTAATGCGTTCACCTAACCATACAGCAAACATTGAACCGGCAACCATACAAGACACCGCTGTCGTCCACCATAACATGGATAGTTCAGCTGGCAGAGCACCCTGGATACTAGACGCATATAACGAGATATAACTTGGCGCCTGAACAGCACAAATAATAATCGTCAATACACGTGTATACGTATTGATTTGTTTTCTACCTGATTCACCTTCATTCTGCATTTTCTGAACAGCAGGAACTGCCATCCCCAACAACTGCATAATGATCGAAGCACTAATGTAAGGCATGATACCCAGAGCCATAATAGACACATTGGTAAATCCTCCACCGGAGAACATCGATAATAATGATTCAAGCACGTTGTCACCTCCTTTGCGGGATGCATTTGCAAGCACTGCTTCTGCATTCACACCAGGCAACATGATAAACGATCCGATACGGTATACGAGAATTAAGAAAAGCGTCAATAAGATACGCTTTCTTAATTCTTCTACTTTCCAGATGTTTTTTATGTTTTGTATAAACCGTTTCATAAAAAAAATGTCGGCAAAGTTAATTAGATTTCTGAAATAGAACCACCTTGAGCTTCAATTCCTGCTTTTGCAGAAGAAGAAAACTTGTGAGCACTTACTGTTACTTTCGCTTTAAGTTCTCCGCGACCAAGGATTTTCACAAGGTCGTTACGAGATACCAAACCGTTTTCACGTAGTACTTCGATAGTAATATCAGTTACATTCTTACGGTCAACCAATGATTGAATAGCATCCAAATTGATTGCTTTGTATTCAACACGGTTGATGTTTTTGAATCCGAACTTAGGCACACGACGCTGTAATGGCATCTGACCTCCTTCGAATCCGATTTTCTTAGAATAACCAGAACGAGATTTCGCTCCTTTGTGACCGCGCGTAGCAGTACCACCGCCACCAGAACCGTGTCCACGACCAATTCTCTTATCAGATAGAACGGATCCTTTCGCAGGTGTTAAATTATTTAAATTCATGGATAATTCGTTTTAAAGTATTATTCTACAACTTCTACCATATGCGCTACCTTCTTGATCATACCAAGAATTTGCGGAGTTGCTTCTTTCTCAATTACCTGGTTCAAACGGCGAAATCCTAACGCTTTGATCGTAGCTTTTTGACGAGCCGGGCGTTTGATAGCACTGCGAACTTGTTTGATTTTAATTGTTGCCATACTAGTTCTTATTAACCGTTAAACACTTTGTCCATACTGATTCCACGCTGACGTGCAACAGCAGCTGCATCGCGCATAGACGCCAATGCATTGATTGTTGCCTTAACAACGTTGTGTGGGTTGGATGATCCTTGAGATTTTGCCAATACGTTGTGAACACCTACAGATTCTAAAACTGCACGCATCGCACCACCAGCGATTACTCCTGTACCATTTGTAGCAGGTTTCAATAAAACTTCTGCTCCACCGAATTTTCCTTTTTGTGCGTGAGGAACTGTACCTTTCAGGATCGGAACTTTAATCAGGTTCTTTTTCGCATCGTCGATTCCTTTTGTAATCGCTTCTGTTACTTCTTTTGCCTTACCAAGACCATGTCCAACGATACCGTTTTCATCCCCAACAACTACGATAGCTGAGAAACTGAACGTACGACCACCTTTTGTTACTTTAGTCACACGGTTCACAGCTACCAATTTATCTTTAAGCTCAATATCTGAGGCTTTTACTCTATTTCCTATAATTGCTGCCATGATGATTAAAATTTAAGTCCACCTTCTCTAGCTGAATCAGCTAATGATTTAACACGACCGTGGTACAAGTACCCGTTACGGTCAAATACTACTGATTCTACACCAGCTTTTACCGCTTTTGAAGCGATCTCTTTTCCTACAACTGCTGCTTGTTCAGATTTGCTCTTTTTCTCAGCAGCTTTGTTCTTGTAAGAAGAAGCAGCAGCCAATGTAACTCCTTTTGTATCGTCGATCAACTGAGCATAGATTTGCTTGTTTGAACGGAATACAGAAAGACGAGGCACGGAAGTAGTACCAGAAATTTTCTTTCTGATTCTTCTTTTAATCTTTGCTCTTCTGTTTAATTTACTAAATGCCATAACTTTTAAAATTATTTTTTACCTGCAGATTTACCAGCTTTTCTTCTAATCTCTTCACCCATAAAGCGAATACCTTTTCCTTTGTACGGCTCAGGTTTACGAAGGGAACGAATTTTGGCAGCAGCCTGGCCCAAAAGTTGCTTGTCGTGTGACTCTAAAGTCACAACCGGAGCTTTACCTTTTTGAGTATCTGCAGATACCTTAATTTCTTTCGGGAACTCGATGATGATCGGGTGAGAATAACCTAAAGCTAACTCCAACGATTGTCCTGTTGCAGTTGCACGGTAACCAACTCCGATTACTTCCAATTCCTTTTTGTACCCTTCGGATACACCAACAACCATGTTCTGGATTAAAGCGCGGTATAAACCATGCTTAGAACGATGGTCCGGCGCATCAGACGCGCGGCTTAAAGTGATCTCAGATCCTTCGATGTTGATTGAAACTGCTTCTGTATCGAAGTCTTGTTCCAATGTTCCATTCTTTCCTTTTACGGAGATAACTGATCCGTCCACCTTTACTTCAACTCCACTCGGGATTGTTACTGGGGATTTACCTATCCTTGACATTATTTATTTAATTACGAATTACGAAAACGAGCGCGAAGGTACAACAATAAAAGATACAAGTCAAGACCCATATCTTTTTTGCTTACCTAGCACTCAGAAATCTGCATTCTAGTTTCTACTTAATTGATAATTTAAAAATGAAAATTGAAAAGACTTTTGAATCATCTTTTCAATTCTCCATTCTCAATTATGCTTTTTAATATACGTAGCAAAGAACTTCTCCGCCAACGTTTTCTTTTCTTGCTTCTTTATCTGTGATTACTCCTCTGGAAGTAGAAACGATAGCTATTCCCAATCCGTTCAATACACGTGGCATTTCTGCTGCACCCGAATACTTACGAAGACCCGGACGAGACGCACGCTCGATTTTAGTAATCGCAGGAACTTTTGTTGATTGGTTATACTTCAAAGCAATCTTAATGATTCCTTGTTTTCCATCTTCCTCGAATTTGTAATTCGCGATGTAACCTTGATCGAACAAGATTGCTGTAATAGCTTTTTTCGTGTTTGAAGCAGGAATTTCAACTGTTTTCAAACGAGCCATATTCGCGTTACGGATTCGTGTTAGATAATCTGCAATAGGATCTGTATACATGTCCTTTTTCTTTTATTAATTACTCGGTAGAGTTTCAATTCGTCAACTGACGAAGACTTTTACCAACTTGCTTTTTTAACTCCCGGGATCTTACCTGCCAAAGCCATTTCACGGAAAGTAACACGTGAAACACCGAATTGACGCATATAACCACGAGGACGACCAGTCAACCCACAACGATTGTGCACACGAACTTTAGAAGAGTTCGCTGGCAATTGCTGCAATGCATCCCAATCTCCGGCAGCTTTCAACTCTGCTCTTTTAGCAGCGTATTTAGCAACCATTTTTTCTCTTTTGCGCTCACGCGCTTTCATTGATTCCTTAGCCATTGTCTTATTTTTTGATGAATGGGAATCCGAAGGCATCTAGCAAAGCTCTTCCTTCTTCGTCGCTTTCAGCTGTTGTAACAAAAGTGATATCCATACCTAAGATCTTGCTTACCTTGTCGATATCGATCTCAGGGAAAATGATATGCTCTTTAACTCCCAAATTGAAGTTACCACGTCCATCAAATCCTTTTGGATTAACTCCACGGAAGTCACGTGTACGAGGCAAAGCAACAGCAATAAAACGATCTAAGAAGTCGTACATTTTATCACCACGCAAAGTAACTTTAGTACCGATTGGCATTCCTTTACGTAATTTAAAGTTCGAAACGTCTTTTTTAGACATCGTAGCTACTGCTTTTTGACCTGCGATGCGAGAAACATCTGCAACCGCATTGTCAACGATTTTCTTATCAGCAACTGCATCACCCAATCCCTGGCTGATTACAATCTTCTGTAACTTAGGCACACGCATAATGGTTTTGTACCCAAATTTCTCAGTCAATGCAGGAATAATTTCCTCTTTGTACTGTTTTTTTAATCTTGGTGAATAACTCATTATTTGATCTCCTCTCCTGATTTTTTAGAATAACGAACTAACTTACCTTTCGCATTTTCCTTACGTCCGATGCGAGATGCTTGTCCTTTAACAACCACCATTAGGTTCGAAATATGGATAGTTCCTTCTTTCTCAACGATTCCTCCTTGTGGCTCAGACGCGCTAGGTTTTGTGTGACGTTTAACCATGTTCACTCCACCTACGGTAGCACGCTCTTTGTTTCTGTCGATAGTCAGTACTGTTCCTTCCTGACCTCTAGACTCACCGCTTAATACTTTAACAGTGTCGCCTACTTTGATGTGTAATTTCTTTTGCATGACTTCACTACTAATTAAAGTACTTCGGGAGCAAGTGAAACAATTTTCATGTAATTGTTCTCACGAAGCTCACGAGCTACTGGTCCAAAAATACGGGTTCCTCTCATCTCCCCCGCCTGATTCAAGATAACACATGCGTTATCATCGAAACGAATGTAAGAACCGTCCGGACGGCGAACCTCCTTGCGTGTTCTTACAACAACCGCCTTGGCAACCGCACCTTTTTTAACGGCTCCAGAGGGCATTGCGCTCTTAACAGCTACTACGATCTTATCTCCTACTGAAGCATAACGACGTTTTGTTCCACCCAATACGCGGATACATAACACCTCTTTTGCTCCGGAGTTATCTGCAACTGCAAGTCTTGATTCTTGTTGTATCATTGCAACTAATTATTATTTAGCTCTTTCTAAAATTTCTACTAATCTCCAGTTCTTGTTCTTAGACAAAGGACGGGTCTCCATGATCTTAACGGTGTCACCAATGTTACAGTCGTTATTTTCATCGTGGGCCACAAATTTAGTAGTTTTTTTCACGAACTTACCATACTTCGGGTGTTTTACTTTTCTTTCTACAGAAACCACGATCGATTTTTCCATCTTATCGCTAGTAACTGTCCCGATACGTTCTTTTCTTAAATTACGCTTTTCCATTTGAAGCTTATTTAACGAATCCGGCATTAAGCCTGATTCTGACGTTTTGTTAATTCAGTATTCAAACGAGCAATAGCTTTGCGGTTGTTACGGATTACGATTGGATTTTCCAATGGCGTAACTTTGTGTCCCAACTTCAATTTTGCCTGTGCTTCTGTTGCACTTGCAATTTGCTTTTGCAAATCTTCAACTGAAAGTTTACTTAAATCTTCCTTCTTTTTCATGCTTTCAATTATTTACCAGGTACAACATAATCGTTACGAACGATGAACTTACATTTTACCGGTAGCTTTTGAGCAGCCAAACGTAATGCTTCTTTTGCAACTTCGTAAGGAACTCCGTCTGCTTCAAACATAATACGTCCTGGTCTTACAACTGCCACCCAGTGGCTTGGAGCTCCCTTACCTTTACCCATACGTACCTCTGCAGGCTTCGATGTGATCGGTTTGTCAGGGAAGATTCGGATCCACACCTTTCCTTCACGCTTCATGTAACGCGTAACTGCGATACGGGAAGCTTCAATCTGGCGTGATGTAATCCATCCCGGCTCCAATGTTTTCAGTCCGAAAGATCCGAATGCAATAGTAGATCCGCGTTGAGCTTCACCACGGTTACGACCTTTCTGAACTCTTCTAAATTTGGTTCTCTTTGGAGATAACATCTTCTGAAAATTTTAATGTGTTTTTACTTCTTTTTACGGTTGTTTCCACCTTTTCCTCCAGCCGGACGACGGTTACCACGGTCCCCACGGTCTCCTGATGGAGCTCCGCCTTTAGCACCTTGTGCAGCCATTCCAACATTTGGAGAAAGATCACGACGACCGTAAACTTCACCTTTGCAGATCCATACTTTGATACCGATCAATCCGTAAGTAGTCAATGCCTCACCTACTGCATAATCAATATCAGCTCTGAACGTATGTAACGGAGTACGTCCATCTTTGTACATTTCTGAACGAGCCATTTCAGCTCCATTCAAACGACCTGAAATTTTCACTTTGATACCTTCGGCACCCATTCTCATGGTTGAACCGATAGCCATCTTGATAGCACGACGAAATGAAATACGAGCCTCAATCTGACGAGCGATACCATCTGCAACCAAACGAGCATCCAATTCCGGACGTTTCACCTCGAAAATGTTGATCTGGATCTCTTTTTTCGTCAATTTCTTTAACTCTTCTTTCAATTTGTCTACTTCTTGACCACCTTTACCGATAATCACTCCCGGACGAGCCGTGTTGATTGTTACAGTAACGAGCTTGAGGGTACGCTCGATGATGATTTTCGAAATACTTGCTCTGGATAAACGAGCGTGAAGATACTTGCGGATCTGATCGTCTTCAACGATTTTATCGCGGTAGTTATCTCCACCGTACCAGTTAGATTCCCATCCGTGGATGAAACCTAGTCTATTACCAATTGGATTCGTCTTTTGTCCCATTTCCTTTACAATTATTTTGAACCATCAACAACGATAGTCACGTGGTTTGATCTTTTACGAACTCGGTAAGCTCTACCTTGAGGTGCAGTTTGAATACGCTTAAGCATTCCAGCCGAACCAACTTCGATTGATTTTACCACTAATTTCTCATCCTCAATGCTCTTACCTTCGTTTTTAGCTTCCCAGTTAGCAATTGCTGAACGCAACAACTTGGATAAACTTAACGATGCATCTTTCGCATTGTGTTGCAATATGTTTAGAGCTTTGTTTACTTCAACTCCACGTACAAGATCTGCAACCAATCTCATTTTACGAGGAGAAATCGGAGAGTTATTCAACTTTGCGAATGCAGTAGTTGCTTTTTGCTCTTTGATTTGATCTGCTCTTAATTTCTTTCTAGCGCCCATGTCACTTGAATTTTACTATCTTTTTTTATCCTTTTTGTTAGCACCATGACCACGGAAGTTACGTGTAGGAGAAAATTCACCTAGTTTGTGACCTACCATGTTCTCTGTTACGAACACAGGAATAAACTTATTCCCGTTATGCACTGCAAACGTCAACCCAACAAAGTCAGGAGTGATTGTAGAAGCGCGGGACCAAGTTTTGATCACTGCTTTGCTTCCGCTTTCTTGTGCTGCATCCACTCTTTTTGTCAACTTATAGTGTACAAAAGGTGGTTTTTTCAACGAACGACTCATACCTTATTTCTTTCTTCTCTCGATGATAAACTTATCTGAATACTTCTTTTTCGAACGCGTTTTGTATCCCTTAGCCGGCATACCATTACGAGAACGAGGGTGACCACCGGCGTTACGCCCTTCACCACCACCCATCGGGTGATCTACCGGGTTCATCACAACACCACGTACACGTGGACGACGACCCAACCAGCGTGAGCGACCAGCTTTACCAGAAACTACTAATGAATGTTCTCCATTCGATACAGCTCCGATTGTAGCCATACAAGTAGTCAAAATCATACGAGTCTCACCAGAAGGCAATTTGATAATCGCAAAACGACCATCACGAGCGTTCAATTGAGCATATGTTCCTGCTCCACGAGCAATTGCACCACCTTTTCCAGGCTGCAACTCGATGTTATGGATCACAGATCCAAGAGGAACATCGGATAAAAATAATGCGTTTCCAACATTTGGAGCGGCACCTGCACCAGATACAACTGTATCACCTACTTTCAATCCTTCAGGAGCAACGATGTAACGTTTCTCTCCATCCACATAATAAAGCAAAGCAATACGAGCAGTTCTGTTCGGATCGTATTCGATTGTTTTTACAACCGCAGGAACACCATGTTTCTCACGTTTGAAATCGATAATACGATACTTTTGCTTGTGTCCACCACCGATGTAGCGCATGGTCATACGACCATCATTGTTACGACCACCAGACTTGCTTTTTTTCGCAACCAAGCTCTTTTCAGGAACGTTCGTTGTTACTTCAGCATAAGTACTGTTGATCTTGTGTCTTTGCCCTGGAGTAATAGGCTGAAATTTTCTAAGACCCATCAGTTTTTACTTAAAAATTATTAAACAAATCAATCGTTTCTCCTGCAGCAACAGTTACGATGGCTTTTTTCCATACGCGACTTTTTTGCTCAACGACACCTCTATTCGTATATTTTGTAGAGGATTTTCCACCGCCATAAGTGAGTGTGCGTACATTCACAACGTGAACTCCGTACATCTTTTCGACAGCGCTTTTAATTTCCAATTTATTCGCCTTGCGATCTACTTCGAAAGCGAAGCTACCGTTATCATTAGCGGCAGTTGCTTTTTCAGTAATGATTGGCTTTTTGATAATTGTACTCATCATCAATTAGTTTAGAATCTTTTCGATTACTTCGATTGAACTTTCTGTTAATACAACTTTCTTCGCGTTCAACACATCGTATGTGTTAACGGAATCAGCAGATACAACTTTAACGCGTTGTAAGTTACGTGAAGACAAGTAAACATTGTCGTTACCTGATCCTACGATCATCAACACCTTCTCGTTTAACAAGTTCAAGTTCGATAACATCGATTTGAATTCTGCTGTTTTTGGTGTTGCAAGTGCTACATCTTCTAAAACGACAATTGAATCCAATTTTGCTTTATAAGCGAATGCAGATTTACGTGCCAAACGCTTCAATTTGATATTCAATTTGAAGTGATAGTTACGCGGGCGTGGTCCGAAAATACGTCCTCCACCTACACGTGTACCAGATTTAACGCTACCAGCACGAGCACCACCCGTACCTTTTTGCTTTTTCAATTTTCTGGTAGATCCAGATACTTCAGCTCTTTCTTTTGATTTGTGCGTTCCCTGACGACGATTCGCCAAGTGTTGCTTCACATCTAAATAGATTGCGTGATCGTTCGGCTCAATTCCAAAGATTGTCTCCGATAAGGTTACCTTTTTGGAAGTAGCCTTTCCTTTGCTATCAATTACTTTTACTTCCATTATTTCTCAATTGTTACGGTTGAACCTTTAGGTCCTGGAATGGAACCTTTTACTACGATTAAATTTTTGTCAGCCAAAACACGCAATACTTCTAAGTTCTCAACTGTTACGCGTTTGTTACCCATTTGACCAGCCATGCGCATTCCTTTGAATACACGTGCAGGATAAGAACAAGCTCCGATTGACCCCGGCGCACGTAAACGGTTGTGCTGACCGTGAGTAGATTGTCCAACCCCACCAAAATTGTGACGTTTTACAACCCCTTGAAAACCTTTTCCTTTAGATGTTCCAACTACTCCAACAAATTCTCCTTCTTCGAAGATTGTTGCGTCAACCACATCTCCAAGATTAAGTCCGTCAAAACCTTTAAACTCAACCAATTTAGATTTTGGTGTTGTTTTAGCTTTTTTGAAATGGCCTTTCAATGCATTTGGAGTGTTTCTTTCTTTACGCTCTCCAAATCCTAATTGAATTGCCTCGTACCCATCTCGATCTTGTGTTTTAACCTGAGTCACTACACAAGGACCAGCTTCTATTACTGTGCATGGTGTTGCCTTACCCTCGGCACTGTAGACGCTAGTCATTCCGATTTTTTTACCAATAATTCCAGGCATACTTTACTTTAATTATTAATTATAAATTATTAAAGTGATGTATTCTTCCGTAATCAGTGGGCATGTGATTAATCACATGCCCACATTCACACAGAAATTTCATCACACTTTAATTTCTACATCAACTCCAGAAGGAAGTTCTAATCTCATTAATGCATCAACAGTCTTGGATGAAGAACTGTAGATATCCAACAAACGCTTGTAAGAACACAATTCGAACTGCTCACGCGCTTTCTTGTTAACGTGTGGTGAACGCAATACCGTGTAAATACGTTTGTGAGTTGGTAATGGAATTGGACCACTAACTACTGCTCCTGTTGCTTTAACTGTTTTTACGATTTTCTCAGCTGACTTGTCAACCAGGTTGTGATCGTATGACTTTAATTTAATTCTAATCTTTTGGCTCATTACTCGTTTGTATTAAGCGGAAACTTTTCCATTATTTTTTGCAATCACTTCGTCTGCTACGTTCTTAGGAGCCTCTGCGAAGTGAGAGAATTCCATTGAAGATGTTGCACGACCTGAAGAAAGTGTACGTAATTGTGTTACGTAACCGAACATTTCAGATAAAGGAACGTCCGCTTTAACCACTTTAGATCCTGCTTTATCATCCATTCCACGAACGATCGCACGACGACGGTTTAAGTCACCTACGATATCACCCATGTTTTCCTCAGGAGTAACCACTTCAATTTTCATGATTGGTTCCAACAAGATCGGACGACACTTCTTCAATGCTTCACGGTATGCCATTTTAGCAGCCAATTCGAAAGACAATGAATCTGAATCGACAGCGTGGAATGATCCATCAACCAATTCTACTTTCAATGCTTCAACCGGGTACCCAGCCATTACACCGTTTTTCATGGATTCTTTGAATCCTTTCTCAACTGAAGGGATAAATTCACGAGGAATGTTACCACCTTTGATCGAGTTGATGAACTCAAGACCAGTTTTTTCCTGATCATCCTGTGGAGAAATCTTCACATAGATATCCGCGAACTTACCACGACCTCCGGACTGCTTCTTGTACACTTCACGGTGTTCAACTGCAGCTGTAATGTCTTCACGGTAAGAAACCTGAGGAGCACCCTGGTTAACTTCCACTTTAAACTCACGACGCAAACGGTCAACGATAATATCCAAGTGCAACTCACCCATTCCGGAGATAACTGTTTGTCCAGTCTCTTCGTCAGTGTTCACACGGAACGTTGGATCCTCTTCAGCCAATTTGTTCAAACCGATACCCAATTTATCCTGGTCAGCCTGAGTTTTAGGTTCAATTGCGATTCCGATTACCGGCTCAGGGAAGTTCATAGACTCCAATACGATCGGTGCATTTTCAGCACACAAAGTATCTCCTGTACGGATATCCTTAAATCCAACCAATGCTGCGATATCTCCTGCTCCAAGTTCATCGATCTGATTTTGCTTGTTAGCGTGCATCTGGAAGATACGGGAAATACGCTCTTTGCTGTTTGTACGCGTGTTCAATACGTAAGAACCTGCAGGCAATTTACCTGAGTAAGCACGTGTAAAGCACAAACGACCTACGAAAGGATCCGTTGCGATTTTGAACGCCAAAGCTGCGAAAGGCTCATCGTAAGAAGGCTTGCGGGAAGCAGGCTCATCTGTTTTAGGGTTGATCCCCTCAATAGCTTCGATATCCAATGGAGAAGGAAGAATTTCCATTACCATATCCAACATTGCCTGAACTCCTTTGTTTTTGAAAGAAGATCCACACATCATCGGAACAACTTTTCCTGAGATTGTAGCCTGACGCAATGCATCAAGAATCTCACGCTCAGTCAAAGAGTTTTCATCTTCGAAGAATTTCTCCATCAATGACTCATCGAATTCAGCTACTGCCTCCAACAATTCAGAACGCAATCTGCGAGCGTCATCGATAATGTCTGCAGGAATTTCTACTTCTTCGAATGTCATCCCCTGGTCAGCATCGTTCCAAACGATTCCTTTCCAGTTAATCAAGTCAACAACACCTTTGAAATGATCTTCATCGCCGATGTTGATTTGTAACGGCAATGCGTGAGAACCCAACATTTCTTTCACCTGCTTACACACGTTTAAGAAATCTGCTCCCTGGCGGTCCATTTTGTTAACGAAACCAATACGAGGAACATTGTAGTTGTTAGCCAAACGCCAGTTTGTTTCAGATTGAGGCTCAACTCCGTCTACTGCGGAGAATAAGAATACCAATCCATCCAATACACGCAATGAACGGTTTACCTCTACGGTAAAGTCAACGTGTCCAGGAGTATCAATAATGTTGATGTGGTATTTTGTACCACGGTAGTTCCAGTTTACTGTTGTAGCAGCTGAAGTAATGGTAATACCACGCTCCTGCTCTTGCTCCATCCAGTCCATTGTAGCACCACCGTCGTGCACCTCACCAATTTTGTGGTTTACCCCTGAGTAGTACAAAATACGCTCAGTGGTAGTTGTTTTCCCAGCATCAATGTGAGCTGCGATACCAATATTTCTTGTGTATTTAAGATCTCTTGCCATTTCTTAGAATCTAAAATGTGAAAACGCTTTGTTAGCTTCAGCCATACGCAGTGTATCTTCTTTCTTCTTGTAAGCAGCACCTTCTTCTTTTGAAGCGGCGATGATTTCAGAAGCAAGTTTACCTGCCATTGACTTCTCATTACGCTTACGAGCGTATCCAATCAACCATTTCATAGCCAATGATTGTTTACGTCCTTCACGAACAGGAGTAGGGATCTGGAATGTAGCTCCACCAACGCGACGGGAACGAACCTCCACAGAAGGAGTTACGTTTTCCAATGCTTTTTTGAATACTTCCAATCCTTCTTGATCTTCTAATTTCTTGTCTACGATCTCTAACGCATCGTAGAAAATTTTAAATGCCAAATTCTTTTTTCCGGAGTACATTAAGTTGTTTACAAACTTAGTTACCGTAACGTCATTAAACTTCGGATCCGGGAGGATGGCAATCTTTTTCGCTTTTCTTCTTCTCATCTCTTAAAAAGTTTAATTATTTTTTAGCTTTTGGACGTTTTGTTCCGTACTTAGAACGACGTTGTGAACGGCCTTCAACACCTGCAGTATCTTCCGCACCACGAACGATGTGGTAACGAACCCCCGGTAAATCTTTAACCCTTCCACCACGCACAAGAACCAAAGAGTGTTCTTGTAAGTTGTGACCTTCTCCTCCGATATAAGCATTCACTTCTTTACCGTTGGTAAGACGAACACGCGCTACTTTACGCATAGCTGAGTTCGGCTTCTTAGGTGTAGTGGTGTACACACGTACACATACTCCTTTGCGCTGCGGACAAGAATCCAAAGCCGCTGACTTTGACTTCTTTACTACCGCAGTCCTTCCCTTTCGCACTAACTGTTGTATAGTTGGCATACAGTACTCAAATTTTGTTAATTAATAAATATAGTTTTCCCCAAAGAACACACTTTGAGGGGTGCAAAGATAGATAGAAAAACTTACAAAGCAAGCCTTTTACTAAAAAAGTGCTGTTTTTGAACAAATTAATGTTGATGAAAATCAACCAACTAATTTCCTAACGCAAAAAAACATGCCCTAAATCCGATTTCATCATTTTGGTTCAATGGAACTCTTCTTCAACTACCTTCAATACCGATAACAAATAACTTAAACTCCATCACTGCATGCCTGGGAAACTAATTTTCGACAATTCCGGGCGTTTTAAGAAATGATTAAGCATCAAATCAAAAAGGTTCGGTTTTTTATCAACAACACTAAATCGATTTAAACCTGAACATTCAGCTTTACAGGTGATTATAGGTGTGAAAACTTAATACTGACATAACTTTGACTTCTTACAGACAAGTGTACTTTAGCTAAAAATTTCACTACAACATGAAGGCAATCCTCTCCGTTTCCTTACTCCTGCTATTCCAATCTATTTCCGCTCAAACGACCATCGCTATCCAGGATTTTGATAGCGGTACTCCTGCATGGGGCTTTACAAATACAGGTGGCACTACAGTCACCGGAAGCTCAGGAACAGGCGACAGACCTGCTTCATCTTTAGTTTATATAAGCGCAACAACTGCTTTTGGCACGGTTAATACTACTTCAACAGTGACATTCAACAATATAAGCGGTTTGGGAGCATACACATCCAAATATGTCGAATTTCGTTTGGCAGCCTGGTCGTTAGGATCAATAAATAACGGAGTCGAAACCGGAGACGCAGTAAATCTTGACGTTTCATTTGACGGCGGAACCACCTACTCCAATGAGATCCAGGTCACCGGAAACCTAAATGCATATTGGCATTATTCTACCGGAACCGGTCTTGCAACCTCAGTTTATGACGGAAATAACGCTCCGACTACTTTTGCTCCCGGCGGAACAGCAGGCAACAAGACAACAGACGGCTACTCAACGGTACATCTGGATCTTCCTAACTCCTGCACGCAAGTGCGTATCCGTATCCGATCAATTAATAATGCTACATCCGAACGCTGGACAATTGATGATGTGAAACTGATCGGAACATTGTCGACTCCCTGTTCTCCGGGAGCTGCACCAACAACCAATGCAAGTACCATCACTTCGACCAATTTCTGTACGAGTGCCCAAATTAACTTTGCAGCCGGAAACGGAGCAAACCGGATCGGGGTCGTTTCATTGAATAATTTTTCGGACACTCCTCTCAACGGAACAAACTACGCTGCAAACAGCACTTACGGATCGGGAGGATTGCTCGGTGCAGGAAACTACGTGGTTATGAACGGAAGCGGAAATACCGTGACGATAACCGGACTCACCCCAGGTACAACCTATTATTTCAAAGTATTCGAATATAACGGCATAAGTATTAATTGCGACGAATCTTATCTGACTACATCTGTAGCAACCTATTCGTTCACCACGCAATCTAATTGCAATACGCCTCAAATCCGCTCCATTCTGGCAGATGCCTGCTCCAGTGTCGAAGGTCTGGATGAACAAGTAATTATTGAAAATGGTTCCAATCCCTTATCTATTAATGATATCAGCCTGGCCTTTCCCTCCGGGGGAACTTTTTGTAATTCCGGATGCGGAACAAATACACTGGGAAATAACCCTGCTTACATTAATCAATTGAATACAGCGGCCGGCTGCAGCTTGTTTACTTATGCAGACCCGATTCCGGCAGGAGCTATTATCGTGGTATTTACAGGTCAGACCCCTTCCTATGTGATGGATTATTCTCCGCAATGTCCCTCAACACAACAATATTACGCTGTTTTTTGCAATAACACCGATATTGCCGGACGTTTTGCGAACAGCGGTACCGGAACTCGTACATTGAATGCCGTTTTTGCAGGAACAAACGAATCGGCCACCTATGCACCAAACTCTTTGGGCGGAAACGGAAGCTTCATCGATTTCGACGATCCGGGAAATCCAACATATCGTGTGGAACCAACCTGTATTTATCCTTTGGAGGTTGAATTATTGAACTGGCAGGCTTCCATAATGGATAATGAAGTATTGCTGACATGGACCACTCTTTCGGAAACCAATCTCGGTAAATTTGATGTTTTAAGGATAGATCCTTATCACACAACAGACGAAATCGTTCAAACCATTTACACTACCGGAAATTCAGACGACAGAAAAGAATATTCAGTTGTTGACGTGAATCCTGTACCAGGTATGAATTACTACCAATTAGTATCTGTAGATCGCGACGGAAAACAGGCAAGAAGCGCAATTGTTTCAATAAACACACAAACCTCAGAACAATCAGCCAGGTACCTTTCCGGGACTGTAATATTTGGGAAAGCACTTAAAAAAGGAGATGCTTTGACTTTCTATAACTTTGAAGGAAAAGAGATTCGTTCATTTGAGATAAGCGAGAACAGCAATTACGTAGAACAGGAACTTACTTCCGGAATTGCATTGATCCGGATTACTTATAGAAACGGATTTTCAGAAGTAATCCGATTACCGGTTATCAACTAATTTGGAATTAATGAAACTATTAAACCAAAAGCGGCTTTGCCAGGCCGCTTTTTGGTTGCTTAAAACTTTTATTATTTGTTCAGAATCTGAATGATCCCATCTATTCAAATCAACTTTAGATTACCTGCAGAATAATCATAACTGTGGGTTATCAAACCCTATAACAAACCGCATTGATATTCATTCCGGCTCCTACAGATGCGAACAGAACAATATCTCCTTCCGTGATTTTATATCCGTTCAACTCTTCGCGCTTCACCATGCTTAACAAAGTTGGAATGGTAGCAACAGAACTGTTTCCCAGTTTATGGATATTCATAGGCATCACATGTTTCGGCATTTCAGAGATTCCGTATAATTTATACAGTTCACGTACAATCGCCTCATCCAGCTTTTCATTGGCCTGATGGATAAAGATTTTCTTCACATCCGTGATTTGAACCTCTGCTTTATCCAAACAATCTTTCATGGCAAGCGGCACATTCTTGATTGCATATTCGTATACCTTCCGGCCTTTCATTTTCACATAGCGGATTCTTGGGTCCGATTCCGGAAAGTTAGATTTTCCCAAATTCAAATAAGTCACCTCATCTTCACAATGGCTTTGTGCACTGAAAGAAAGTATTCCCGAATCCGAATCCTGCACCTCTAAGATGGTTGCTCCGGCGCCGTCCGAAAAGATCATACTGTCCCGGTCATGCTGATCCAGAACACGACTCAATGCTTCTGCGCCGATTACCAAACATTTCTTCGCCATTCCGGCCTGAATAAATGCATGCGCCTGGATCAACCCCTGCAACCAACCCGGACAACCGAAAATTAAGTCGTAGGCCACGCAGTTCGGATTCTTGATTCCCAAACTATGCTTTACACGTGAAGCGATTGACGGGATCATATCCGTTTGGATCGTGTGCTTGACCACATCCCCGAAATTATGTGCTACGATAATCTGATCAATGGTTTCCGGATCACAGTTCCCGTCACGGATCGCATCTTCTGCTGCAATAGCCGCCATATCCGAACAATTCAGATCTTCTGTTGCATAACGCCGTTCTTCAATTCCTGTGATGGTCTCAAATTTCTGAGCAATTACCTCAGGCCTTAAGGGAATGGACTGCTGGTTCTCGTCATAAAATTTATGCAATGCAAAATCAGCATTTGTTTTGATTACCGTCGGAATGTATCTTCCAACACCTGTAATTACACTTTTCATGTTTCAGTTAAACCGTTTATAAATAATTACAGAAGCTCCGGGGTTATTGTTTTCTCTACCAGGAGCAGGGGATGCTTATACAAAGATAAACAGATTCGCTTTTTAACAAATCCTTTTAGCTTTTTTTTGGAGTTTGGATTTTTACGCTATTCTAAAAGTTGGTTCAATATTCTTTTGAGAAATCGATCATCAAACCACGCTTGGTATAAGTCTTGATTAATCGTTCCCTTTTTGCTGCATCATTCTTTAAAATCGTCATTTTATATGGTTTCACCAATGCATTCAAATCCGAATTCGGATACTTCTTGTTCAAATAAGTGTAGGCATCTTCAAAGTAAGAATCCAGTTCTTGTTTCTCAACACCATTATCATCGGTATAATGATTGATCAAAGGGGTATTATCCATTCCGAGTAAAAAGAATGTGAATAGATATCTTTGAATTGACTGAGCATTTTCAGACAACATAAAATTCGGGTTCTTCTTATTGAAATCCTCCCACCAAACCAAGCGGTCCGCATACTGTTGTGGAGAAATAACAATTCCCGCATCAACGCTAAACACTTCGTCGTTTTCTTTTCGAAGCCCTTCCAGATACTGTTTCATTACGGGTGAAACGAAAGCGTAAAAATGTTTTGAAACAAACGATCTGTTTTGTCCGATTTCAACCATTCCTTCCGGACAGTCTATCCTGAACCCATTCTTTTCAATGCTTTTTCTAAACGGAACATACTTCTTCTCAAAAGGTTCTTCCTTTACTCCCAAACTATCAAAAGTAATGCACGGGAAATCTTCAAAAAAAGAGTTATTCATCAGCTTTTCGTTCAGACCGCCTTCTATCTTTTCATACAACTGATCAAAAACAACATAAGCGCTGTCACATAATCCCTGATGGGCTCCTGAAAATAGTTCGGCATACTTTTCAGCTGCTAAGGTTACAGACTTCTCACTTTTCGAATCAAGAGAAGCAATAAACTTTTTATAATCTTTCAACAAATCCCTTTCCACCACCGGATCCTTCACCTCCGTATTTTCTGCTTTCGTTTCTTTTACCGGTGAAGGCGAAGAGCATCCTGCCAATGCAATGATTCCTGCCGCAAAAAAGAGTCTTTTCATTTTTTATCTGAGTTAATTTTGTTTAATCGAACCAATGCACCAACGAAAGCTGATTCCCATTCTTTCCGATCGTGACCTCCAGGCCAAGTAACTAAAGCACTGCAAATATCACTTTCCAGGAAATACTTTCTCATATGTTTCGCTTCTTCTTCTACATGAGAAAGTTCTTTCAAACCATACCCCAGGTAAAAGCACATTCCATCCTTCTTTTTCCACTTAAAAACCTCTCCCTTTCCATTAAAAATGGAGAAAAGCACAAATTTCTTGATTAATTCCGGATGATCTTCCGCCAGTGAAACTCCAAAATCAGCACCATTCGAAACTCCGTAAAAAGAACGTTCCTTTGCTCTCCCGGAAACACGGTATTTCGATTCCGAATAAGCAATCAGTTCCTCTGTAAAGAATTTCATGTGCTGATCAAAGCGAATGGTCAACGGAAACTCCGGATTGTAAGTCATTTTTTTATAATCCAGATTCCGGTATTCTGTTCCGTTAATCAACTTTTCATTCGAATGCGAGCCGATAAGCACAAACGGATTCACCAAATGATGCTCAATCAAAGAATCCATACTTTTTCGATAAGATTCCGTGATAAGTTGTCCGTCAGCCGTATAAACAACCGGATACTTGTCCGTCTTCCCTGAATTATACCCATCAGGAAGGTAGATTGTCAGCAAACGCATTTCATTCAGACTTTTGCTGAACAGAGAATCAGTAAAGAACCGTGATTGAGCTTCAACTCCGAAACTCAAGGTAAAAAATAAGATCAGGTTCAGCGTTTTCAGGATCATAGTTGACAATTAGCTTTCCATGATGAAATTAACCAAATAAATTAAATTTGTTACATGAAGTATTTCCCATTCTCCCTTTTGATGATGCTGGCTCCAGCTGCTTTCGGGCAGTTGTATAAAGATTCCACTCAACCTGCAGAAGCCAGGGTGAAAGACCTCTTGAGCAGAATGACACCGGAAGAAAAATTCTGGCAGGTATTCATGGTGCCATCTGATGGTGATACTACAAATGGAAAGATCAAACACGGAATCTTCGGACTGCAACTCAGCGCAAGTTCACAGGGAGACGCCGGCGGACAAATGCTTTCTTATAACACCTCCGATAATGCACTTACGCTTGTCCGAAAGATCAATACAACCCAGCGTTACCTGGTGGAGAAAACCCGTTTGGGAATTCCCATAATCCCTTTTGACGAAGCACTTCACGGACTGGTACGAAATAACGCAACAAGCTTTCCTCAGGCTATCGCAATGGCTGCAACCTGGGACACCACTTTGATCAAACAAGCGGCAGGACACATTGCCGAGGAATGTAAGGTACGCGGCATCCGGCAGATCCTTTCACCTGTCATTAATTTGGCAACGGATGTACGTTGGGGACGCACGGAAGAAACTTATGGCGAAGATCCATTTTTAACTACTCAAATCGGATTGGCATTTATCCGGGCGTTTGAATCACGCGGCATTATCACTACCCCGAAACATTTTATTGCAAATGTTGGTGACGGCGGACGAGACAGCTACCCGATTCACTTAAGCGAACGTTTTTTGGAAGAAACCCACTTCGTTCCTTTCAAACAAACGATCAAACCCGGAAATGCCCGTTCTATAATGACAGCTTACAATTCCCTGAACGGAACTGCTTGTTCTTCGAATAGCTGGCTGCTGACCGAAAAACTAAAGAACGAATGGAAGTTCAAAGGATTTGTTATTTCCGACGCCAATGCGGTTGGTGGAGAACTGGTGCTGCACAAAACAGCCAAAGACTATGCTGAAAGTGGTGCGCATGCGATTAATGCCGGAATGGACGTTATTTTTCAAACAGATATCAATCATGCGGAATTGTTTTACCCCGCTTTTGAAAACGGAATGGTAGATAGTAACCGACTGAATGATGCCGTATCTCGCGTACTTCGTGCGAAATTTGAATTGGGTTTATTTGAACATCCATACGTTTCAGAGAACATAAATGAAGCAATGCTTCAATCCAACGGAGAAGTGCTAAGCAAACAGCTTGCAGACGAATCCATTGTCCTTTTGAGAAACGAAAAACGCACACTCCCACTCTCTACTTATACAAGAACTATTGCCCTTTTCGGAACGGATGCAGTGGAAGCGAGATTGGGTGGATACAGCGGACCAGGATATCAAAAAACCACTATTTTGGACGGATTAAAAGAGTATGTTGGAAAAAGCGGAAACATTCTTTATTCCGAAGGTGCAAAACGGACTAATGACTCTTACGAAGTAATACAATCCGGGTATTTGAGTGCCGACGGAAAGCCCGGACTTAAAGCTCATTATTTTGACAATCCGGATCTTTCGGAAAATCCTGTATTGGAACTACAAGACGGACAAATCGATTTTCACTGGACATTGTATTCCCCACATGAGAAACTGAAGTCAGATCATTACAGTGTGTGCTGGAGTGGAGAATTAACCGCTCCCGAGAGTGGCGAATTCCAAATTGGACTGGAAGGAAACGATGGATTTCGCCTGTACCTGGACGATAAAATGGTGATCGATCGCTGGAACAAGCAATCTTATCACCAGGATCTGATAAGCTATCCCTTCAAAAAAGGAAAGAAATATGCGGTCCGGGTTGAATTTCACGAAACACAGGGGGAAGGAAAGATCAAACTGCTTTGGAATGCAACCGTAAAAACAGACTGGAAAAAGGAAATCGGCAAAAGTGTCAAATTGGCTAAAAAAGCAGATGTAGCAATTGTGGTTGCAGGAATAACAGAAGGTGAATTCCTGGACCGGGCATCCTTAAAACTTCCGGGACACCAGGAAGAATTGATACAGGCTTTGAATAAAACAGGAACACCCGTTGTAGTATTAATTGTTGGAGGAAGTGCCGTAACCATGGAAAACTGGATCAACGAAACCGAAGCAGTTGCCATGCTCTGGTACCCGGGACAGCAAGGTGGAAAAGCTGTTACTGATTTCCTTTTCGGAGAAATAAACCCTAGCGGAAAATTACCGATCACTTTTCCCGTGAGCGAAGCACAACTTCCTTTGGTTTATAATCACGAGCCCACAGGACGCGGAAATGATTACAACAATCTTAGCGGGCAACCTCTATTCCCTTTCGGATTCGGATTGAGTTACACCCAATTCAGGTACTCTGATCTGCAGTTAGATCATTCCAGTATTACGCGAAACGAAAAAACTACCCTTCGGTTCAGGCTTAAAAACACCGGAAGTTACGAAGGTGACGAGATTGTTCAGTTGTATATCAAAGATATCCTGAGCTCAGTTACCCGGCCAGTGCAGGAATTAAAGGGCTTCCAACGTGTCCGACTGAAAGCAGGAGAAGAAAAAGAAATCACTTTTGAAATCACTCCGGAATTATTAGAACAATTGGATGCGGAGCTAAAACCGACCGTAGAACCCGGGGAATTCCGTATTATGATCGGTTCTTCATCCAGGGATTTACCTTTGAAAGCTACATTAACTATTCGGTAGCCAGTTCAAATCTAAACACCCATACCGGATTATCCGCTTGCCCCATCCTTATACTTTGAGGGATATCAACTGCAACAACTCCTTCATGTATGTGATAACGCATTTTCTCTCCTGTTGGAACGAAAATTAGTTTCGAACCTTTTTTAGGAAGATTTTCAGTCCATTCTAACCGTGTTAGATTCGTATCTCTGGGAACCAAAACAAATCCAGTCTTTTTATCTTTCGACTGGGTAAAGAACCAATACGACTCTTTGTAATGTTCCATACTTCTGGTATTGTAGATCGCTTCTCCGTTTGCATCAAGCCACTTTCCAATTTCCAATAATCGTTTCTCGACTTCAAGAGGGAAAGTACCGTCAGGTTTCGGGCCAACTCCCAGCAATAAATTACCACCCTTGGCAACTACTTCAACCAATGTCCGGATTATGCGGTCAGTAGATTTCATTTCATCATTCGGAACATAGCCCCAATTGTTACAAAGCGGCATACAGGTTTCCCAGGGATTGTCGAGTTTCTTTTCAGGGATCGAATGTTCAGGAGTTTGATAATTCTCGTATGGTCCTTGTACGGTTCTGTCAACCACAATCATTCCCGGCTGATTAGACCGCGCCATTTGCGCTATTTTGGCAATATCCAGTTCCTGGTTCCATTCCGGAATTGGAGCTCCCCAGGAGAGCACTTCTTCATCAATGGTGTTTTTGGGACGCACCCATCCGCCGTCTAGCCATAAGATATCTACGTTTCCATAACCGCTTACAACTTCCTGTATTTGCTTAAATGTATAATCCTGGAATTGCTGCCAGCGCCAGGGATGTTTTCGCGTATCGTAATTATTGTTCCGGTTGGGTGTAGCATACAAAGGCCACCAGTAATTTTCGTTGTGCCAGTCGGGTTTGGAAAAATACGCCCCGATCATAAATCCTTCTTTGCGGTAAGCAGAAAAAACGTGCTTCAACACATCCGCTTTCGGGTTAGATGCAAACGGCCCGTTCGTGATCTTAAAATCCGTTTGTTTCGTATCGAACATACAAAAGCCATCGTGGTGTTTGGTTGTGAAAACCAGGTAACGCATTCCAGCCTTTTTAGAAATTTCTGCCCATTTCTGTGGATTGAATTTCAACGGATTCAATGAATCTTTCAGTCCGAAATACCCTTTTTTATAGTCATCGTAAGAGGATGTACTGTCTCTTGTAATCCAGTCCTCCGAACAAATAGACCATGATTCAATAATTCCGGGTACGGCATACAATCCCCAATGAATAATGATCCCGAACTTCTGGTCCTGCCATTTCTCCAATTTCTCAAGAACTAACGGATCTGTGGGTTTTTGATATTCGTTGGAAACCGGGTGGACCGCTAAGTTTTGTGACCACCCCGATATGGAAACGCATAAAAAAACAAGGAGGAATTCAAATACTTTCATCCTGCAAAATTAAACTTATTGATCATTGATTTTATTACCTGACCCACTGCACCTCCAGGTTTACCCTTCATTATTTCATAAATTTCACGATCCCTGATTTACCGGAGTTATCCTCCAATTGCAAAAAATAGACACCCGGAGACAATTTAGAAACTTCCACCACATTGTTCTTCCAGGAAACATTGGAGCTTGCTGACCTACCTTCTGTTGTGAAAACCGCACAGTTTTTAATTCCTGAAATTCCGGAGATTGTTAGTTCATCCACCACCGGATTCGGGTATGCATTTAAAACCAACTGATTGTTTTCATTCGTATTCAGAAAGAAATCGGGAAGCTGACCGCATTCAACGCCATTGTGAACTACATAGAATAATTCTACCAAATAATTTACAACGGTAGGATCACCCGGATTTTGCTTCCCTCCATACGGTCCACCGGCATGCGAATACGCGTAATAATCTGAAATATACGGTTCAATAGTAGGACACGAATCCAGGATGTTGAGGTGCATTCCAAAATGATTCGCCTGCCCGGAATTATTAATACAAAGCGGCGAAGGGATAAGGGTGTCCAAAGCAGTATAACATTCGTTTGTGCTGGTATCCCAAAAGTGACTTGCGGTATTCCCGAATACCTGATCCCACAAATCGGGCGAATAAGCCTCGTTTAACGACTGGTGCATAAAGGTAATTGTATCCAGATCGTAGCTGGATGGAAAAGCCCCACCGGAACCATTCGGTAATGGCGGAATATATGTTTGCCGCTGAGCAACATAGGTTACTGAATCTGTCGTAACGGAAAGCTGCCTGGACAGAATGTGAAACAGCTGATAACGAACTGTGTACATCGTGGAAGATCCGGATGTATTCGCTCTGAACTCTAATCCGTAATAATTCCCGACTGAAAAGTCATAAACTTCGCTGCGCATCAACTGCGAAAATCCCACAAATGCGGAAATGCAAAAAATAGAGATCAGGAAAAGATTCTTCATAACTTATGGCATTGATCAATCAAATGTATCAAAAAAACAGGTGTTTAAAAAAAAGCTGTTTTATCAAAACTCCTGAAAACAGATTTGCCTGTCAAATGATTATCTTTGTATTATGAATTATTTAGACGGACTAAACGAAAGCCAACGCATTGCAGTAGAGAACTTTGAAGGACCGACCATGGTCATTGCCGGAGCAGGTTCCGGAAAAACGAGGGTACTGACCATGCGGATCGCATATATGATCGATCAGGGCATTGATCCGTTTAACATCCTGGCATTGACATTTACCAATAAGGCAGCAAAGGAAATGACCGAACGCATCGGCTCTATCATCGGAGCCGGAGAAGCAAAAAACATCACCATGGGGACCTTCCACTCAGTTTTTTCACGTATTCTCAGAATCAATGCAGACCGTTTAGGATACCCTCAAAACTTCACGATTTACGATACCCAGGACACCAAAAGCCTGCTAAAAGATATTGTCAAAGAACTGAACCTCGACGACAAGATCTACAAGCCAAGTATGATTTACGGACGCATTTCGGCAGCAAAGAACAACCTGCTTTCAGCAGATGATTATTTGCAAAACCCGGAAATCATGGACGAAGACAAGCAAAGTCAGCGCCCTGAATTGGGACGAATCTATAAAGCTTATGCCGTTCGTTGTTTCAAAGCCGGAGCTATGGATTTTGACGATCTGTTATACCAGACCAATGTCTTGCTTCGCGATTTTCCGGATGTGCTTTCACATTACCAACACAAATTCAGATACATATTGGTGGATGAGTACCAGGATACAAACTATGCGCAGTACCTGATCGTCAAAAAGCTGGCTGCAGTTTACGAAAACATCTGTGTTGTTGGCGATGATGCACAAAGTATTTACTCTTTCCGCGGAGCAAACATTCAAAACATCCTGAACTTCCGCAATGATTACCCGGATTACAGCTTGTATAAATTGGAGCAAAACTACCGAAGCACCCAGACGATTGTCGATGCTGCAAACAGTGTCATTTCCAAGAACAAGGAACAAATCAAAAAAAGTGTTTGGACCAATAACGACAAGGGAAATCTGATCCGTGTGATTCGCGCCATGACAGACAATGAGGAAGGTAAGATCATTGCCAACAAGATTTTTGATGTCAAGCACCAGGAAAGCGGCGACTGGACCGATTTTGCAATCCTATACCGGACAAACCGTCAATCCCGTGCATTCGAAGAAGCCTTGCGAAAAATGAACATTCCCTATAAGATTTACGGCGGGCTTTCCTTTTACCAGCGCAAAGAGATCAAGGATATTTTGGCTTATTTCCGACTTACAGCAAACCAAAAGGACGAAGAAGCATTAAAACGAGTGATCAATTATCCAAAACGCGGGATCGGGAAAACATCCTGGGAAAATATTATCATTGCTGCCAATCACTACAACGTGGCTATCTGGGATGTAATCTCCGAATGGGGAAAATACCCGGTTTCCATTCCGAATGCTACCAAACAAAAGATTTCGGAGTTTGTGATCATGATCCAAAGCTTTACTGCACAGCTAAATTCTCAAAACGCTTACCAATTGGCTCAAACCATTGCAAAGAGCTCCGGTATTTTGAAAGAACTATATTCTGAAAAAGACAAAGGTCCGGAAGAGGTAGAACGTTACCAGAACATTGAAGAATTATTGGCAGCGATCAAGGAATTTAGTGTTCAGAGAGGTGATGAAGAGCCTGCAACACTAGCCGACTTTATGATTGACGTAGAACTATTGACCGATGCAGATAACGAAAAAGAAGAGGACAAAAACAAGATCAGTTTAATGACCATCCACTCCAGCAAAGGATTGGAATTCAAGCATGTTTACCTGGTTGGTTTGGAAGAAAACCTATTCCCTTCACAGCTTTCTATCAATTCACGAACAGAATTGGAGGAAGAAAGACGTTTATTCTATGTCGCAGTTACCAGAGCTGAAAAGAATTGCACGATTTCCTATGCAGCTTCGCGTTTTCAATGGGGGAACCTGATCACATCGGAACCAAGCCGGTTTATCTCCGAAATTGATCCGGATTATTTAAGTTTTGAAACAGCATACGGCGCACCTCAAGGCGGGGGACGTTCCTTAAATTCAGGAAGAAGTGGATTCGACAGGCCATTTACAGGCGGATTGAATAGAATGCCCGGATCAACAAGTACTCAGACAAGCCCGAGAGGTTTAAAAAGCATGTCGGAATTGAATTCAAAGTCCGGTGCTGGAGATTCCAATATTGACATCAAAGTCGGATACAACGTGGAGCATGAACGTTTCGGAAAAGGAAAAGTAACTAAGCTGGAAGGAAACGGTGTTGACCGAAAAGCAACCATATTCTTCCCTCATGCAGGTGCTAAAACCCTGCTTCTGAAATTTGCAAAATTAACGATCCTGGATATCGATTAAAAAAGGCATCCGCCAATTGACGAATGCCTTCCTGTATTATTTCTGATTCATTTACCAGTAGAACATACCGGTAATTATCCGTTCACCATAAGGCTGACCTTTCAATTTTTCAGTCAGATCAGCAATCAGTTCGGCTTGGGTGTATTGCTTTCCCTTCTTCTTAGGCTGTGCAATCTGCTCATTTGTCGGGGTAACTACATCCACTTTCTTTGCAAAATAAACGATACTTCCGTCTTCAGTTGCCAATCCGAGTACCGCACCCGGCAATCCCTGGATGTTTTCCGGTCCTACTGTCGCAATAATATCTGTCGTATACCATGCATAGATACGAGTCGTATCATCTTTTTGCCAAATTACACGGGTACACTCATAACCGGCAATTTTACGCGTTTTATCCGTAATCTTCCAGGTGTGCTTGACCAAACTGTCGCCTACTGTCATAGAATTCCCCATCATATCCATGTACACAAAACGCTGTCCTTTGGAAAACAGGTTATAAACCGTATTTTTCATTGTCAAAAAGCTTTGCGGATCCGGTTGTTCCGGCATAACATAGGAAAATAAAGAAGCGGTATCATTAAAGTAAAGCGTAAACTCCTCCACTTTAATTTTATTCTTCTCTCCGACAAAGTCACGCATTCGCTGATCGTCAAAGATCTTCCATAAATTTGTCCTTCTTTCATAGGTAATCTTTCCCTCACGAACGAGCTGTCCCTGAGCAAATACTGATCCTCCAAGGAATAAAAACCCTAAAAGCACCCCTATTTTAATACCAACCGTCCCCATCTTTTTCTGTCGTTTTAAAGTTATTGAATCTTAGTGTCAGTTTTGCCATGAAATAACGGCGGATAATATTGGTTTTCTGATCGACGATCACGTTGTTATTAACCGATCGGTAGTTACTGATATTCTGGTTCAAGATATCGTAAGCTTCGATTCCGAACAATAAGTTTCCTGTCTTCAGGAATGAACGTTGGATCGACATGTTCCAGATCAGGTAATTTACGTTATAACCGCTTGTTCTACCTGTATTGATATTATAAGTTGCATCTGTCTTAAAGAACCAGCGGTATGGAAGCGTCCAGTCAACCACCGCTTTGAAGTTATAAGTTGTATACGGCTGATTTGACATAGTTGATAAGGAGTTGTAAGGAATATTGTAATCAAATCCACCACCAAGTTCCGTTCTCAACGAATCACCATTGTAATTCAATGATAAATCAGTTCCTATTCCGGTATTTCTGGTATCATTATCAACAGAGTTGATCTGGTTCTTGGAAGAAGTAAAATTACCGTTCGCATTTACCTGCAAGCTCAAATCTTTCACTCCTTTCATCGGGATTCCTGCTCCGGCCCAGTAGTATAGGAAATCCGAACTCTTGACATTGATCGCTTGTGAAATGGAAGCACCATTCGGAGCAAATGTCGTATTTGTACTGAAATTATCCTTGATATGAGAGTAACTGAATCCGGAATACATGTAGAATCCGCTCAATCCTTTCCAGGTATTGAAATTACCATTGATGCTGTGCGTATAATTCGGTTTCAGATCTGAGTTACCGATTTGGATGAAGTTCGGGTTCGTATTATTAAGAACCGGCTGCAACTGATCAATTGATGGCAAGCTGGAGTTCGTGTTGTACTGGATCATCAAACGAGTAGTCTGACTGAACTTGTATCGGAACACGACACGAGGTAATATATTGCTCAAATCCTGTTTAATCAATGAATCCGTGAAAATATTTCGGTTATCGATTGCAATATTTCTTACTCGCGATCCAACAGAGACTCTCAATTTAGTATTTTCATAGATCATGAATGCTCCCAAACGATGCTGTTGTCTGTCTGTCTTAAAGTTATTTGAGAATAAGGTATCCACATCTACATATTCTCCATTGACAGGATTCAATGTCGTTTTACGTTGTCCGTTATTATTTTGGTAGAACTCGTAATCAAACTCCAGTTTAAAACGTTTACCCAGCGGCTCAAAATAATCAGCGTATGCGGTATGAGCCATAGAATTACTGCGGATTTCTTTATTCTGGTCAAATCTCAACCCACCGTTTGATGTGTTTGTTATTGCATTCGTATCAGAAGACAGTAGTGTCCCGTCCGATTTATTATCAGTTCCCACAAAGTTATAACGCACAATCAACTTTCTATTTTTCTTTTTGAAATCCTTAAATAAGCGGAAAGTTGTATTTAGATTAGAACCTGTTGCTTTACTTCCTGTTTCAATAGTTGTGAAACGTGTCAAAACTGAATCTTCTGACAAGAAATCGGTTCTTGACAAAGTGTTTTGATCTGTCAGGTTGTATTGGAATTTTGGTTCCAGTTCAAAGCGTGTCAATGAATCAATTCTTTGAGAATACTTCACTCCGATCTGATGCTGCATATACTGTTCTTTCGTATAGCTGTTCAAATCCGTTGTATAGGAGGTATCTGTCAGCAAATACTGAGAACGACTATTTGTTTGAGATTTTACTCCGTACTGCGCGAAAGAGTAATTCAAACGAACTTTCGCCCCTTTTTTGAATTTCTGGTCCAAATAGAAACCTCCTTTAAACGTATTCGGAATCCCCTCATTTTCATTCAATCCATTCTGACTATAAGATTGTAAGTCATCATTTTCTGCCATCCAGTCCCTACCTTCAGACAATCCAAACTTGAACATATCCCTACCACTTAAACTTGTTTTAGGTGTATTGGATCCCAACGCATAAACAGCAAGTTTCTGGTTCTTATTGTATGAATTCACCAGCATTTCGCCTTCATAGAATCCAGTATTGGGTGCGGTAAACTTATTGAGACCACCGGCGAGATTGACCTTCCCGAAATACCCTTTTTTGGCTTCATCTTTCAGCTTTAGATCAAGCACCTGTACTTTTTCATCACTTCCGTCCTCAGCGTCTTTCTCATAAACCTCAACCGTTTCAACACCCTTTGCGGCCAGATTTTTAGTTGCAATCGTAGGATCATTCCCGAAGAATTCATCGCCATCTACAAGTACTTGTCCGATTTCTTTTCCCTGGTTTTTGATTTTTCCATTTTCATCAATTGTCATACCCGGAAGTTTCCTGATCAAATCTTCCACCACCGCATTCTCCTTTACTTTAAAAGAATCCGCTACATAAACCAGAGTATCCCCCCGGTAATAAATCGGATTTCGATTGGCATAAATCAATACCTCATCCAATGCAGTACTCTTATCAGGCATTGCCAGAGTATCCATTGTAAAAGTGTTATTTTCCTTCGAGCCAAAAAAGAAAGCTCTGAACACACCGTAATCCGGATGGACAACCGTGAACTCTACAGTATCCACCGGAAGCGTAAATTGCATCCGGCCATATTTATCTGAACGTTTAAAATCCAGTAACACGGAGTCTCTGACCCGTTTCACAATACCCAATGCATTTCGTACAATTGTTTGTGAATTCGTGTCGACTACGTTTGCTTTAATCGTCATGTTTTGGGAATAGCCCAAATACGAGATAAAGAAGAAGAATAGAAGTACAATTTTTTTCAATGTGTCAAGTGTTTGATTCTACAAAATTAGACGGAATTTTGAGGCTTTGACAAAAAATATGCAAAACGTTGCAGGTTATATATGAATGGCTAAGAAGATTGTTCAGCGGATTTTGCAAAAAACAGGAACCCATCGCAACAGATTCCTGTTCTTCACTGCACACCGTTAAGCAACCACTATTTACTCACCTAAAACTTAACGACTTGCCTCACCTCCACTTCTGTAATCCGTTGAGACTTTCCTTCTTTATTCACATATGTCCGGTTTACCAATCTTCCGGAAACTGCCAATTTATTTCCTTTCTTACAGTAATTCGTCAAAAAACTGGCTGTGTTTCCCCAGGCAAACATCCGGTACAAAGCGTTCGATTCAGACGCTGCTTTTTTCAATTGATTGTCCACCGCAAATTGAAAACGTGCAACCATTGATCCATTCTCAAAAGTGGTGATGGTAGCGTCTGATCCCAGACGCCCCACCAGGGTAACTTGATTTCGAAGCATTTTACAAAATGATTAAGTCATTAACCTCGATCTCCGAGAACATCTTACGTTCTCCGGATTCCGTTTTATAAAAGCGACTCACAAGTCTCCCTTCCACCGCCACATTTATCCCTTTCGTGCACAATTCCTCCAGGATGTTTACCCATCTGCCGAAAGCAGTAAGCCTATGCCAATCTTGTTTTACCTGGAGATTTCCTTCTTTATCCAAATAATGTTCTTTGGTCGCAAGTGAAAAATTAACCACTCGTCTACCCCCCGGCAGTATCGTTACTTTTGGCTCAGAACTGATTTTACCGATAATGTTGACGTGATTCATGTGCAGAACCTGATCCTGTTTAATAGTAGTATTCATAAATTATCAGAATTAGTTGTTTTCTTGTTTTTTTCCATTCAACACTACAAACTCGTTGAGTTCGATTTCGGTAGAGAATCGTTTTTCTCCCTCTTTGGTTTCATAAGACCGGTTCACAATCCTTCCTTCGATCACTACTTCAGAACCCTTATCCAGGACTTTTTCAATACGATCACATAATTTACCCCAGGCAATAACCGTATGCCATTGTGTGTTGTCTTCCCACTCACCTTTTTTATTCTTGAAGCGCTCATTCGTTGCCACGGATAGACGTACTTTCTTTGCTCCAGAGTCAAAAGTTTGTGCTACAGGCTTTGCTCCCAGTCGTCCGATTAAATTCACTTTGTTTTTTAGCGTACTCATACTTGTTTGTTTTAAACGTTTGTAAATAGTTGATTCGATTGGCTTTCAACCGATTTGATGATGCAAAGTTGTGAGAGTCAAAAAAACGGATTCGGTCAATAACTAATTACTGTCGATTGTTTTTCGTTTGCAAGTGATTAATACCGTTTTTTTCACTGTAAATCAACTATTTAATCTCAAATTGAATTTGGTTGTTTTCTGAAAAAAATTCACCTTTCAAGCATTCAATCAATATTCCTACGTCCATTGATTTTGATTATATTCGATGACATCAAGACAAATCGAATTCATGAAATCCGCAATCCTCTTATCTTTATTTACTTTCACACTTTTATTGCATGCATGCAGTGAAAGAAAAACCAAAACCCATCATATGAAATCAATTGAAAAAACAAGTTTTGAAAACGGTTACTCTCAAGTAAACGGACTGAAGATGTATTACGAGATCTATGGCCAGGGCAAGGTTCTGGTTCTAATTCATGGTGGAGGTTCTACGATTCAAACAAGTTTTGAAAAAGTAATCCCGCTATTTGCAAAAAACCGAAGAGTGATTGCTGTTGAATTACAGGCTCATGGCAGAACCAATGATAGAAACCAGGATTTGTCATTCGAACAGGATGCAGATGATGTAGCTGCACTTTTAAAAAACCTGCATATCAGCAAGGCTGATTTTTTTGGTTTTAGTAACGGTGGAACAACGGTTATGCAGGTTGCGATCCGTCACCCGGAAATCGTAGATAAGATCGTTTTGGGATCTGCGCTGTCTAAACGAAACGGTGTACCGGACTGGTTTTGGGGATTTATGGAACAAGCGAGCCTGGAAAACATGCCGGAACAATTAAAAACCGCCTACAGGAAAGTAGCTTCAAATCCGGAAGGACTGCAGGTAATGCATGACAGGGATGCTAAAAGAATGGTGCATTTTAAAGATATCCCGGACGAAAAGATCAAAGCCATTCAGGCTCCAGCGTTAATTATTATTGGTGATAAAGATGTTATTCTCCCTGAACACGCGCTTGAAATGCACCGGCAAATCAAGAATTCTCAATTAGCAATTATCCCGGGAGGTCACGGAGAGTATATCGGAGAAATCACCACTTTGGATACCGATTTTAAAGAAAGTACACTGGTTGTTCCTCTGATCGAAAAATTCCTCGATAAAAAACCCAATTAATCAATCGATTAACTAAATTCATCTTTTTAATTTCAGATCATGACGCAACAAAAAGGATTCAAAATCATCGGTATTTCAACGGAAACATCCAATAACAACGGAGAAGCTTCGGCTGCTATCGGTGCTCTTTGGGGACAGTTCATTGCAGATAACCTCCTGGCAAAAATTCCCAATCAACTGAATTCGGACATTGTCTGCATCTACACCGATTACGAAAGCGATTATACAGGGAGATACACCTGCCTGTTAGGCATGAAGGTTTCTTCTTTAGACCAAATTCCGGAAGGGCTGACAGGAAGAGAATTTCCCGGTGGAAACTTTCAATCCTTTTTGGCAAAAGGCAGCTTACCCGAGGCAATTGTCGAAACCTGGCAAGATATCTGGAACCAGGATGAAACATTGGGCAGGGGTTATACTTATGATTACGAAGTTTATGACGATCGTTCCAGACAAGGCGATGAATCTGAAGTAGACATCTACATCGCAAAAAAATAATTATCCATGACAATATGCATCTCGGGAGCAAGCGGATTGGTCGGAAATGAAATCCTGATCCAATTGTTGAACAATCCAAGTACTGAAAAAGTACTTGTACTGGCAAGAAATCCATTGAGCTTTGGTCATCCCAAAATGCAGGTAGTACTTGTTCCGTTTGATCAATTGGACCAATTAGAAGTTGCGGAAAAGATAGATTTTGCGTTTTGTGCGTTGGGAACAACATTAAGAAAAGCCGGAAGTAAAGAACGTCAGCAGGAAATTGACAGAGATTATGTTACTGCGTTCGGGAGGTTTTGCAAAAGAGCCGGTGTTCGGAAAATAGGAATCGTCTCTTCCATAGGAGCTAATGAAAAATCTTCCAATTTCTACCTGCGTACAAAGGGTGAAATGGAAGAACGTATTTTACAACTGGAAATTCCAACAACTGTATTTATAAGACCATCATTCCTTATCGGACCAAGAAAAGAAAGAAGTTTCGGAGATAAACTTATCCAGAGTTTTGCTTTGATCATTAGTCCGCTTTTGTTTGGAAAAACCCGGAAGTATAAAGCAATACACGGATCAAAAGTGGCTCAAAAACTCATTGAATCCACTTTATCAGAATCTCCGGGTGTCCACTACATTTAAATTCTGACTAAAAAATTGGTTAAGTAGTATTAACTTCGTCATATGAGTCGGAAACCAACATATCCAAAGCTTAAAACTCCAATCCGGCGTTTGCTGTTGGTTATTCTTTGGTTTTCCTTCACTTCAACATATTTATCTCATGCCCAGCCACTTGGAAAACTTATCGAATCTACGCTAAACACCGATTCTCCTTTTACAATTCGGGTTTATGGAACCGAAGACGGAGTTCCCCAGCATCAGATTGCAGCAATGATACCTGATAAAACGGGAAATTTATTGATCGGAACAGCCAACGGATTAGTTCAATTTAACGGACAGACATTCACAGACATAAATCCCACGAACGAAAGCAGAAAGATCTTATGCATCAAAATGTTCCTGGATAAAAAGACTAACATACTCTATGGAATCAATAACAGTTCACAGCTGTTTCAAATTTCTCCTGTTACTAAAATTCTTTTGAAAGGAGACAATCTCGGAGCTTCTTTCCACCACGATTCCGTTGTTTATGTGAACTCTAAAAAGGAACTGCGCATTTTGAAACTCGGATCTAAAAAAAGTAAGCTTATTTCCAATATAGACTTCAGGGAATGCATTTCAGGGATCGGTTTTATTGGTAAAACCCCTTTCTTCTCAGACCCAACCGGAACCTATGTTTTACGCAACTCCAAATGGATAAAACTATCTGAAGAAATTTACTACCGGTCGAAAAAAAATCCTTACACCGGGGAAAATTACCTGCTCGGACTGAATGGCATTGCTATCTACTACAGGGGCAAACTAGTTCCTCAGAAATTCAAAGACGGTTCAAAAGATGCTAATTTCACGGATATTGCCTTTAGCCCGAAAAAAGAAGTATTCGTTTCCTCGCACAAGGGACTTTTCTACAAGAATGCCATCCTTCCGTTTTTTGAATCGCAAAGCATCTATTTTCCCAGCAAAATAATCCTGTCTCTATTTTACAATGCGGATGAAAACTTCCTTTTTGCAGGAAGCAGCGACAAAGGGTTATTACAGATCAAAATGAAACAGTGCATGTCGATCTATAATGAATCCGTTTTAATAGAATCTTCACTCAGCTCTATCATAAAAACTCCTGAGAAGAAATTAATTGTTTCGGGGACCCATGGAAGTATCTTCAAATTTGGGCAGCATTCCATCTCTAAATACGATACCGAACAAACGGATTTTTCCTGTCTTGCACTTGTCAACAATGAAGTCTGGGCAGGCACCTGGGGATCCGGAATCTGGGTTTTTAAGAAAAACGAACGGGTTAAGACCATTACAAAAAATCTTTATAAAAAACCTGTACATGCCATTTTCCAGGATAGGAAGAAACGCATCTGGATAGGAACAGAATACGGGATTTTATTGGGAGAAAATTCAAGAGAACTTAAACCGGTATTCGAATCATACGGGATCGGGTTGGTCATCTGCTTCTACCAATTAAAGAACGGAGATATTTTGGTTGGTGGCGAAGACGGTTTTTTTATTTTCTCTGAAGATCTGAAACTTAAAAGACAATTGGGTATTCGAAATGGATTGAACGGAAAAGAAGTTCGTGCTTTTTATGAGAAAAAGGACGGAACATTCTATATCGGGACGTATGGTGGCGGATTATACTACTGGGATTATAAAACATTGCGCCCTTTAAGCCGCATGCGAAACTGCTTGCTAAACAACGATATTTTTACTTTAGCCCCCGACAAAAACGGGAATTTATACATCTCTTCCAACCACGGTCTCTACGTAATCAGTGAAAGCAAGATTGATGATTTCCTGGCACATCGAATTAATTTTTTGATTCCTTTCAGGTTAGGACAAGACGATGGCATCCTGAATACAGAGTTTAACGGAGGATTCCAAAATAATTACTACACAAGTGACCATAAGCATTTCTACTTTCCTACGATCCAGGGAGTTTTGGTTAGTTTTTTTGAAATTCCTAAGTACCGCAAATTACGCCCTTTCCTAAAGGAAGTTGTAGTAAACGATAGAATCCAGAACCTTTCCGACCATGTTTTCCCACGAAACACGCATACCATCAATCTTCAGTATTACTGTCCGAATTTTACAAACTTCTACAATTTGCACTATCAATACAAATTAGTCGGTCCGGATATTAAAGATGAATGGAGTTCCCCTACCAAAAAAGGAGAAATCAGCTTCAAAATGTTACCTCCCGGCGAATACAAGGTATACATGCGTGGAATAGACGGTTTTAATGATCACAGCCCGAACGAAATTATTTATGCCTTCAAAATTGAAAAGCACATTTATGAAACACTCTGGTTCAGACTATTAGCTTTCGGATTGGTTTTTCTCCTCATTTTCCTATTGACCTACAAACGCATCCAGATTTCAAAAGACCAGGAACTAAAGGACAGCGAACACAAAAACACCATGTTCGAATTAAAATTGAAGGCCATTCAGGCAAAAATGAACCCGCATTTCATTTTCAATTGTTTGAACAATATTCAATACCTGATTGTAATGGGAAAACAGGAAGAAGCCGAGTATGCATTGAGTGACTTCTCCAGCCTGCTAAGAAAATTCCTGCAGCAAAGTGATAACTCCTTTATTACACTGCGTGATGAAGTAGAATTGTTGAAATCGTACATTGCAGTAGAACGGTTCCGCTTCGAAGAAACACTGGGAGTAGAAGTTACCATTCCCGAGAACCTGCTTCATTTAAAAATCCCAACCCTTCTCATACAGCCAACTGTGGAAAATGCAATCGTTCATGGATTGGCTCACAAAAAAGGCGATAGAAAACTGATTATTGAAGGTTATCAGGAAGGTGATTCCATCATTCTAAAGATAGATGACAATGGAATCGGAAGGCAGGAAGCCAAACGTATCAATTCCTATCGTGCAAACCATATTTCCCACGGTTGGAATATGGTACTTGATAAAATCAACTTGTTAAAAGCAAAGTATCAATATTCCGTTATCTTTGAGATTATTGACAAACCGGATAACAACGGAACTACAGTCATTTTCAAGATTCCGCTGATGAATGACGAAATGCTTGAAATTTAATTCTTGAAACTGTGAAAGCACTCATTTTAGATGATATCCGAATCAGCAGAGAAGGTCTTGCTGCATTACTCAATAAGATCGACCCGACAATTGAAATCGTTGCCAGTGTTGCAACTGTAGAAGAAGCAAAGCAGGTTTTCGATGAATTAACTATCGACGTTGCTTTCTTAGATATCCAATTGCAGTCCGGGACCAGTTTTGACCTGGTAGATGAAATCCCGTTTGAGACCAAAGTTGTTTTCATAACCGCTTACGATGAACACGCTATTGCGGCTATCCGGAAAGGCGCCTTCGATTACCTGTTGAAACCGATTAACTCGTCGGATCTAAGAAACTGCATCCAGCGTATAAAGGATGTAGATGCCCAAACCGCAGAAACTCAAACCGATTCTCCGGATAAAACGGAAGAAAACCTGGTTAGGTCTGACATGATCGGGATTACCGGATTGGATGCAATTATATTTCTAAAGATTGATGATATTGTTTACCTCAAAGCAGATGGTAAATACACCATGATCCAAACAACGAATGAGCACATTACCAGTTCAAAGAATTTAAAGGTTTTCGAAACGATGCTTCCGGAATCGAAATTTATGCGTGTGCACCATTCTTTTCTGCTGAATTTGAAATACATCAAGAAATTCCAAAAGGAGTATAACATGCTTGTTCTGGACAACGGTTCACAAATCCCGGTTTCCAAATCGCGAAAAGACCTGTTGATGCAGCGATTGATGCATGTATAACAACCTTATTCGTTATATCACCAAATCCTGTTATCGTGATAACACCCTAGCCTTTGCCTGTTTTCTCAGACTACAGTAATATTAAAGTTTTCATCCAGGGAAATCGCTCCTTCTATTACCTGATGCGAACCGGGAATCAACAAACCCTTCATTTTTCCCGTTTTTCCTTTGGAAATAAGATCTGTCAACTGTTTTTCCGTTAGCTTTTTACCCAGTAATTCAAAAGGCACCATGAATCCGCAAACCTTAAAGTTACTGCAACCGATTCCGCGTTTTCCGGTCATCAATTTACTGGTTTTACATTTCGGACAATCCAGGTCAGCGATACTTTGCTTTTCTGCTTTCTTGCGTTCTTTTTTCTCCTTAACTACCACAGCCGGCTGATCCGTATGCAGTTGAATGCGAACAGGAGCCTGGGAAAAAATTACCTCATCCGTTAATTCACGGACCATGATCATCAATTCACGCTTGAATTGTTCCAGGTCGTACTCACCTTTTTCGATCAAACGCAGTTTACGCTCCCATTGTCCGGTTAATTCCGCACTTTTCAACAACTCGTTTTGGATCGTGTCAATCAAACCAACTCCGGTACTGGTAGCTATGAGGTTCTTACGTTTCTTTTCGATGTATTTCCGCTTGAATAAAGTTTCAATAATGTTTGCACGTGTTGCCGGCCGGCCAATTCCGTTTTCCTTCATCATATCACGCAGCTCCTCATCATCGACCATTTTCCCGGCGGTTTCCATTGCCCGCAGCAAAGTTGCCTCGGTATAGGGTTTTGGCGGACTTGTTTTTCCCTGATGGATAAAGGGCTGATGCGGTCCGCTTTCACCTTCTTCAAAATGCGGCATGGTTTGTTCCGGTTTCTCAACCGCTTTTTTACCTTCTGAATCCGATTCCTTAGTTTCCTCCCAAACCACCCGCCAGCCCGGCTCAATAATCTGTTTTCCCGTAGCCTTGAATTCGATCTGCCCTACTTTTCCCAAAACCGTGGTATTCGAGACTTTACATTCCGGGTAAAACGCGGCTATAAACCGACGCACGATCATATCGTAAATCTGTTGTTCCGGGTGGCTCAAACCGCTTGGCTGAACTCCGGTAGGAATAATTGCGTGGTGATCCGTTACTTTCTTATCGTCGAAAACTGTTTTCAGCTTTGGAATTGGTTTTGCTAAAACAGATTCTGTGAAGCGGGAATAATAGGTTAACCCCTTCATAATACCATCAATCTTCGGATGGAGGTCTTCACTCAAATAAGTAGTGTCAACACGCGGATAGGTTACCAACTTCTTCTCATAAAGACTCTGAACAATTTTCAGTGTTTCTTCAGCCGAATTCCCGATTTTCTTATTGGATTCAACCTGCAAAGAGGTCAAATCGAATAAACGCGGATTTCCCTCCTTTCCTTCTTTCTGTTCGAAGGAAGTAATCTCAAAAGGATGTTCCTGCAAATAGGCCAATCCTTTATCGGCCTTGTCCTGAGTTCTCAAACGGTCAATAGAAGCCGAGAATTCCGTTTCGCGGTAAAGGGTTTTCAATTCCCAGTATTCCTCCGAACGAAAAGCATCAATTTCCTTTTGGCGCGTCACTATCATTGCCAAAGTCGGGGTTTGAACCCGACCGATTGACAAAGTTGCTTTCCCCTGACCGAATTTCTTGGTAAACAAACGCGTTGCATTCATTCCCAGTAACCAGTCGCCAATTGCTCTTGCGCTTCCGGCCGCATACAGATTTTGGTATTGTTCTCCTGTTTTCAAGGCCTGGAACCCTTCCCGGATCGCTTCTTCGGTCAAGGAAGAAATCCATAAACGCTTCATGGGAACTTTGCATTTTGCTTTGGACAAAACCCAGCGCTGGATCAATTCTCCCTCCTGCCCGGCATCGCCGCAGTTAATGACTTCCTCACAAGATGAAACCAGTTTTTCAATAATGGAGAATTGTTTCTTGACCCCTGAATCGTCAATCAGTTTGATTCCGAATTTTTCGGGAATAATCGGAAGATCTTCCAGTTTCCAGTATTTCCACTTTTCGTGATAATCGTGCGGTTCTTTGAGCGTGCATAAATGTCCGAAAGTCCAGGTTACCCAATAGCCATTTCCTTCGTAAAAGCCATCATGACGCTGTTTTGCACCAATAACTTCTGCGATATCTCGGGCTACGGAGGGCTTTTCGGCAATGCACAATTTCATAACTAGCAAAGTTAGTCAATGGGGAAAGGAGAGGCAAGACGGTTTTGAACAAAATGAGGAAATGTTTCAACAATTCACAAAGAACAGGCTCCCGCAGATTCCGCAGAGGAGCGCAGAAAACCAACTATTACGGTCTCTTGGGATACATGCTGAAATTCTCAGCCCAAATACCCAGCTTATGAGTTTTTGCATAATTTTCAGCGGCCTGAATTTGCTTTAGAAAATTCTCATAGCTCTTTTTATCTATATAGACTTTCATGTTGAATTCTCCCCAATTCTTTTTCATTTCTGGAGACATTTCCTCATAGGTTTCAGGACGCTGCATTGTTCCTCCCGGAAAACAACCATTCCTGATCAAATAGTTGTTTATTGTATCTTTTCCATCAACTATCCAGCAATAAGTGAAATTTTCGAAAGTCGAAACAGGAATTATTTTTCCATCAGGATGATTGTTAAGCCATTTAGTAATCAATCGATCAGAATTAGCAGAAGACGGAGTTTTAAAGAAACCTGTTCCCAACAAAGAATATATTTTATAGCTCTTTTTATCCTTCGCACCAAAAATTGATTCGAATTTAAGATCCTTCGCCGTCAATTCATCCTTTTCAGAACAACTCAAGAAAAGAGTTCCGATCAAACCAATTGACAAACACTTACTGATTGTCATTTTTGACGTATCTCTTCACCTCAAAATCCACGGCATGCTTCTCATCTGCTTCCTGCTGAAAAACAGTTTCCACATTCCATTTTGATTCATCGAAATCCGGGAAGAAAGTATCAGCTCCATAGGTATGATCCACATGTGTGATGTACATTTCATCGAGAATATTTAGTTCCATAACTTCTTTGTAGATCTGTCCGCCACCGATAATAAACACCGTTCTTTCGGTTTCATTTTCATAATGCTTCAGACAGGCTTCCAGGGACGGAAACACCAAAGCACCCGGGGCTTCATAATCCCCATTCCTGGTCAAAACAGCATTTTCCCTGTTCGGAAGCGGACGGAAACGTTCCGGAATAGAATCGTAATTTTTGCGGCCTGTAACCACAATATGACCGGTTGATGTTTCTTTGAAAAACTTCATATCTGCCGGCAGATGCCACATCAGATCGTTGTTTTTTCCAATTCCGCGTTCGTTGTCCATAGCAACGATCAATGATACTTTCATTTAATGACTTTATATGTTGTTGGTGAAATGAATACTATTTTAGGCTGATCTATAAAAGCTTCAGGCATTGGAACTTTCTTCACATCCGTTTCTGTTTCAAAATAACCGACCACCCAATGATATTCTCCGTCAGCACCCAAAACCTTATGCATTAACTGTTTGAACCCAGGCTGGATAATTTCCGCATTCTTATATACTTCAACGGGATATTCCTGCGCATAATATCCTTTCAGCAATTTACCATAAAGATCAACGATAACCGAATCGGTAACCAGGTATTCGCTTGTTCCTTTGGAATGTTCTTTGAACAATGCTCTCGAATCGGAAAAGAAAATATCGTATTTTGCTTTGGCTTCCGTATCTAAAAATCCCGAACGATAAGCATTGTAATCAAAATCAGGCAAAATATAGAACGGTTTTACAACTGCTTCCTGTCTTGGATAAACCCAGGTAAACGCATGTTGTACTTTTCCTAAAACAGCTTTCCCCGAAGCTTTATTTACTTCTGCCATCAGGATCATTCCGCCATCTTTGGTCCGGTCGCGCTGATTGGAAACAAAGTTCCCCAATGACCACGCCGTCAATTTCTTTTCCCCTTTAATCTCTTTCACTTCAACCGGTTGCAACACGTGCGGATGCCCTCCAATCACCATGTCGGCTCCCTGGTCGTAACAGAATTTTTCCCAATTCTTCTGATAAGCATTCGGTAAAGACTGATATTCCGTTCCCCAGTGCAAAGTACAAACGATCAGATCGACTTTCATTTCGCGGGCTTTTTTAAAATCCGCCTGCATGACGGCACTGTCTATGTAATTAATAATCAGCGGCGCCGCAACCGATAACCCATTTGTTCCATAAGTGTAATTCAGGACCGCTACACGAAATCCATTTTTCTCTACCAATAAGGGATAATTCTTGTTTCGTTCTTCCTTATTCCGAAATGTTCCCGTATGCTTTACTCCCAATCGATCCAATACATCCAATGTTTTCACCACACCTTTCGAACCTCCGTCGCAACTGTGATTATTTGCAGTGATAATAACGTTGAAACCTGCATCCACTAATCCTTCAGACAATTCAGGCGGTGCGGAAAACTGCGGATAACCTTTGTATGGTTTTCCGGCATGTGTTACTTCCAGGTTAGCAATAGAAATATCTGCATTTCTAACAAGCGGCTTCACAAATTGGAAGCAATCACGGTAATCGTAAGCATCTTTCTTTGCATGATAAGCTCCTGCAATTTGTCCGCCGTGCTGCATGATATCGCCTACAAACAAAAAGTTCAGGCGGGATGAATCCGATTGCCCGAAAGAAGCTGCAAAACTGAAAACAGCAATCAGAACAAGTATATAGTATTTCATTTAGTTTTCAAATTTAATGATCAGTGTTTTATCCGTCTTCACCAAAGTCCGCAATGCTTTTTCCAATGGTGCCTTCGCCCTTTCCGGTAATTTTAAACGTTCTCCGGAAGCAATCATTTTATTTCGTGCTTTTCGCTGCAAACCTGCGCGCTCGTAATCCTGCCAGTCTCCATTTTCAAGGTAAACTTCTGTTCCTTTCGGATTGATCGAAACAGAAAGCAGTTCGGGCTGCGGAATGACAATTGTCAAAGTATCCCCTTTCGGAAGGAATTGAAAATCTTTTCTTTTCAGATCTACACCATAGAGTAATTCTCCTCTCACTATCAGCGTCAGCCGTCTTTTCACACCGCTTGGATGCAGACCATGCTTGAACTGATTCGGATCGGTTAACTTGTCCAAAGATCCCCAAAGCATCTCACTTTCCGATTTGTAATATTCCACAGAATCCACCACGGTCTCATCCTGAAACTTCAGGGTATTCAATTCGAGGATCGAACGTATTTGCTCAACCTTTAAAGGAGTTTCCTCCAAAACAATTTCATCACTAGCCGGCCCTTTGAAGAATAATTGATAAACCCAGTATCCACCGAATGCTATCAACCCCACAATCAGCAATCTAATGATCAATGTTCGTATTTCTCTTATCTTTTGGAGTTTCATGTACGATTACTTGTTCAAATCCCAGGTTCTTATAAAAGTCAACGATGAAAATTTTTGCATTTTGCTCCGCTTCATCGAGAATATTTAGTTTTTGGAGGTCTTTACGAATAGATTCTTCTCCTTTTTGCAGCACTTTTGATTTATCTACTTGTGAAAAATCAGATCGAAAACCGTTGACATCCGTCATTTCGGTACGAACCAAATCCGGATCCATTTCGAAAGACACGATTTCCGGAGGTGGAAGCTGAATCGTAATTTTCTTTCCATCCACCCGGATATCTGATTCTTTAATAGCATTCAGGTTTACACCGGCTTTAACTGTAGCCTTGCAACTTAGAAGGATTTTCCGATCCCCATAAGTGTACCATTCTCCTTCGTCGTTCCAGTGAATGATCTTTCCCAACGTATACTCCGTGGTGGAAAGAGTACCTATCGACCGGATTTCATAAATTTCCGTTTCACGCACTTCTTTTTCTTCCCCACAGGAAGCGAGTAGTATAGTGATCAAACTCAAAAACAACCAATTTTTCATAGTTTTATTCAAAAGCAGCTAAGCACATGGCCTGCATTCCTACAACCAATGCCTTGCTGTCGATGTCAAATTTCGGATGATGTACACCATAAATGATGCCTAATTCTTCGTTGCGCACTCCCAAACGGAAAAAACAAACCGGGATTTCCTGCGCATAAAACGAAAAGTCCTCGGAAGTCAACCGAATAGGTAATTCCTCCACATGTCCCTTTCCAAAGAAATATTCGCTCTTTTCCTTCATTTTCTCTGTCAAAACGGGATCATTTTCCAAATACGGATATCCAACGGAAATTTCCAGATCAGCGGTAGCTCCGAACTGTCCACAGGTAGCATGCACTTGCTTCGTGATTAACTCCAGCGCTTCTTTTCGCCATGCTTCGTTCATCGTCCGGAAAGTTCCTTTCAGGACAGCTTTCTCCGGAATCACATTTGTTGCGCCAAGCGCTTCAAAATGCCCGAAGGATAAAACGCAGGGTATTTTAGGGTCACATTTCCTACTTACGATTTGCTGCAGGCCCGTTAACAGCTGGGCGCCGATCATAATCGGATCAATCGTTTGATGCGGAGTTGCACCATGCCCCCCTTTTCCGTTGATCGTAATGTAAATCTCATCACAGGATGCCATGTACAAACCGGGGCGGAAACCCACATTTCCCACATTCATTTCAGGGAAAACGTGTAGTGCGAATAGTTCATGGACAGGAGGATTTTTCAATGCTCCGGCGGCAATCATTAAAGAAGCTCCTCCCGGATTTTTTTCTTCTCCCGGTTGAAAAAACAACTTCACCGGATGCTTCAGCAAATCTCTGTTCTCCCAGATGATTTCAGCTGATCCGAGCAGAATTGCAGTATGCACATCGTGTCCACAGGCATGCATCACACCGTTGACCGTAGATTTATAGGCACAAGTATTTTGTTCTGTAATCGGCAGAGCATCCAATTCGGAACGCAAACCGATGCAGGAAGCTGTTTCCGAATGCTTATCCGAACGAATAATTCCCAGGATACCAGTACCGGCAACTTCCTTTTGATACGGAATACCGATCTTGTCCAGCTGCTCAGCAACAAAATCCATTGTGTTATACTCCGAATAAGACAACTCGGGAAAACGATGCATGTGCTCCCTGTAACCTTTGACTTTATCAAATAATTCTTCGGAGTGTGTGCGGATAATATGATGAATTGCTGAATCCATTTATTTCAAGTATGACTTACTATCAAAAATAGTAAAACAATTGCGAATGCCTAATTGCGAATTGTGAATTAGATTTTTTTAATACTTGCAATAAACCAGGAAGTTCAATCTAAACTCTTTGATCATTTTAAACCTTTTGGAACTTCAATTTGCCATCAGCAAATTACAACCACGGATATCCGAATGATCAAAACGCCCCATTAATCGAAGCTTTCCATTTTCTATTCTGCCTAAATCCTGAGTTTCAACAAAAGAACAGGAATAGATATTTGCCAGGTCTATGACATTCACCCCACCTGTTTTATCCGGTCCCACCAATCCGAAAGGATCGTTTACTTCTCTTAGAGAAACCTTCATCCAGGAAGGAAGTTCAAAAACCCCGTTCTTATCACTGTATGCCTGCGAAAGCAATTCACACATTCCATATTCGGAAGCAATGTATTCAGAGCCAAATCCCGAGATCAGTTCCCGGTGCATTTCCTCTTTGGTCATTTCCTTTCTTCTTCCTTTCATCCCGCCGGTTTCGATGATTGTAACATCATGAAGGTCGGGTTTTAATTCCGCCAAATCCAATAAAGCATAAGAAACTCCGAACAAAACCAATTTCTTCCCGGTTTTTCTTCCTTTGGAAATAACTTGCAATAAATTCTCCGGATCTTGCAGGTAATACCCGGATAATTCATCCTTCGTTCCTTCAATCAACTTATCCACCATGTAAACCAAACTCGACTCTCCTTGCGAGACATAATTCGGGAGTAAGGCAAAAATGATCTGATCCTCCAATTTCCCCAGGAACTGCTCGTAAGTCGGAACAAAAGAGCGTTCATAGATCGAAACATCAGCTACATAATGAGCACTTCGCACCATGCCGGTTGTTCCGCTGCTTTTAAAAACCTGTTGAACAGACTTACCATCCGCAATGATTTGATGGGTTTTGAAAAATGCAATCGGTAAATGAGGAATTTGAGAATAATGCGTCGGTTCCGGTCGATCGATCAATTCCAAAAATGTTTTGTAAACGGGAACATGTTCTTTTTGAAAACGATAAACTTCCAAAGCACAGTCGTTAAAGTCCTGCTCTGTTTGAATGGAAAAAATGCGATCAACAAGGGTTTTCACTGATGTTTTTTGCTTTATCTAAATTTTATAAAATTGATTTACAATAAATTAAACCAAAATCTGTTCACAAATTTATGAAGAAGTAAATTCTAAAATCCGAGAATTTTGCACTTTATAAATTCACACAAAGATAAGTGGAATTACTTCAACGGAAATTTCAAAGAGAAGGTTGTTCCTTTACCCAATTGACTTTTTACCTGGATCGTTCCGCCATGCTCCTCCACGATCAGCTTCACATAATAAAGGCCCAATCCAAAACCTTTCACGTCATGCAGATTTCCTGTGGGAACACGATAAAACTTGTCGAAGATCATTTTAAGGTCTTCCCTTTTTATCCCGATTCCATTATCTGTAATGGTCAGATAAAAGAATTGTCCATCATCCCAGGTACGGATATCAATATGCGGAACCGTGTTGCAATATTTTACTGCATTGTCGAGCAAATTGTAGATCACATTCGTAATGTGCACTTCATCCATCATCAACGTTTCGCGTTGTGCATCGAGTAGCAATTCAATTTCTCCACCCATATCGGTTTGATTAATATCGAAGCTTTCTTTTGCTTCCAGAATTAAATCATGAATCGAACAGGATTCCTTCTTCAATGTGAGTTTTTCACGATCCAATTTAGCCACGTTTAATACACGCTCAACCTGGTTTTCCAAACGTTTGTTTTCCTTGTAAATAATCTCGGCATACCGATGCAGTCGATCAGGGTCTTCCTTAAAATCTCCTCTCAAAAGCAATTCACTGGAAAGACCAATGGTTGAAATCGGTGTCTTCAGCTCATGGGTCATGTTATTGATAAAATCCGTTTTCACTTCTGAAAGACGTTTTTGTTTCAGGATCACATTCAACGTAAAAACGAAGAACAGGAACAAAAGAAGCAGCAATACGACCAGGTAGAACCATGGATAAAAATCCGTTTTACTTACGGCAATGGAACTTGAACTTACATTGGGAAAGAGAACCGTAAAATAATGTCCGTCATTTTTCCATTTCAACTGATTGGATGTCTTTCCTACCGAATCATTATTGGTGACGGAATAAGACGAATTCTTGTTGTACTTAATCAGGTTTCCAAAGACAATCGAATCGGAATAACAGTCATAAATCCCATAAACAAAATCCTGGTTCAGGCTTTGATTATCAAATTCGCGTTTCAATAACTGCTCCAGGTAAAACGGATGCAATTCTTCCTCTATATCGACTGAAAAGTAGTTCGGACGGATTTGTTTTACAGCACCATACAAATTGGCACTGATGTCGTCTTTCGTGTTAATCTGCTCCAATACATCCCGCAAAGCAATATGTGCTCGTTCGGAAAACTGCTTCAAATTCAGACTATCTTCCCGCTCCTGTATCTGAACTGTTAAACGCTGAGCTTCGTTGGTTTTATGTATCCAAAACAATTGTATGCTCAGGACACTCAGCAATGAGAGTATTCCGAGGATAATAACAGTATTGATTGTTTTGCGATTCATTTCAAAAGTTTAAAAGGTTCACAAAGATTAAAAGGTTCAAAATTTGAACTCTTGAACTCTTTTACTTTTGAACCCTCTTAATAAGCTTCCATTGACGGATCTATTTCTTCGATCCACGCCAGAATTCCGCCTTCCAGGTTGTATAAATTGGTAAAGCCGTGCTGCTGTTCTAAAAAAGAGATCACATTTGCGCTTCTTTTTCCGGATCGACAGTGAACAACCACTTTTTTGTTTTGATCGATCTGACCAAACTCTGCCGGAATATCATTCATCGGAATTAAAATCCCATCCAGCGTACAAATCTCATTTTCATAAGGCTCACGCACGTCGATTAATTGGAAATCCTCGTTTCCGTCTTTCCATGCCTTTAGTTCCGTAACTGTTATGCTTTTCATAATCTAAAAATGTTCAAAGAATTGAAAAAGTTCAAAAGTTTAATCATTATCCACAATCGATTCAAACATCCATTTTAACTTTTTGAACCATTGAACCTCCTTTGAACTAATAAAGCGACCAAATTGATCGCTTTACAAAATTACTCAATAAGGAGGAAAGAATATTCATTCCCACATGGTTTAACTGTTTTTTAGCTTTTTCCGAACACCTTTTTCAATAAGTCCGTTACCTGTGCAGCCGGGTCCTTACGAATTTTAGCTTCCTGTTCACTGATCAGAATCATCAATCCGTCTATTGCTTTTGCAGTTACATAAGCCTCCAAATCCGGATTCTGTTTTGTAACACCCGGGATTTTATTGTATTTCGTCACCAAAGGATTCCAATACTCTGTAACACGCACTTTATCCATAGCTGTTTTTACGATCGGCTTAAACTTCTCGGTTAAAGAACCGGTTGTTTTCTCACGCAAAAAATGGGTTGCCGCAGTATCACCGCCGTTCAGAATGGCAAACCCGTCACTAACAGACATCCCTTTCACGGCTCCGGCAAACACCTCAAAAGCACTTTTAGACGCTTCCTCTGCCGCACGATTCACCGATTCTTCAAATTGTGTAACCTGGCTTTGCATTCCCAGCATCACTAATTTATCTTTCATGGACTTTGCTTCTGCCGGCCAGGGAATAAAGATCTTCGGGTTTTTATAAAATCCATCCATCTTTTCAGCCGCACCAGCTGCTGTTTTGGCTCCGGTAGTTAGGGCTTCGCGCAGACCACTCACTACCTCATCATTTGTCAGTGAAGGTTTGGATGCAGTCGTCCCTCCGCTGATTGTTTCTTTTCCTTTGGAAACGATTTTTCCGAGGGTTTGAGCGTTTGACAGATAACCCGTAGTGATAACCAAAGCAATTGCGATACTGATCTTCATAAAATATGATTTAATTCAATTTGTTGCAGCAGGAACGCGACGCATCATGTCCCACTAGTTTTTTAACGCTTGACTGAAACAAAAATTGTTCCATAAAAAGTGGGGACGCAAAGCATTGAGTCCCCACCGAAATCATGAATGGATCTTAAAACCCCTGTACCCCGTTAACTGTGGTGTATTTCAGAATATTTTTCTTATCCGGATGAATGCGCGCAAATGCCGATTGAACCGCCAGTGTACCTTCATGGAAACCACACAGGATCAACTTCAATTTGTTTTCATAAGTATTTACATCACCAATGGCGTAAATTCCGGGAATGTTTGTCGAATAATCAAGTGTATCTACTTTGATTGCATTCTTTTCGATTTCCAATCCCCAGTCAGCAATCGGACCTAAAGATGGTTTCAATCCGAATAAAGGAATGAAGTGATCTGTTTCACGGATCATTTCGCCTTGTGTATTGTGGTGGATTTTTACGTGAGTCAAAGAACCATTCCCTTCCAATCCGACAACCTCTGCTTCCGTGATCAGGTTGATCTGACCATTTTCTGCCATATCAATCACTTTTTGTACGGAATCCAAATGTCCGCGGAAAGACGCGCTTCTGTGAACCAATACAACTTCTTTTGCAATTTTCTTTTCCGCCAGGAAGATGGACCAATCCAATGCAGAATCTCCGCCTCCCGCAATTACACAGCGTTTCCCCCTGTAAAACTCCGGATCTTTGATGATGTATTCAACTCCCTTATCTTCAAAGTCAGCGATGTTAGAAATAGGTGGTTTGCGCGGCTCGAAAACCCCCAATCCGCCCGCAATCATGACAATCGGAGCCAAATGCTTTGTTCCCTTTACGGTTGTCACTACGAATTTCTCATCCTCCGTTTTTTCAATAGTCATTGCAGCTTCTCCCAAAGTAAATCCGGGCTTAAACGGTGCTGCCTGTTCCATCAGGTTATCAATCAGATCACCGGCCAAAACGGATGGAAATCCGGGAATATCGTAAATCGGTTTTTTAGGATAAATCTCAGAACACTGACCTCCCGGCTGAGGCAAAGAATCAATCAAATGACAGCGCAATTTCAATAATCCCGCTTCAAACACGGTGAAAAGTCCCACCGGACCAGCACCGATTATAATTATATCAGTTTCAATCATTAGTTCTATTAAAAAGTAGTACAAAAATAAAGATAGTTTCCCAGATAGGGATCGCTAAAAAAGGGTAATTCAACCTCCTTTCCTATTAGAAATCCAAGCTAAAAACCAAAAACCCGGAAGCTTTGTTATTTTTGTTAAAAGCATTCATGTGATCGGATCAACTAAGAGCAATATTCCAGGTCTTCTAAAAGAACATTCCATTATCATTGGAATTCTTCTGCTTGCTCTTATTTTGAGATGCTATGACTTGTTCTCGATCCCTTATACGCATGATGAGCTCAGTGGATTATTGCGCACTCGTTTCGATTCTTTCAGTGAGCTGATAGCCAAAGGTGTAAAAGTAGACGGACATCCGGCTTTTGTCCAGGTTTTCCTGTATTACTGGACCGGGTTGTTCGGGACTTCCGAATGGGTGGTTAAACTTCCGTTTATCCTTTCAGGAGTCGGTGGTGTTTACTTCGCATATAAAATCGGGAAACGCTGGTCGAATGTCACTGTCGGACTTATTGTAGCAGCCATCATTGCCACGAGTCAATATCCGCTGATGTACAGCCAGATCGCAAGACCTTACACTTCGGGATTCTTCTTTACGCTTTTGTTTGCCTGGCACTGGGGAGAAATTGTGTTCTTTAAGAATTACACCAGAAAACACCTCATCTGGTTTCCGATTGCTGCTGCGCTGTGTGCATACAATCATCATTTCAGCATGCTCACTGCCGGAATCATCGGGATTTTTGGAATCATTTATACGTTGAGGACCTTTCTTTGGAAGTACTTACTGCTTTGCCTGGCGGCTGTCATTTTGTATTCTCCTCATTTTACCATTCTTTCCGCACAGCTCAAAATGGGAGGTTTAGCCGGCTGGCTTGGAAAACCCGAACCTGCTTTTTTACCGCATTATATCCATTACGTTTTCCAATTTTCCGCGCTGTTGGTTCTGGTATACATCGGGATTATTGTTTGGACCAGGATTTCCGGAAGGGTTGTCAAACGAAACTCAAAAGCCATTCTTTTCGCAGGAATGCTTTTCTTTTCGGTGTATGCTGTAGGGTATTTCTATTCCATTTATGTAGCACCTGTATTACAGACTTCCGTGCTCATTTTTGCTTACCCTTTCCTGCTTATCTTTTTATTCGGATGGGCAAAGGAACAAAGCAAACAATTGAATTTAGCATTGGTTTTGATCATTGCGGTATTGAATATTTACGCATTGATTTTCCAGCGTCAGTACTACCGGGTATTTTACAAAACCCCGTTCAATCAATTGGTGTTGGATGTTGTGAATGTGGACAAAGAATCGGCTTATGCACTCATTTTCTCCGACGAACCAAAAACCCGCTTTTATTCCCAAAGAGGTGACTTCCGTATTCCTAAAAAGGTGAAATTTATTACTGTTCCTGAATTCACCGAAAAAGATCTGGAAGCATTCCTGGAAGAACACTCTGACCTGGACAAATTTTATTTAGCGGCTACTTCTTCCCTGCCTCCGACTTACCGGGCAATGGTGCTTCAAAAATTCCCGCACATTATCTGGCAGAAGAATTATTTTTCTGCTTCTACCTTATGCTCATCAAAAGGAAAAGCCAGCGAAAAACCGATTGCAGATATTGCCAAGAACAAAGACTTGTTTAACGGATACAATCCAGGTAAATGGTACGACAGCGGTTATCATTTCGAAAAAGACGAAGAGTGGGGCCCCGGCTACTCCAAAGAATTGAGCACGCTCATAAAAAGACCTTCCGATTTGGTGGACGTTGTAGTGAAATTGAAGCTTTCAGACCTAAAACAGGAACCTTTGCTGGTGCTGAATATTCAATCGAAAGATTCTGTCCTTGTATTCCGCGGAACTCCTGCTTCCAGTCACACAATCAATCTCAAAGACAGCACGGTTACTTTGGTACAGTCGATCAAATTCATAGATCTTAAATACAAGCAGTTTGAAAATCCGACCTTGAATACCTTTATTTGGAACCGAGATAAAAAACCCTTAAAAATCCTTTCTTTCCAGGTAATTTATAGAAAAGACAATCCGCTAACTTACGCATTATACGAACCTATTATTGAATAATTACGAATTACGAATTACGAATTACGAATTACGAATTACGAATTTCTTAATTCAAAATAATTCGGAACCCGGAATTAGGCATTCGGAATTAAGAAATATATCGCTTAGCGAATTCCCACAATACAATCCCCGCGCATACCGAAACATTCAGGCTGTGCTTGGTGCCGAACTGCGGAATTTCAAGGATGTAATCAGAAGCATCAATAACGGATTGATCCACCCCATCTACCTCATTTCCAAAGACGAGTGCAAACTTACGGTCACTCAGATTTCCAATCTCGTGCAACAAAACGGTTTTCTCTGCCTGTTCAATACTGCAGACAGCTATCCCATCCTGTTTTAATTCAGAAACGAGTTCGTTGATATCTTTCCGGTATTCCCAATCGATAGTATCCGTTGCTCCAAGTGCTGTTTTGTGAATTTCCCGGTGCGGCGGTTGGGCAGTGATACCGCATAAATAGACTTTTTCGACATTAAAGGCGTCAGCAGTCCGAAAAAAAGAACCGATGTTATTCAAACTGCGGATATCGTTCAGAACAATAATCAAAGGGAATTTTTCCTGGCCTTTAAAAGTCTGTTCATCTACACGGTCCAGCTCCCACAATTTCAATTTTCGGTTCATTGGACAAATTTAATTATATTCGACTGTAATCTTATCCACATGAAGACTAAATTAATCGCCATTATTCTGAGTGCATGTGCATACACATTACTCACCAACTGCACCATTGAAAAACGGGTTTTTCAAAAGGGATATCACGTTGAGTGGAAGAGAAAAACGCAATCCGATAAAATTTCAGAAAGAATAACCGGTCTGCATAATTCTTCTGATCATTATTCTGAAAAACAAAAACAGGAAGAAAAACCAACAATAGAGGAAGACACAGCAATAAATTCACCTATTCCCAAAAAACCCGAAGCTGAAAGGATATCCTTTTACTCAGAAACGAAAATTTCCGGTCAATCGAAAGCTTCTTCATCCAAAAGGAAATTATCCGAATCAGTTTCGGAATTACAACCTCGAAAAACAACTTTGGAATACCAAAATGATGAAGACGATCAGATACAAATTACTCCCCGAAAATTTGAGCCGACAGGAATTGCTTCCTTCGTATTCTATTTCCTTGGATTGGGATTAGGACTTTGTGCAATAGTTGCAACCAATCCTATCGCTGTTCTTGGTTTTACAGCCCTTTTATTATTGACGGCATTAATCCTTGGAATCGTTTCCGCGGTAAGATTCCGCAGGAACAGAGAACTTTATGAGGGGAATTTCTTCGGATATTTCGGATTATTTGCTTCAGCCGGGACGCTTGTTTTAGGAATTTTCATACTAACAATAACCGCAATCCTTTTCCTGTCAGGATGGCCTGAATAACACAAAAACTGCATGAAAACAAAAACCATCTTAATTGTCCTTGCTTCTACAATACTGCTAATCAGCGGTTGCACCATTGAAAAACGGGTTTTTCAAAAGGGATATCACATCGAGTGGAAGAAAAAAATCCCGAAGAAGGACGAAGCTGAAACCTCAAACCGAATTTCAGAAAGGGAGCAGGAAATTGATCCGACATCCTGTGTGGCTTTCGAAAACAATTCAATCCCGGAAACGGAAGAATCATTCCCGGAATGCCTTCCGGAACCGGTATTTCGGGAAAGTATCGTTGAATCAATCACTCCGGCTAAAGACCCTGAGATCATAAACTACATTGAACCTGAAAACCATAAAAAGACTTCTCTAATCCGTCAAAAAATAAAAAAACAGCCTTGGGAAACGGAAGAACGGAAAGTATTTGAGCTTTTCGGTGTGATGTCCTTCGGACTTTATTTCTGCTCACTGGCCCTGGGGGTGATTTCTATTTTCGCACTCAATGCCTTACCAACTATAGTGATTGCTTGTTTCATGGTCCTGCTTTCTTTTATTTTCGGGATCATCTCGGTGAAACGATATCGAAGAAACAAGTCCGACTATCGACGCAATTTCTTCGGTTATTTTGGACTGATTGCTTCCGCTGTTACTATTTTCTGGACGGCATTCCTGTTGCTCTTCGCCTGGGGATTGGATTCATTTTGAGCTTTCACGGAATGGCCGGAGTGCTTTTAGCGGTCAGCCCGGATTAAGAAATGTTGAAAACTATGAAAAACAAAAATTGCGCTCCTTGCTTCTTTGATAGTAAATTTGAGCCATTCCATAATTCATACCTGCGTGGCAAAAAAAGAAAAAGATCCGGCAGAAACGCCCTTAATGAAGCAATACAATGAGATCAAAGCGAAACATCCTCAGGCTTTGCTGCTTTTTCGCGTAGGTGATTTCTACGAAACGTTTGGTGAAGATGCGATCACTGCATCCAAAACACTCGGAATCGTTCTGACAAAAAGAGGTGCAGGATCACCATCCGAAATAGAACTGGCGGGGTTTCCACACCATTCACTGGAGTCGTACCTTCCAAAACTGGTACGTGCCGGGCACCGGGTAGCAATCTGCGATCAGCTGGAAGATCCGAAAATGACCAAAACGATCGTTAAACGCGGGGTAACCGAATTGGTAACTCCCGGAATTGCTTTCAGCGACAAAATCCTGGACGGTCACCACAATAACTTTTTAGCTGCCATTCATTTTGGAAAGGATATACACGGAATTTCATTCCTGGACGTAACAACCGGGGAGTTCTTCACTGCACAGGGAAATACGGAATACATCAATAAACTGATCCAGGGTTTCGAACCCAGTGAGATCATTTACCAAAAGAATAAACACACGCTTTTCCAGGAGCTTTTCGGAACAAAATATTACACGTTCCGCCTGGATGACTGGGTTTTCACTTCCGATTTCGGAAAGGAGAAACTGACAGGTCATTTCCAGACCAACTCCATGAAAGGATTCGGGATAGACGACCTGGAGCAGGGAATTGTTGCCTCCGGAGCAATTCTTCATTATTTGGGCGAAACACAGCACGATAAACTGGGACACATTACCCAGATCCAACGCATTGAAGAAGAAAAATTCGTGTGGCTCGACCGTTTCACCATTCGCAACCTGGAACTGATTACTCCTTTGAACGAGGGCGGAAAAACCCTGTTCGACGTGGTAAACGGAACAAAAACCCCCATGGGAGACCGTTTGCTGAAACGCTGGATCGTCATGCCACTCAAAAACCCGGAACAGATCAACCTGCGTGTGGATGCTGTTGCCGACCTGGCCGAAAAAAGTAGTCTTCGCGCTGAGATTGAGCACGAGTTGAGCGAGATCGGCGATATGGAACGACTGATCTCCAAAGTCGCCGTCGGAAGAATCCATCCCAAAGAATTACGTGTACTTTCGCGCATCTTAGAGCACATGTCACCACTGCGTGATGCCTGTTCTCAGAGTGAAAGTGAATTATTGAAACAGCTTTCAAAACACATTGAACCGTGTGAGGAATTTATTCAATCGGTTGAAAAGTTCCTGTTGAAAGATCCGGCAGTTATGCTGGGTAAAGGCCCTGTCATTGCGGAAGGAGTTCATGCGGAACTGGATGAATTACGCGCCATTTCGGAAAGCGGAAAGGATTACCTGGAAGCGATGCAGGAACGTGAATCCGAGAAAACCGGAATCCCAAGCCTGAAAGTCGCATTCAATAACGTATTCGGGTATTACCTGGAAGTGCGCAATACCCATAAAGACAAAGTTCCGGAAGAATGGATCCGCAAGCAGACACTCGTAAGTGCCGAGCGCTACATTACTCCTGAACTAAAGGAATACGAAACAAAAATCCTCGGGGCCGAAGACAAAATCGCTACCATCGAGGCACAGTTGTATTTCGAACTGGTGCAAAAACTGAGCACTTTTGTGGGGCAGATCCAACGAAATGCCTACCTGATTGCACAATTAGACTGCCTTACCGGCTTTGCCGACCTGGCTGTAAGAAAGAATTACGCAAGACCGGTTGTCAACGACAGTTATGTGATCGATATTAAAAACGGCCGTCATCCTGTGATTGAAGGGCAATTGAAACCGGGAGAAGAATACGTACCGAATGATGTTTACCTGGACAAGGAAGAACAGCAGATCATCATGATCACCGGACCGAACATGTCGGGTAAAAGTGCTTTGCTGCGGCAAACGGCTTTGATCGTGCTCATGGCACAAATGGGAAGTTTTGTTCCGGCAGACGCTGCCATCTTAGGTATTGTGGACAAAGTATTTACACGCGTCGGCGCTTCGGACAATATTTCCTCGGGTGAGTCCACGTTCATGGTTGAGATGAATGAAACCTCCAGTATTTTGAACAACCTTTCGGACCGCAGTTTGATTTTGCTGGATGAAATTGGCCGCGGAACCAGCACTTACGACGGGATTTCCATTGCATGGGCCATAGCCGAATACATTCACGAGTTTCCACAAGCGAAGGGAAAAACGCTTTTCGCTACCCACTACCACGAATTGAATGAGATGGCAGTCCAATTCCACCGCATCCACAATTACAATGTAAGCGTCAAAGAAGTCGGACAGAAAATCATCTTTTTGCGCAAATTGGTGGAAGGCGGAAGCGAACACAGCTTCGGTATCCACGTGGCGAAACTGGCCGGAATGCCGCACAAAGTGATTCAACGGGCAGAACTGATGCTGGAACAATTGGAACTGAACCACCGCTCCAGCGAAGTGAAATCTGTAAAAGATGTAGTGGTGCATGCGGGAAACAGTTCCGACATGCAGTTGAGCTTCTTTCAGCTGAACGACCCGGTACTGGAGCAGATCCACGATCAATTAGTTTCAATCGACATCAATACGCTAACTCCTGTTGAAGCACTGATGAAATTAAACGAAATCAAGAAGTTAACGGGAGGGTGACTTTGACCTTTACCAATTGTCAAATTCTCTTTGAAGCTCTTTTAGGATTGCCTCGTAACCAGTCATTTCCTTGTAAGTTTTTTTAGCCACATTGATATCGTCAATGGCTGCTTTCACATAGTTTCTACCGGAAAGTTTTTCATTTTTAAAGTTCATAATCGCTTCGATGTAAAATTCATCTGCTTGATCATGATTCCCTTTAATCAGGTTAAACAATCCCAAATTTGCATGAACGTACCCTAAACTCGAATGGAGTTCTAGCGCTTTCAAACTGTATTCAATTGCTTTCTCCAAATTTCCCTCCTCATAATACTGCCAACCGAGGTTACCATAAGTAGTAGCCATGTTGTACTCTTTGGTCTCCGCAATAGCTGATTCAGACCTCATGCTGTAATCAGTAACGGATTCATCAACAATTGCCACTATTTCCACATCTACTAGAACTGGCGATGGTCCCGCCTGAATCCCAATATAAAACTGTTCTTTTGGCGCAAACCTAATCACTTGTTTCCCATGAGTTGCAGATTCAATGGATACCTGATCGTAATACTTCCAGTATTCAGGAAATAAATCCCAGTCTGTTTTATTGACGAAGTTGACAGCATTATAACGATCCCCAAACACATAGATGTTTGAGCTGGAGGAACCGTTAGGAGTTAAAAGCGTAGAAACCAGAGCTGATGTGAGTCCGGTTTGATCCAACGCAAGTGAAAGTTTAGTGGCCAAATTGATTTCTGATGTTCTTTTGTTCAACACATCTTCATTCGAATAGGAAGCAAACATGTAATACCATTCTATTGTATTCTCGGGGAGATTAACTGGAATGATAACCCGTGATGTATTTAGAACAATTACGCCCCCGTCCAATTCATATTGTCTGTCTTCTACCAAAGGAACGATTTTGTAAGAGATCGTTTTTACCTGGGCATTCAATTGTTTGGCCAGTAGTAAAACAAGAATGATGTATAGGTATTTCATAATTACTAATTTTCGCTATTCATATTTTCTCGAAGTCTCGTAAACCGGGTAATTCCACCTGGCTACGCCCCCATGATGTGAACAGGCACCTTGCCCGGTTGCCTGAGAATATGTTCCGTCTTCACAGAGTGTGCAGTAATAGGCTATTCGCTTCTTAAGTGGATTAATCTTATCGTACAGTTTACCCGCATCGCTATGACCGAGAATCATAGCTCTTTTTGCATCTTTCACGGCCTCTTCAATGCGTTTGACTTTGACAAAGCAGGTTGCGCGTTGATAAAGCACATTGGTATTACTGGTGTCTAGTGGATACAAGCTGGTCAACAGATCGATTGCCATATTGTACTGATGTTTTTTCATCAGCTGCTTTGTTTTGAACAGAGAGACTTCTATCCTGATTTGATTGATATCCGCCTTTTCTCCATCCTTTTCTGCCAGCAGATCGGCTTTGTCTAACTCCAGCATAGCAAGATCAACTTCCCCATTACGGTATAGGCTATCTATTCGTTGCAAACAAGTATTCAGGCTATCTATGCGTTGCTTTTCATCCAACATGGCCTGTTGCTCATTTAATAACCGGGTGTGGTTGGCTTGTTCCAATCTGGATCTTTCTCGACCAAAAGCGATAGCAAATGGTACGTTTAACAATAGCAAAGCTATCAGGGCAATATTTTGCGCCTTTTTTGTTAAAGTAAATTTGAAGATGCGAACTAAGAGCAGAGATAAACCTGAAATGACCAATACAAGGGAAAAAGGTGGATAAATGATTGTAAACGGACTTAGCCCCAACAGCAGTACACCGATTATTATGGAGATTTCTCCCAATAGATAATTGTTAATGGTCTGTGTTTTAGCCACATTATTTTGGCTGAATAAGCGAGTACCGTTCGAAGCTGAATTCTGCATTTTTTTCTGGATTAATGGCTATATTGGATATTCATAATTCAAAAGGAAATCTTAATCGAAATGGTTGTTGATGACCTGATCCCCTCCTGTAACAAGATTATGAACCGTTCCTCCCTGCATGTAAAACCCTACCGTGGAATTGTGAAACTGGGGACCATTGTTTTTCGCGGCTTGGTTTGTTTGATTTTGTGCTACCGCTGTTTCCTGCTTTACATAGTTTTCTAAAAACAGCAGACCGGTCAATATTCCCGGAAGCCCGGCTATAGATTGCTCTTTAGGAGAGATAAAAGGAGCAGCCGTATTCCACGCATCATCTTCATCAATCCATACAGGTAGTATTCGTTTTGTACCCGAAAAATCTCCCCACGACGGCTGACGTATTTTTCCAGCCTGATCTTTCCATGATAAAGGAATGGCGCAAATAATCACCGACTTGTTTTCAAGCAATCCAATGGCATGCTTTGCTAACTCCATCAGCGATGTTTCACTGACAGAACGTGTTTCAATCGGAACCGTTTTCTGGACAAACGTTAAGGTCGGAATCAGCAGTTTTTCCAGTTGTTGCGGAAAAACAATTGCAAAAAGGTTCTCTTCCGGGGTATCAAAACTCTCATTTTCCGGGGAAAGAAAATTTCCTGGTACACGCAAAGCAGTTTTCCAGTCATCCCAATTATGGAATCCAACATGATTCAACAAGAGGTTCATGTGAGATTCACTTTTTTTGATAGTGGTACCGTCTTTCACACCTTTGCGCGCATCGCTCATCAGATCTACAATGTAACGATCATTGATTTTTTCTCCGGGTGCCAATTTGTTTGCCAGTGTCATTTGTCCACCCTGGGACATTTCGGTACGTTCCCTCCAGGAACAAAGCTGAACGAGCTGTATGATTTTATCAGGTTCGTAATGTAGAGCCATTGTTAGTTGTTTGGAATCAGACTCTAAAGAGAACGAAGATCGAATCGGGAAATGAAATTAATTTTTTGAAACGAACTATTTTTTTTGTGTGAACAGGAAAATCTTTTACGAGATCAGATCGATTTCAGGTAAAGGGTTACCTGATCTTTGTATTTCGGGTCGATGTCTATTTTTACGCCGTTAGTCAGCTCAAGGCGATTCCCGAGTTTACTTTTGATATACTGAAGGTTAATAGCATGTGATTTGCTGACACGGACGATACCCGACCAATCGAGTTTTTGAAGAACTGTTTTCAGGTTCATCGTCAGTTTATACATTTTATCCTCCAGATAAACACTACAATAGCTTCCATCTGCTTCAATATAGCAAATGGTATTTGGGTTGATACGCTGTCTGCTTTTATTTCCGTCTGCAATCAAATAGACGGTATTGGAGGAAGTTTTCTGTATTTGTAAGTCTACATCCAGGGCATTTCGCAAATTGATCAGATCGATCGGCTTGGCAAGGTTACGCAGCGGAGCTGTCGTTTTCGCCCGCATATACGTATTCATGTCTTGCACCCCTGAAAGATACATGTGCGGGATATTCATTGCAGCCAGTTTTTCCCCAAGATCAACTCCTGATCGTTCGCCCTTCAGCCCGATATCGATAATTACCAATTCCGGGAGCTCGCTTTCGATAGCTTTCAAGGCACTGTTATAGTCCTCTGCTATTGCGGTAACATGATGTTGAAGCTGCTCCAATTTCTCATGCAGGTCATCAGCAGCAAAAGGTTCGTCTTCAACTATCAAAATTTTCATGGGCGAAAGTTTAATTACATTTGCCAAAATACTGAAATTATGCTCCGCTATGCACTCTTTTTGTTTGTGTTTGTTTTGTCTGCCGGAACTTACGGCCAGTCAAAGTTTTACAGGTTATTAGATCAAGGCGGTCAAGCCCTGATGGATGGAGATATTCCGCAAGCTAAATTAATCCTGCAGGATGCGCTGAAAATAATGCCTGAAAATCTTGATCCGGAAGAGCGTTCTGTCTTTTACAATAACCTTGGGGTTGTTTATTATCAAACCGGCGAATACAAGCAATGCATCGATTGGTATCAGAAAGAATTGGAGATTTACAGAAAGGCAGGTAATGACAGTCTTGCAGCTGGAGCATTACACAATCTTGGACTCGTGTATAATGAAATTGGGCTGTATAAAAAGGCCATGCAGGAATTATTGAACTCGGCACGGGACTTTGAACGGCTAGGCAACCTGAAAGAGCTTTCTTCGGCATGGAACTCCATTGGCGTGATGCAGCTTGATCTTGGCAATTTTGAAAAAGCTATAACCTATCATGAACAGGCACTTCAGATAAGAGAAAAAATAGGATATGCTAAGGGCATTGCAGATTCGTATAATAATATCGGAGATGTGCACCTGGCCTGGAAACATTATGCCAAAGCTGAAATTTATTTACAGGAAGCACTTCGTCAGAAAAAAGGGCTCGATAATCAGTCGAATTTGATCAACACCTTATGTTCGTTGGGAAAACTATACATTGCTGTCGGAGAATCCAAAAAAGCTTACAGCTACCTCCATCAAGCATACACTATTGGTAAAACCATCGGGAATTCACCGAAAGTAGCAGAAAGTATGTGCTACCTGGCAGACTATTACAGCTCTGCAGGCGAAGAGAAAAAAGCCCTGGAAATCTATCATCGGACGCAGACTATAGCGAGAACTTCTTCCGATTGGACATTATTACAAGATGCATTGCAAGGAGAAATATCACTGATCGAAAATAAACGGCCCGGTCCTGAAGTTGTTGAGAAGTATCGTGAATTGCTCACCACAAAAGAAAAAGCAACTAATCAACTCAACAGCAAAGAATTAGCAAGACTGGAAATTTCCTACGACGTTGAAAGAAAGAATGCCGAGTTGAAACTCCGGAGAAAACAAGCAAATATCGACCGGTTAAGCAATCAGCGTTTAACTGCCTGGCTTGTAGGAGTTGGAGGAATAGCTCTATTCGCAGGAGTTGCACTTTACCAAACACGACGTCGAAAAAAACAAGCGGAAGCCCTTAGGAAACAAGCGGAAGAACATCAAAAACAGGCGGAAATTCAACGAGACGAAATCAAGCACCTGCACCATGAGTTGAGTCACCGCACTAAAAACTATTTCAGTATGCTTTCCGGCATTTTGAGATCTGATCGAAACAAGGCATCACATGCAGAAGTTATCCGTGTTTTAGATGTGAATATTCATCGACTGGAGGCAATGTCGCTGGTACAGGGTTATTTGCTTGGGAATTCCAAGCAATGGGATAAGCATGTGCAGCTGGATGCTTACCTCGATCATTTGATTTCAGAACTGCAAATGCACCTGTTGCCCGATGAGAATAACCTGCATGTGGAAAGGAAACTGGACCACATTTTTATGGATTACGATAAAGCAATGCGGATTGCAATTGTGTTGAATGAATTGATATGCAATGCTATTGAACATGGTTTGACTAGTGTAATGAAACCTGCACTGACAATTTCGCTGAAGCGATACGATGACGACGTCGTACTAACTGTACATGACAATGGTCCGGGATTACCGGAAGAGCTGTTACAATCGAAAAGGGTAAAAGGGCGTGACATCATCAGCAAGCTGCTTTCTTCGATCAATGGAGTAATTACTTATCACAACGAAAATGGGTGTAAGGTCGAAGTTATAGTTCCGTTCTAGTAAAAAAGTCCGGGCTCCCGATCACTTTCGGAATTCCCGGACTTTTACGGCGTATTAATCTTCTATCAGGATAGTTGGCTGTACGTCGGTATACACATGAATGGTATCCGTTACCAGTGGATCCATACCGCTTACTGTTACCCGGAAGTAATAAATCCCTTCCGGAACCTGGCGGTCGTATTCACCTGACGAATTGGTGTAACCTTCATTCACTTGCTCATCGGTACCGTAGGTATAGGTTCCAACAAGAGCGTTATCAACCGGTGCCAGCGTGTTTTTCTTTTTTACCCGTACACGGATGATAGGGTCATGGTCCCCTCCCGTTTTTTCAGGATCATTCTCAATAATGATCTTTGCTTTTCGATTCGTTACGTTTTCTTTTTTACAGGATACTGTGATCGCGCCCATTCCCACAAGAATCAACAGGGAAGCGATCATGAATTTATTTGTTTTCATGTTACTTTTCTTTAAACTGTTTCTAACTTGCCGTGGAGCTTGCCCGCTACTGGCGGGTGCCGCACGACGATTCTGTTGGGAGAATATGCCTGCTCTGCTTTCGCCTCTTCTCCCGAAAGGGAAAACATCGCAGGCATTTGTCAGAAGCCGGACCGGGTTCCGGGCCCCGGTAGTGCACCTGTCTTCCTTTAGCTATCGGGAAGCGTTACCGGCGACTGACAGGACAAAGATTCGTAAACAGCCCCGAGAAATCGTAGGACAGAAAAAAACTACGTGGAAGCGATTCGTGAAAAATGTAAACAACTGATTTTCAATTGACTTTATTTTTTTGATTTTTTTCGATCAACATCTGATTTTTTTTAATCGAAATGAAAACACTTGAAACAGACACAAAATGCGTGAATTGATTTTCCTTATTTTTGGCGGGAAGGATTGAATGATCGGAATGAAAATTTTAATTGTGGAAGATGAGCCTTTTGCTGCGGAAGAGCTGAAGGAAAAGTTGGAGAAACTCAATCATGAGGTAACAGGTATTGCCGAAAGCTACGAGCAAGCACTGGAATTGATCCGTACGGTCAAACCGGAACTCGCTCTGGTGGACATCGAACTGAAAGGCGGGTTGACTGGGATTGATTTGTCGGAGGAGTTACAAAATATGGGAATTCCTTTTCTGTATCTTACAGGCATCGAGGAAGAAGGTATGTATGACAAGGCTGTAAAAACCGGTTCGCTGAAATTTCTTTCAAAACCCATAGATCGTTTGAATCTGCGCAATGGCATTTTTGAAGCACAAAAAATGATTGATGATACAAAGCGTGATGCGATGCGCTTTTTCACTGTTAAAGCTGGCATTCGTAAACCTCTTCACCCCGACCAAGTAGCTTATTTGAAGGGGGATCGAGCTTATTGCGAAATCCATTTCATCAACGGACTCAAATGGGAAATTAGTGCAAATCTGGGAAAAGTTGCTGAGCAAATGGATCACCCTAACTTCATACGTATTCATAAGTCTCATTTCATCAACAAAAAGCACATAGAATCCACTACTGCGAATACTGTTCGACTCACAACAGGAACCGTTTTAAACATATCGCTTACCTATAAAAGGGATTTGAGGCGAATGATGGATAAATCCTAGCCAGCTCAATAAACTTAACCCTTCATCTTTTTGACTCACATTTATTGATTTTTTCCATTTCGGAAACTAGAATTGCGGTTTGGGAAAGAATGTGTTGTGAGTATGTTTTTAGTTGTTGATGTTTGTCGGAAAACATTATTAAAAAACAAAATCATGGCAGAATACAAAATCTCAGGAATTTGGAAAGATGATGATGGTGTAATAACTCATTATGCAATTCATTCTGGTCCAACAAAAAGAGGAATAAAAACGACTAAATCAGACGCCATTAAATTATTGGAAACAACTGGTAACACTGCAATTACATGGTTATGGAACTATAAAACAGCGAATTGGGCCGAGGGAGAAAACATTCATGTGGTACACTCCCTTAATGGAAAGTACTTACGCTCTAACCCAGATAATAAATTAACTGATAATTTGAGTCATTTGATCGATTTTGATTGGTTAAAACTATAAATCACAACATTAAATGTATCTAAGTTTTAAGCTCCATTAAGTGCTAAATATTCACTGATTGTTATGAGAAAAATACCAACTATAGAAATCCAGTATTATGCGGTTAATCTGACCGTTTTACCAGCTCAAGTAAATACACAGCTTTACTATACTAAACTAATTCAACATTTATATAACTCCGGTAATGTGATCAACTTTGGTGCTTACTATTACAAAATGACTAAGCTTGATACCATAAAAACTAATGATGGTTCAGCTTTTTATGGGGTCATATCGAAATATGTAAGTCTTGAAGACGTTGAATGGGTTGAGGAGGACGATTCTCCAACTAATTATTCAATTCCAGAAAATGTTAAGGGTAGGAGAGCAACTCATGAGTTTGTGTTCTATCCAGACGGGCATAGGTTTGCGTTTATTAAAAGAGGTAAAATCGAACAAACCTCAAAACGAGGTCCAGCACCCTTAAAAGCTATGGCTCATTACTTAAAACATGCTACCGATCTAATTCTTGAAACCGAGAATAGGACTTGCGAAGTAAACATTATACAAAGCGATCAAATTTTTGATGAAATCTATTCCAGTGTGGTGAAATCTTTGGATTTGACAGTTTCATATTCCAATCCGGGATTAGGCGGAGATCATGATGAAACCATGGATGACTACTTGAGAGAGGCTCATATAGGGAAAACTAGAGTTGTGATGGTGCCCGACTCAACTGGGGAAATTGATACTGAGGCTGTCTTTGCCCGAGGGTTATTAGATTTGGCTAAAGAGAATGGTAAAGTCAAAGCAAAAATTGAAACCGATGAAGGTTCTAAAATAATAAATACAGAGAATCACCCTGATATTATTCGTGCGACAGTTGAGCGATCCGGAAACATCGAATTAAAACTAATAACTAAGATATTACAACAATTAAAAGGAAGAAGTTCACATGATTAGCGATGATGACAGTAAATTAATTAAGCATAAATTCAAATCAGGTATTAATGGGATTATTCATAATTCTGGAGGTTTAAGAGAGTTACTTTGGACCAAGTTCAATTTTTGGTCTGGAATAATTGCCCTCGTAGTAATAACCCTGTACAGTTTAAATATTAAAGAAATACCGGATGAATTGGAACTGATTGATTCGTTGAATTCAGTCGCAATTTCCTTATTAGGTGGGATAGTTGGATTGAGTCTCGCAGGTTTAACACTCATAATTACATTTGGCAATCCTGAAGTTATTGAAAGGAGTTCAAAAAAACAATCGGAACAATTTCAGAAAGAAAACAACTTTAATGTGTCATATTTTCAAAAGGCCATTGCAAAATTTGCTTTTATAGTATTCTTTCAGGTTTGTGTGTTGATCTTGTTTTTCTTTACTTCAATGATAAGAAGCATGAATATTAAAATCAATGAAAGTCAGGCTCACTGGATAAATACCATTATTTTCTGTCTAGGAATTTATCTTGTAATTTTTTCATTGGTACTTGTTCTAGCTTCAATAATAAACTTGTTCACATTTAGTCAAACATCGAATTTCTTCAATTTTATGAAGCATATTGTTAAGTCATCTGAATAAGGAATTTAGTAAACTGACGAAACTTACAATTTGACTTATTGTGTCCCTACTACGCAGTGGACTAAACAATTAAACATTGACATCAATACATTAACATGAAAAAATGATTTTAACATTCTGTCTAGTTGTATCCTCCATCTTTTCCTACTCTCAAGAAACACATTTCAAAGATGTTTCAGCCTCTCAAATTGTAGATGTATTGATAAAATTGGATTTCAAGCTAAAAATTACAATAATTAAGATCCTCTCTACCGGAATTTTACAGCTATCAGATTATGTCATTAAACAGCTAAATATTAGTGGTTGGTATCTCTGTAACAATCGACAAGAATATGTTTTCAGGAATTATAATCTTTATTACAAACCTATTTCCCGCTCAATATTTGATTTATACTGTAAAGAATCAACTGCGCTCATGATTTGTGACAGGACTTATAAACAACCACGTTAACTTATGAAAACAATATTCGCACTTCTAATATTCGCTACACTGGTTTTTTCTAAATCTGAAACTGTTTACATCTGCGTCAGCCCAACAGCGAAGAAATACCACTATTCCCAAAAATGTCGTGGACTTCAAAAATGCACGCACACCATTAAGTCTGTCACATTGTCCGAAGCCTCGAAGCTAGGATACACAGCTTGTTTAATTGAGAAATAAATGTAATCACACAAACACTAGGATTATGAAAATTCCCGGAATAACAATAAACCCTGTTTTAGAGGTTTTTCAAGACAAAAAAGATGAATGGAGATGGACTATTCAAGTAGGAGGTAAAATCATTGGTTCATCTAGTGAGGGTTATAAAAATAAAGTTGACTGCATTAAAAACCTACTTAATGTGAGAGATCGAATTAATCAATTGGAAAAGCTTGGCCAAATCAAGTAATACAATTTACATCGGGAATTTTTTTCTCTAATTGTTATTGTTTGCGATGGTTTTTGAGATCCTCAGAGCTTTTTTTTGCTTACTTATTCTAACCTAAAATCTGAAAAAGCGGTTGTAGAAGTTTACTTCGCGACCGTTTTTGCATTTGAAATGGTATGGAAGAAATTAAACGAAATCAAGAAGTTAACGGGAGGTTAATGAATCCATAATCCCAGGCTCAACCGTTTAAATCGAAAAAAAACAAAAAAAAGTCCGTGAAACCTTGCAAATTGAACAAAGGAATTATTAGATTTGCAACCCGATTCCAAGAGAGGAACGGTATTGCCCCGACGAACATGTCGGGATCAATTAAAATTGAAAATAATGCGAGAGTAGCTCAGTTGGTAGAGCACGACCTTGCCAAGGTCGGGGTCGCGGGT